>NZ_JBQVRO020000001.1:0-400055 GCF_052439115.2 Halorubrum sp. FL23
CCCTTCCTCTGACGTATCAACTGCTACTTCGTTGCGTCGAGTGTTGGCTTGGTTCTAAATGATCTTGCGACGCGACCCATTTTTATGTGCTCGGATTGAATCTAATAATAGAAACAAGACCTGAAATACGGGCGTCAATATCTTCGAGTAAATAATATACCTGGGTTTCTTTTTCCTTTTTGTAGTAACTGCCCTATGACCCGAGATGTCGTGCTCCTCTGTCTTGATACGGTCCGATACGACTACTTCAAGCAACATGCCGATGATCTTGATGCTCTTGTAGACCATTCTTTTGAGGAGTGTCGTACTGCAAGTACTTGGAGCGTCCCGAGCCATGCGAGCATGTTCACAGAGATACTACCACATCAGCACGGATTTCATTCTGCCACTCCATCATTTGGTAAACTAGGCCCCGAGGATACGTTCCTTTCTAATCTGGACGGCTTCCAGTGTGTCGGCGTAAGTGCGAACCCGTACGTAAGTCCGATATTCGGATTTGACGAGCTCTTCGATGAATTCTATCACGTGGAACCCTCGATGCCTTACGCTGAGGGATTGTCGCCATCGAAATTTTGGCACGAATCCTCAACAGATGGCTGGACGCGCTACCTAGAATTCCTAGCGTCGTGTGCACAGCACAGCCACCCTCTGAAGAGCCTCGGTAATGGCATTACGTCACAAACTGAGAAACTGTTCCAGAAACTTCCCCTTCCGAAGCCATTCGATGATGGATGCAAGCAAATTCTGTCTCGGACACGCCACGTGCTGAACGAGTCCGAACAACCGACCTTCGTGTTCGTGAATATTATGGACGCACACGGTCCATTAACGAATGTCCATGGATACGACCAGTCGCTAATAGCGGACGATCACCGCAATAGCAGCCCAGACATCAATGCCTTGTCGATGAACATGGACCAGACGTTCGACCAACACAAATTAGATATTGCGGCTTACCGCGACCTCTACGCTGCTGCTGTCGAATACACTACTCGGCAGGTTGCCGAATTCTGTGAACGCTTGGATGATGATACAGCTGTCATTATCACGGCGGACCACGGTGAACAACTCGGCGAGACAACCGACGAGCGGCGCTTCGGTCACGTCACACCGGATATGTCGGAGGCGCTGGTACACGTTCCGCTCGAAGTTGTCAATGCTGACCTATCACTGGATGAATCTGCTCCAATCTCACACCTTGACCTCGGAAAACTAGTTACCGCGATCGCTACTGAGACCGAGTTCGAAAAAGAGTCCCCGATCGCCGTAGAAGTCGCTGGCCTCGGCGTGGCGCATCCGCCAACCAATCACAAGGACTTCGACTACTGGAACCGGGTGTCACGGTGTGCCTACATAAACGACGGTTGTGACAAATACGTCTGGGACTCTCACGGCGAAGCACAACACTACGAGCGTATGAACGGTGAGTACGTACTCAAGCAGGGGAGCGACTTTGAACTCGTCCCAGCAGACGCCAAGGCACCATTCACGACAAATATCGATGATGTGAATACCGATAACGAGACAACAGATGTCAATGGTGCAGTAGAGTCTCAGCTGGAAGAACTCGGCTATCTCTGAATCGAAACAACGACACAGATACCACGGCCTTCTTGATAGGCTGTTCACTACCAGCGTGTGATGGAGACGAATTTTCGCGAGTGGTTCACGGAGATCCGTGAGCACATCCGCGAGCATCCGAAACGAGCGCCATTGTACTTTGTGTTCACGCTCTATCTCACGCTTTGGTACGCCGTTACCTCTCGGTGGCCATTCGGACGGAATGTCTACGAGACTGACTGGGATCTGCTCGTCATCCTTGATGCGTGCCGCGTAGATAATCTGTGCGAAGTCGCCGAAGAGTATGATTTTATTGAGAGTGTCGATAGTACCTGGTCAGTCGGCAGTCAGTCCGCCGAGTGGATGGCAAACACTTTCACAAACACTTGGCGCGAAGAGATAGCAGACACCACATACATCTCAGGAAATGGATTTAGTGGCAGTGTCTTGGCAAAGGGCAGTCGCCCACCAGCAAACAACACGACACCTATCGATCTCTCTTCGTGGTCGGTCGTGGATGAAAGCATACTCGAATCTCATATCGAGGTCTGGAAGATGAACCACGACGAGACATACGGGTCGGTGCTTCCTAGACCGATGACCGACTACACGATCGAAGCAGGGCGGCACGGTAATGCGGATCGAATTATCACTCATTACACGCAACCGCACCTTCCGTATGTTGGAGCTGCGTATCGTGAAGGGCGTGCTCCGACTGAAACTGAACTTCGGGGATATGAACTCCTTGAACAGGGAGATTCGTCACGCGACGAAGTCTACGACGCGTACAAGGAGACGCTCCGGTGGGTACTTGACGATGTCGAGGAGCTCTTAGAGAATATCGACGCCGAAAAGGTCGTCATCACGTCTGATCATGGCGAAGCCTTCGGCGAGTGGAAAGCGTATGGACATCCTGAGGGATTCCCTCATCCGGTAGTTCGAAAGGTCCCGTGGGTTGAGACCACCGCAAAAGACGAACACACGCGAGAGCCCGATATCGAACTTGAATCCGACTCTGTCGAAACCGACGTTACAGAACATCTCCGTGACCTCGGGTATCGCTGATCGAAGATACTCCACAACGTCTCGCGAGTTAGCTACTGATTCGCCTTCTCCACCAAATCGGGCGTCGCCATGGCGTACAGATAACCCAACCCGACAGCTACAGTAAACGCTCCAACCGCCCCGAGCTGTGTCAGCGCGGCCGCTGACGGCGACCTAATCAGTCCCTCTACCCGTCTGGGCATCCGATCGGTCAGCAACCACTTGAGGTAATCGCCTTTCGCGTCGGGTGCGTCCGGGTACAGCAGATCCATCACGCGCTTGGAGTACCCCTGCCAGAACGACCGGAACAGCAGCCACCGGAACTCCCCGCGGTACTCGAACAGCGTGTGGTGCACGACAGCGTCCTCGGTGTACACCATCCCCTGTCCGAATTCCTCCAGCAGCCGAATTCCCACGGGAGCTTCGTGCGCCTGCAGATGCTTGTCGCCCTTCCGACCCGTGTTCGGGTCGTAGCCGCCGACTTCTAGAAACGCCTCTCGCCTGTACGAGATGTTCGATCCGTACGTATTCCGGACCTCCTCGCCGTCCTCGGCGAAGTCCGGTTCGACGCAGCCGACGAGCCAGTAGAACTCCTCCGGGAAGAAGTCCGGCCGCTCGCCCTGCCAGTTCGGGCGCACATCGCCGCCGACCGCGATCGCGTCTGTCTCCTCATAGACCTCGACAAGGTTTGTGATCCAGTCGGCTTCAGCCACCCCGTCGTCGTCGATGAACGCTACAATCTCTCCGGACGCCAGCTCCGCACCTCGCGTCCGGCTGTAGGAGATGCCTTGATTCTCACCGTTATCAGAAATCACGACATTTTCACGATTACCGTAGTCGTCAACCGTACGTTCGTACACCTGAGGATTGCCGTCGATCACGAGCACGACCTCGATCGGGTCATACGTCTGTGCAAGTGCGCTTTCGACGGCCTCCGTGAAGACGTCATAGCGGTCCATCGTATAGGTACAGACGACAACGGAGACCTTCATTAGCGCCGGGTTTCTCGCCCGGATCAATAAGGATTCTGAACCCAATTCTGGGCAGTATATAACAAGCCTTATGGAGGTTTTGCGAGTGACATCGTGTAATGAGCCAGCAAACTAGCACCGCCAAAGGGGACAACGGATCGCCCCTTGACATCCTCCAACGGTGGTACCACGTCCCGCTGCTTTTGGCGGCCGTGGTGTTCATGTTATGGACGCGACTTCAATCGTACGGGAACTTCATCCGAAACGGTGAGGTGTACTTCCGCGGTAACGACGCGTGGTACCACTTCCGGGAGACAAGTTATCTGCTTGAAAACTGGCCGAACACCCTTCCGTTCGACGTGTGGACCGGTTTCCCAGTCGGCCGGTCGGCCGGCCAGTTCGGCACGCTGTGGGACCACATCATGGCCGTCAGCGTCTGGATCGCCCGCCCGATCATGGGCAGCACCGAAGAAGTGATGCTCATCATGGCACCCATCGCCGGCACGCTCGTCGCGATTCCGACCTACTTCATCGCGCGTCGGTTCGTCGAGCGGTTTGCCGCGGTCGCGGCGGTTGTGGTTCTTGCGCTCCTCCCGGGCACGTTCTTCAGCTACAGTCTCGTCGGCTTCCCCGATCACAGCGCGGCTGAAGTTCTGTTCCAGAGTCTCGCCGTTCTCGCATTCCTCGTCGCCATCGCGGTCGCCGAACGGGAGGCACCTGTGTGGGAACTCGTCGTTGATCGTGACTGGGAGACACTCAAGCGGCCGGCTGCGTACGCTGCAGCCGCGGGTGTTGCACTCGGTCTCTACATGTGGACGTGGCAGCCTGGCGTCCTCATGGTTGGGTTCACTGGCGTCTTCCTTGCTGTGAAAATCACCAGCGACGTGTACCACGACACGTCTCCTGAACCGATCGCATTTGCCGGTGCAGTGTCGATGGGTGTGGCCGGGCTCATGCAAGTGATCCCGCTTGATAACTTCTCGTTTGGCATTACCAGCTACTCGCTCACGCAGGTCGTCCTGCCGCTCGGTGTCGCTGTCGGCGCAGTCTTTCTCGCGTGGCTCGCTCGCCAGTGGGAAGGTCGCAATCTCGAAACACCGACCTACCCCCCAGCTGTCGGCGGCCTCATCCTCGCATCTGCGGGAGTCATCTGGCTCGCACTCCCGTCGCTCTGGCGGACACTCACCAGTAATCTCCTGAACTTCGTCGGCTTCAGCGCCCGTGCCACGTTCCAGACAATTGGTGAAGGGCAGCCTCCGCTCCAGAACAACACCTTCGCTGACTTCGTGCTCTCCCAATACGGCCTCGCGTTCTTCCTCGCTCTCGCTGCCGTCCTCATAATCATCGCCCGTCCCCTCTACCGTTCCAAGAACATCAATCACACCCTCTACATCCCGACCGCACTCGCCGTGGTTGGTACCGTCTACGCCGTTCCCCAACTGTACGACACAGTTGGCGGCGTCGTCGGTGTGAGCTGGCAGGTAGTCGGGCTCGTCATCGCAGCCGTCTTCCTCGTCGGCGCGACGTTCCTCGTCGAATACGACACCGAAGAGCTCTACTTCGTCGTGTGGGCGGCGTTCATTGGGAGTGCCGCATTCACACAGACGCGATTCAACTACTACCTCGCAGTGATCGTCGCGGTCGGCGCGGCGTACTTCCTACAGGTCGGACTCAACGCGATCAGTCTTCGGTCGATCAACGATATCCGCAACGTCGAGGGGTGGCAGGCGATGGGTGCGATCGTACTCGTCGTCGTCTTGATCGTCCCGCTGGTTGCGATGGCTACTCCCGTCTGGGCCGCCGGCGCGAACACCGGACCCGGCAGCGTCACGCAGTGGGATAGCAGCCTCCAGTGGATGAACGACGAGACGCCCACACCGGGCGAACTGGAAGGCGCGGACAACCCGATGGAGCTGTACGGCACCTATGAGCGGCCGGCTGACGGCGACTTCGAATACCCGGAAGGCGCGTATGGCGTGCAGTCGTGGTGGGACTACGGTCACTGGATCACCACGCGCGCCGAGCGCATCCCGAACGCGAACCCGTTCCAACAGAACGCGGGCGACGCGGCCGACTATCTGCTCGCACCAAGCGAGGAACAGTCCCGTGAAGTCCTCGCAAGCCAGAGCACAGAAGGCGAGAATACCCGGTACGTAATGGTCGACCGGCAGATGGCCTCGCCGAACTCCAAGTTCAACGCTCCGGTCACGTTCTACGATGGTAACGTGACGAGAAGTGATTTCAACCGCGTGCTCTACCAGCAGACCGAGCAGGGCGGGTTCCGGACGCTGCTGCAGGTGAACACGCAGCGGTATCACGAGAGTCAGATGATCCGCCTGTATGAACATCACGGCAGCGCCGTCGAACCCCGCCCCGTCGTTGTTGACTGGAACCAGCAGGCCGCTCAGGCCGCAAACGGTGAGCAGATCGATATCAGCGTGGCCCCGAGAAACACCTCCGCAGTGGTGCGCCAGTTCGACACGATGGAGGAAGCCCGCACGTTCGTCGAAGAAGACGGGAGCGCACAGGTGGGCGGGATCGGCAGTCTGCCCTCTGAACGCGTCGCAGCACTCGAACACCACCGGCTCGTCCACGCCAGTCAGTCGCGTGGGCAGTCACCCTCGGCGCTACAGGTGCGCGTGCTCCAGCAGCTCGGAATTAACTTCCAAGAGGTTCTCGGCGAGAGCGCGCTGCAAGCGTTCCAAGATGACTGGGTGAAGACGTTCGAACGCGTCCCCGGCGCGACGATCGAAGGCTCGGGCGCAGAGCCCGATCAAGAAGTGAGAGCGACCGTCGAGATGGCCAAGTCGTCCGGCCAGACGTTCACCTACACGCAGTATACCGAGGCTGACTCCAACGGGAATTTCGAGTTGACGGTGCCGTACTCGACGACGGGTTACGACGAGTTCGGCCCCGAAAACGGGTACACGAACACGAGCGTTCGTGCGACTGGACCGTACCAGCTCTCAACCGGCCTGTCGATCGAGAACGGCACCGCGAGCGCACTCACGGGCACGGTGAACGTGACCGAAGCACAGGTCGTCGGCGCTGACGACGCGGCCGCCACGGTCGAACTCGAAGAGACGACGCTTGGTGACGGAAGCGACGGCAGCGACGGAGCAGACGGCAGCGATGACAGTAGCAACGACACCACAGACGGTACCAGTGGCGATGAGACCACCGACGACACGAACACAACGACCGCAGTGACGGTGGCCGACGCGCGTGCCGTCGACGCGTCCCTCGCTCCCACGCTCGCCGCGACGTAACACTGGTCCACCCATCGGGTGACCACCCATTTTATGTATTCCGAATGAACCAGCGGAGTATCTCGTCGTCTGATCGCGTTCGGCACGACTCAACAGATGAGTGATCGCCGGAACTGGGCAGTGTTGTATCTCAAAGGCATTGCGATGGGCAGTGCCGATGCTGTCCCCGGTGTCTCCGGCGGCACCATTGCGCTGATCGTCGGCATCTACGAGCGACTGATCGCGGCGGTCACCGCGATCGATCCGTCGCGGATTCGGCGCGTGCTCGCGGGCGTCCGACCAGCCAATATCCCTGACGCGCGCGCGGCGTTTCACGAGATCGACGGCGCCTTTCTGGTCGTACTCGGAGCCGGAATCGCCACGGCGGTCATCACCGTCCTGAGCGCAGTTAACTACCTGCTCACGACACAACCGGTCGCCACGTATGGCTTCTTCTTCGGGCTGATCGCCGCGAGCGCGGCGGTCTTGCTGGGCGATGTCGAGCTCAACACACCCCGCCGAAAGGCGGCCGCACTCAGTGGATTCTTCGTCGCCTTCCTCGCGTCGGGGTACGCCTCGACCGCGCTCGAAAGCTCGCTGCCGGTCGTGTTCGTCGCCGGCGCGGTCGCGGTCAGCGCGATGATCCTCCCGGGCGTCTCCGGCTCGCTGCTGCTCGTCGTCCTCGGCCAGTACGAGTACATGTCGGGGACGGTAAGCCGGGCGATCGACGGAGTCGTGGCGTTCGCGCTGGGGAACGGGTTCGACGCGCTCGTCGAGACGCTGCCGACGGTCGTAGCGTTCCTGGGGGGCGGCGTCGTCGGCGTGTTCACGATCGCACACGCCGTGAAGTACGCGCTCGCACGCGCTCGCGCCGCGACCCTCGCTTTCCTCGTCAGCCTGATCGTCGGCGCGCTCCGGGCGCCCGTCGTCGAGGTGTCGATCCGACTGGCCGAGAGCGGTGAGACGTGGGCGGCGGCGGCCCCCAGATTCGCGCTCGCGGCCGCGGTCGGTGCGGCGGCGGTGCTCGTGTTGAACCGGTACTCCGCGGCGATCGAGTACTGACTGCAGATCCGAAATGCAGCAGTCGAGCGGGGAGCTGGTAGGCATCCTACGGACTTGACCACCTCCCGCGCCTGAAGACGCGGGAATCCCACCACGGGATTTCAGGCTGAGCGTTCGCCCAACCCTACGGTTTCAAGACGCATACGTTCCACGCGTCGCCTGCTGGGTCTCAGCATCGGCTTGGCTGTCTTGTGGCGCGGTCAAACGCGCCCCATCCTCAGCCGAGTCATCGTCGGTCTCGTATTCTCTGGACCGACTCTCTCCTCTGAGGTAGCGGTCTGCGATGTTTATCGCGCCGTTCACGTCCGCTTGGTACTCCCCCATCCAACACGTGTCGTTCGTGCATTTGAACGTCGCCTGTCGTGGACGATACCCTACCTCACCGCACGCGTGGCACTCCTTCGGGGTGTTGCGCGGATTCACCGTCTCGACAGGAATCCCTTTTTCGACGGCCTTGTAGCGTATCTGCGCGTGGAGTTTGGCGAACCCCCAGCCGTGGAGACGGCGGTTCATATACACGCCGTAGTCCATCGACTCCCGGATGTACGTCAGGTCTTCTAGAACGAGAACGGGATCCTCGACGGACTCGGCGTACTCCACGACGTCGCGGGTGACGCGATGGAATATATCGTCTATCTGGTTCCACAGGTCGTCACCGAAGGACTCCGCGATACGTTCGCTTCCGCGCGTCTGGAGCCGTTTCGTGGCGGTAAAGTAGCTCTTACGGAGCTGACGAACCGACTTCCCTTCGTCGGCCCATAGTTCAGGAGCGGTCGGAGAACCGCGGTCGTCACGGTGACACACCGTGGCGAGTGACGCTTCCCCAATATCGACACCGATGGGTGTCCGTTCTTCGCCGGACACCTCGGAACCTCCCTCCACGTCGCGGGTGGCGGTGACGTGGAGGAACCACGTTCCGTCCCGCTCGAACAGCCGACTCTCGCCCATTTCCGCATCTCCCGCGTTCAACGCTTCTAACCAGTCCCGTTGGTCGGGATTCGGTTGTGCTGGCATCCAGAGGTGGTAGCCCTCGTGGTGCGGGATTTTGACGTACCACTCAATCGCGTTCTCGGACTTGTGGTCGAGCCGTAGTCCGTCGTTGGTGAACCGAACAGGGTGATCGTCGTGAAGTTCGCCCGCGTTGTAGGTCGTCGTGAGTTGCGGGACGTACTTCTTGAGTGCGTTCTTCGCGTACCCACCCAGGTCGTAGTTGACCACAATGTCGTTCGCTTCGGTCTGTGTGGTACATCGGGCGTCGAAGGCCTCGTGAAGCGCCTGCTGGTACGCCTCGCGCGTCTCACAAAGTTTCCTCTGTTTGTGCGCGTTCGGGGCGACCAGTTTCAGTTCCAACGTCTTCGTGAGTTCGGTCACGACTCGTCCTCCTCGTGGCGCTGGATGTAGCTCTTGACCGTCTCGCTCGATACGTGCCCTGCTGTTCCTGCGTAATAGCCTCTCTCCCATCCGATTTTCTCGCCGTCGTGGTCGGCGTAGCGGTGGTTGTACTTCCGAGAACTGATACCTTTGAACCAGTTGGGTAAAAGGGATGGTGCGTGCTTCGGCGGGCTACTGGCGAATAGGTGAACGTGATCGGGCTGAACGGTGAGGTCGAGTATTTCGAGGCCCTTGTCGTCGGCTATTTCGTGGAGGATGGTTCGCACACGGTCTGCGACCTCGTTGACGAGTACCGAGTTGCGGTACTTCGGCAACCACACTATGTGGTAGTTGAGGTTGTAGGTCGCGTGCCGTGTGGTCTTCATCTGTGTTACACACTATTGGTCGCAGGGATTAATACTAGCGGTGAATCGGTGGGAAATCCAGCCGTGGCGTCGTCAGCGGAAATTACACTTGTCTCAGCCCGATAGTGGTGCTCGCTGGTAGGTCAGTCGGGCTTGTTCTCTCAGGTGTCTTACGGAGAATCAAGGAGAAAGCCTCGCGCTTCAGCGCGGGGATGAATCCGACAACTCCTCCACAGCCCACCGCTCGAAGGCATGGTTGGATATTCCACACCATCTGAATGGTTACTATTAAGTAGGATTGCTGTCATAGGTTACGTATGGCAAAACAGGTCGTCACACGCACCTATACTGCTTCCATTCGGAATCAGTCTCGGGTGTCTGACGATCTTGATGCCCTCGGGTTCGCAGCCTCGAAACTTTGGAACGTCGGGCGGTGGACGTGCAGCCGGATTTGGGACGAAACCGGTCACATTCCAAACCACAACGAACTCACCGCGTACCTCAAGAGCCACGAACGCTACGATGACCTGCATTCGCAGTCAAGTCAGCGAGTCCTTCAAGAACTCGCTGAGGCGTTCAACGGCTGGTACGGTAAACGACGTAACGGAGATGCGAGAGCGAACCCGCCCGGCTACCGCAAACACGGCGACGAACACCCGCGAAGCACGGTCACGTTCAAAGCCGCTGGCTTCAAACTCGATACCCAGTACAACCGCGTCCGACTCTCCAAAGGCTCGAACCTCAAAGAGTATTGGGCGGACTTCATCCTCTGTACATACCAGACGCGACCCGACGTTGATCTCTCCACCGTGGAGAACGTCCAACAAGTGAAGGCAGTGTGGGCAGGCAACGAGTGGGAACTCCACTTCGTCTGTAAGGTTGAAATTGAAGTATCTGAGTCGCCCGGCGAAAAGACGGTTGGCATTGATCTCGGGATCAACAACTTCGCCGCGCTCGCCTACGAGAACGGTCACAGCGAGCTGTATCCGCTCAACTGTCTGAAGCAGGATGACTACTACTTCAGCAAGCGGCTTGCGCGGTGTGACGATTCAAACTCTGAGCAGGCTACACGGCTGAATCAGAAGAAATCGAGTCGGCGCACGCACTACTTCCACACGCTCTCGAAACACATCGTCGAGCGGTGTGTTGAGGAAGATGTCGGCACGATAGTGATAGGCGACCTCTCTGGCATCCGTAAGGACGACGAGGACGGTGAGTCGAAGAACTGGGGCAAGCAGGGTAACCTCGATCTTCACTCGTGGGCGTTCGACCGCTTCACGGAGCTACTCACCTACAAGGCCGAGATGGAAGACATCACCGTCGAGGAGGTGTCTGAGCGCAATACGTCGAAATCGTGTTCGTGCTGTAGTCGCAAGTGCGATGCAAACCGCGTCGAGCGTGGGTTGTACGTGTGCGACGAGTGCGGAACGACGGCGAACGCGGACGTGAACGGAGCCGAGAACATTCGACAAAAAGTATCTCCGAGTTCACCGAATCTCTCGGTGAATAGGAGTAACGGCTGGTTGGCACAGCCATCGACGTTCCTGTTTGACAAGGAAACTGGCGCATTCGCGCCTCAAGAACAGGCCACATCGTAAACCACAATATCCCAACTCAGCGGCGCGGTGCCGTGGGAATCCTCGCGCTTCAGCGCGGGGAGGATGTCAATTGTCTTTAGACGGCTGGTCCTCGGACTACGCCAGACCTGTCCTCGCCGAAAGATAACTCACAAGATCCCACCTCAGCGGTGCGGTGCTGTAGGAATCCTCTGCTTCAGCACGAGGAGGGTGTCAAATCCGCAATTTCTCAGTGCAGATCGCTCATCAAGAACGCTGTTCAGGCATTAGTTCTGGCTTTCGCGCTGGAAGAATGCGATCGCTGCGCCAAGAAGCGTGAGGTTCTGTAAAAACGAGGTCAGTTCCTCACCGCGCGCCTCATCGTCGGCGGCCCAGAAATCGTGCATCACGGGAGTGACGCCAATGAAGAACGCTGCGACACTGGCCGCCGAGAGCTTAGGTAACTTCCGAGTCGCCATACCGAGGCCGCCACCGAGGAGGAGAGCACTGGCTGCGGGAACCGACTTCTCTGCGAACGGGACACCCTTGGCGTCCGCGTACGCGATGCGACCATCAATATCTTCGAAGTTCCGAAGCGCCAGTACTGCAAGCCCACTTCCAAAAAGAAGGCGACCAGCAAGTGACGACGCACTTGTGTCTACCGTATCAGTTTCAGACATCATCTAAAGAACGTGACTCAGTGATTTAACCCCGACGCTTGTACCACGGCATCGCCACCGTTTGTGCTAACAAGAGACACAATCGTTACCCGTCGTTCTTGTCAGCTCAGATCGCACTCTCTGTCGACTGGCTGTTTCAGATGTGCTCGTCAGCTCCGGTGGGTTAAAATCGCCGCCCGAAGAAAGGGTGGCCGATGCAGACGCGCCGGACTCTGTTGGCATCGGGCATCGCTGGCGTCACCGGACTCGCCGGATGTACCGGCTCGGCGCCAACAGCAGGAGACGGGAGCGCCGAATCGGGCGGCGACGACGCCGATACGGCCGACAGCGACGCAGACGCGAGTGGCGACGACGGCGTCGACGCCGACGACACGGACGAGAGCGCCGAGACGAGGCTCGGCTTCGTCGGCGATCTGATGCTCGGCCGGAGCGTCAACGAGCGGTGGACCGACGACGACCCGGAGAAGGTCTGGGGGTCGACGCTCTCGCGATTGCAGGAGCTCGACGGGCTGATCGGAAATCTGGAGTGTTGCATCTCCGATCGCGGGACGCGCTGGCCGGATAAGGGGTACTACTTCCGGGCCGACCCCGCCTTCGCCGTCCCGGCGTTGGAGGCCGCGGGCGCCTCGTTCGTCTCGCTCGCGAACAACCACATCCTCGACTACAGCGAACCCGCGCTCCGGGACACCGGCTCCCACCTGACCGACGCGGGAATCGCGCACGCCGGCGCCGGTACGGATCGGGACGCGGCGCTCGAACCCGCCGCGTTCGAGGCCGACGGCCTGACCGTCGCGGCGTTCGGTCTCACCGATCAGGCTGAGGAGTTCGCGGCCTCGGAGTCGGCGCCGGGGACCGCCTTCGCGACGCTCGATCCGGCGAGGCCCGCGACGCGCTCGCTCGTCGAGGGAATCCTCGACCGGGCGGCCGACCACGAACCGGACCTCGTCGTCGCGTCGCTTCATTGGGGGCCGAACTGGGAGACTGAGCCGCGACCGGTCCACGAGCGGTTCGGTCGCTGGCTGGTCGATCAGGGCGTCGACGTGGTCCACGGACACAGCGCCCACGTCCTCCAGGGCGTCGAGGTGTACGAGGGGCGCCCGATCATCTACGACGCGGCGGACTTCGTCGACGACTACATCAGCTATCAGGACCGCCAAGGCGTCCGCAACAAGCGGACCGCGCTCTTCGAACTGGTCGTGCGCGACGGCGACCCCGACGAGCTGATCGCCGAGCCGACCGCGATCGTCGACGAGGCGGCGACGATGGCGGACGACGACGTTGCCGAGTGGGTGAGCGAGACCATCGCGGAGCGCTCCGCGGCGTTCGACACCGAGAGCCGGCGTGACGACGGTCGGGTGGTGTTTCCGCTGGACGGGGAGTGAGGTCCGCGGCGCCGAAATCCCCCGAGACTCCGGCTTCGGCTTGCGATTCCCGAGGCGGCTGCTGGTGTCCAAACGCTATTGAGTTGCAGTCGACAACGGCGACCGTGACGAACACCAACCGCGAGTGGCTACTCGCCGAGCGCCCCGACGGCGAACCCGACATGGACAGCTTCGAACTGCGGGAGACGGACGTGCCCGCTCCCGCTCCGGGCGAACTCCTCGTCCGAACGCGATATCTCTCGGTCGATCCGTACATGCGCGGTCGGATGCGCGACGCCGAGTCGTACGCGGAGCCGTGGGACGTGGGCGACGCGCTCAAAGGCGGTGTCGTCGGCGAAGTGGTCGAGAGCGAGAGCGACGCCTACGCCGAAGGCGACCTCGTGACGGGCGAGGGGCGATGGGCCGACTACGCGACGCTCGACGCCGACGACGTCGCGCCGGTCGATCCGTCGGTCGCCGATCCGGAGGCGTATCTCGGCGTGCTCGGGATGCCCGGCCGGACGGCCTACTTCGGCCTGCTGGAGGTCGGCGAGCCGAAGCCCGGCGACACGGTCGTGGTCTCGGGCGCCGCGGGCGCGGTCGGCTCGGTCGTCGGCCAGATCGCGAAGCGCAACGGCTGCCGCGTCGTCGGCTTCGCCGGCAGCGACGAGAAGACGGAGTGGCTCACCGACGAGTTGGGCTTCGACGCCGCGATCAACTACAAGACCGCCGACGACTACCGCGACGCGCTCGACGACGCCGCACCCGACGGCGTAGACGTGTACTTCGACAACGTCGGCGGCCCCATCACGGACGCCGTGTTCACTAAACTGAACCTCGACGCGCGGGTCGCGGTCTGCGGCCAGATCGCCCACTACAACGACGAGACGGTCCCGACGGGGCCGCGGAAGCTCCCGGCGGTGATCCCGGTGCGAGCCAAAATCCAGGGGCTGCTCGTCGGCGACTTCGCGACACGGTTCGGCGAGGCGAGCGAGCGGCTCGGGCGCTGGGTCGCGAGCGGCGAGCTGCAACACCGGGAGACGGTCGTCGAGGGGTTGGAGAACGCCCCCGACGCCTTCCTCGGGCTCTTCGCCGGCGACAACATCGGCAAGCAGGTGGTCCGGGTGTCTGCGGCGGACGAGGCCTAGCGCGCCGCCGAGACGCTCGGCCCGTCCCCGCTCGATCGGGCCCGCGACCGTTCAGGCGACGCTGTGCTCGGAGTGCGTCTCGCCGCGTTCGAACCGGTCGCCCGAGAGCGGCGAGATGTCGAGCAGATCCGTCTCCCCGTCGGCGGCGAGATCGGCGCCGATCCGCCCGGCGGCCGGCGCGTGCTGGAACCCGTGGCCCGAGAAGCCGGCGACGGTCACCAGGCCGGGAATCGTCTCCTCGACGATCGGGTGGTGATCGGGCGTGACCGCGTACAGTCCGGCCCAGCCGCGCTTGATCCGCGTGTCGGGCCCGAAATACGCGGTGTACTCGGCGGCGCGCTCGACGGCGCGCGCCGCCCACGCGATGTCCATCCCCTCGTCGTAGGCGTCCGGGTCCTGGTCGGGGTCGGTGTCGCCGAAGTGGCCGCCGACGAGCGCCACTCCATCCCGCTCGGGGCGGAAGTACGACCCGGTTTCGAGGTCGATCGTCAGCGGGGCCGACTCGGGGACCGGCGGGGTCGGGTCGACCACGGCGATCTGCCGGCGCCGAGGCGCGATCGGGAGGTCGACGCCGGCCATCTCGGCGATCGCGGGGGCCCACGCGCCCGCGACGTTGACGACGCAGTCGACCTCGCGCCGCTCGGACGGCTCGGACGATCCCGTGCCGACCGCTCGGAGGTCCGCGCCGACGACGCGGTCGCCCTCGTGGTGGAGCTCCGTGACGGCGGTCTTCGTCCGGATGTCGACGCCCGACTCGCGGGCCGCCTCGGCGTATCCCTGGACGGCGAGGTTCGGGTCGGCGATCCCGTCGTCGGGGTTGTACGTCGCCGCGACGAACGGCTCCGGGTCGAGGCCCGGACAGTGCTCCGTCGCCTCCGCGGGCGTGAGCAGCTCGCTCTCCGCGCCGAGGTTGCGCTGTAGCTCGACGTTTTGGCGGAACTGCTCGGCGGCGTCCGCCGTCCGGGCGAGGAACAGGTAGCCGTTCTTCCGGAGCCCGATGTCCACGCCGAACCGCTCGTCGAAGGAGTTCCACACCTCCTTGCTGGCGAGCGAGAGCTCGACGTTCACGCGCGAGGAGAACTGCGACCGGATCCCGCCGGCCGCGCGAGCGGTGCTGCCGGCGCCGAGGGAGCCCTTCTCGGCGAGCGTCACGTCCGCGCCGCGGTCGGCCAACGAGTACGCGGTCGAGAGCCCGACGACTCCGCCGCCGACGACGAGTGCGTCCATAGCTCCCGATCGCTCCCCGGGTATAAACGTACAACGCCGATCGGCCGCCGCGGCGCTCGCGTCGTTAGTCTGGGGACGCACGCCGTCGGACCGGGGGACGCACACCGCCGGTCCGGGGGCCACGCCGAGCGGCCGGCTGACGATCAGGCTAAGTCGCCGGCGGGCGAGGCCCAGATATGGTGCTCGTACTCTCCGCGGAGGCGGTCGACCGAGCCCTCGATCTGGCGGGGCTCGTCGACGTGGTGGACGACGCGTTGATCAAACAGGCCGCCGGCGAGGTCGAACGGCCGCATCGACCGCATTTCCCGGTCGGCGCCGGCCTCGACGGCGACGACCCGATCGGAACCGGGATCGCGATGCCGGCGTACGTCCACGGCGCGGACCACTACGCGACGAAGCTCGTCGGCGTGCACGAGGAAAACGCGACGCGAGACCTCCCGACGATCAACGCGCAGATCGTGCTCACGGAGGCCCGGACCGGGCTCCCGAAGGCGTTCATGGCGGGGACGACGATCACGAACGCCCGAACCGGCTGTATCGGGGCCGTTTCGGTTCGGGCGTTGGCCCCGGAGCCGAACGGCGAGGGACTCACGCTCGGGGTCGTGGGTGCGGGCGAACAGGCGCGCTGGCAGAGCCGGGCGATCGCGACCGTCGCGACGCTCTCGGACGTGCGGATCCACTCGCCGAGCGACTCGCGGGAGGCGTGCGCGGCGGACCTGACCGAAGCGGGACTCCCGGCGCGCGCGGTCGACACGCCACGGAAGGCCGTCGAGGGGGCCGACGTGGTCGTGACGGCGACGACCGCGAGCGACCCCGTCTTCCCGCCCGACGCGCTCGGCGCGGGGACCCTCGTCGTCGCCGTCGGGGCGTTCACGGCGGACATGCAGGAGCTCGACCCCCGCGTCTTCGAACGCGCAGAGCAGGCGTTCGCCGACGTGCCCGAGGAGGTCGCCGAGACCGGCGACCTCCTCGCGAGCGACCTCGACGCCGACGATCTGGTCGAGCTCGGTGTCCCGCTCGCCGACGGGTACGCTCGGGAATCGGACGACGGGATACTGGTCGTCGCGAGCGTCGGATCCGCGACGCTGGACGCCGCGGCGGGCGAAACGGTCTACCGGCGGGCGGTCGAGGCGGGCGACGGCACCGAGGTGTCGCTGTAGCCCGACCGACGCCAGCGCCGCGGCGCCAGGCGGCCGACGCGACGAGGAGACCGTGTCCGACGGCCGTTTGAACTCCGCGGAACCGGGGCGAAACGACGAGCCGGATCGTAGTGCCCAATTGTAGAGTTGTTGTTCTAAAAACATACTTAATCATACAATTTGCGGCCGTTTCGTGTCCATTCAGCCGCTTCCTCGCGCCCATCCGACCATGGTCACCCCACCGTTTATTATGTACTGTACGGGATCCGGAATCGGAATGTCATCCGATATTACTGACCGTGTGAATCGTCGTGCATTTTTGGCTGCCGCCGGTGGCGGCGGCGTTGTCGGACTGTCTGGCTGTGTGGGTTTCGGCGGCGGCGGAGATGGCGGTGACGGCGGAGACGGAAGCGGGGGCGATAGCGGCACCGACGACGGGAGCGACGGCGGCGACGGCGGGAGCCAGGACACGATCGTGTTCGGACAGCCGGGAGCGTTGACCGGCTCGTTCGACTTCCTGCAGCCCGGCGTCTCGCAGGCGGCCGACGCCGCGGTCAGCCACATCAACGACGCGGGCGGCGTGCTCGGCGCGGAGCTGGAACTGGTTCGCCGGGACACCGGCGTCGACCCGCAAGAGGCGCGGACCGTCGCGACGCAGCTGGTCGAAAACGACGACGCCGCGGCGATCGTCGGCCTCTTCTCGAGTGAGATCAACCCGCTGTGGGATTTCCTCCAAGACCTCCAGACCCCGGTCGTCACGCCCTGGCCGGGCTCGACGTTCCTCGACACCCGGGGCGGCGACAAGGGAACTGCCGGCGACGTGAGCGACGACGAGTGGGTGTGGCGGACCGTCGTCGGCGACACCGTTCACACCGCCGGGAGCGCCGTGTACGCGCTCGAAGAGGGGTACGACACGCTCGGGGTCATCAACGGGAACACCGAGGGTGAGCGGAGCTACGTCGAGGGGTTCCTCTCCGTCTACGAGGAGAACGGGGGGACCGTCGCCGAGCGCGTGGAAGTCGAACTGGGGAGCTCGAGCTACCAGTCGGCGCTCAGCCGGCTCTTCGACGCCGACTTCGACGCCTTCCTCGTCAGCATGCCACAGGAGTCGGCGATCACGGCTCTCAGCGACTGGTCCGACGGCGGCTACGGCCGTCAGCCGATCCTCTCGGACACCTTGGCACAGCAGGCGGTGATCGACCAGGTCGGGAGCGATCTCCACGGCGCGTGGGTCGCCTCGCCCGGTCGGTCGGGCCCCAGCTACGACGCGTTCGAGAGCGTCTACACGGAGCACGGCGACGCGGAGATCAACGGCTGGACGCCCCCGTCGTGGGACGCCGTTCAGGTGACCGCGCTGGCGATCGAACGCGCCGGCGAGGCGAGCCCCGAGGCGATCCAACGCAACCTCGGTCCCGTGAGCCGCGGCGAAGGGACGGTCGTCAGCACCTTCGCGGAGGGGAAGGAAGCGCTCGCCAACGGCGCAGAGATCACCTACGAGGGCGCCGCGACGCCCGTCAACTTCACCGAGCACGGCAACGTCTTCGGGAGCGTCACGATTAGCACCGCCGAATCCGGCGGCTTCACCGAGACGACCGAAGTCCCGGCCGAAGACGTCAGAGAGTACGTCGCGGAAGGCGACTACTGAACGCGATGGGGTTGCTTCAGGAACTCGTCTTCGGGCTGGTCACGGGGTCGTACATCGCGATCGCCGCGATCGGGTTCACGCTGATCTACGGGATCGTGAACATGATCAACTTCGCGTACGGGGAGTACATCTCGCTGGGTGCCTTCATCGGCTTCCTCGCCGCGAACACTCTCCCCGGTCCGCTTCCGGTCGCGGTCGTCGCCGCGATGATCGGCGGCGGGGTCGTCAGTATCGTCCTCGCGAGGGGGTTCTTCACCCCGATCAATCAGACCGGGCCGGTGCCGATGCTGTTGACGTCGATCGGGCTCGGGATCGCACTCCGGAACGGGATCCGCCTCGTCGGCGGCCGGAGCGCCCGCTACTTCGAGACGGACACGTCGACGTTCCGGTTCGACGCGCTCCCCGACATCCCGATCGGGCCCGTCGACCTCCTCGGCGGCTTCTTCGTCACCTCCGAACACCTGATCGTCATCGGCTCCGCGGCGGCCGTGTTCGCCGCCGTTCACCTCCTGTTGACCCGAACTGACGTGGGGATCGCGATGCGCGCGATGGGTGACGACGAAAGCCTGGCGCGCGTTCGAGGCATCGACACCCAGCTGATCCGCGACAGCGTCTGGATACTCGCCGGCGTCCTCGCCGGACTCGCGGGCGTCCTGATGGCCGTCCAGACGAACGTCAGCGCCGACACGGGGTACAGCCACATCCTGCAGATACTCTCGGCCGCCATCCTCGGCGGGGCGGGAAGCCCCTACGGCGCGATTCTCGGGGCGTACGTCATCGGCCTCGTGTTGGCGGTCTCGACGGCGTTTCTCCCCTCGTCGATGACCGGGCTGTCGTCGGCGATGGCGTTCGTGATCCTGATCGCCGTGCTGCTCGTCAAGCCGAGCGGGATCGCCGGAACGGAGGTGCGCGAGGCGTGAGCGCTCTCGACCGCCTCCCGTCCGGACACGGCGACCGAGCCCTCATCGCGGGGGTCGTCTGCCTGCTCGTCGGCGCGCTGTTCGCGCTGACGCCGCTTCGCGTACAGCTCCCGAGCGCGTTCTACGTCTTCGTCGAGGTCGGGATCCTGTTCGTGATCTACGGGGTGCTCGTGCTCGGGCTCGACCTCCAGTACGGCCACACCGGCTTGGTCAACTTCGGCCACGTCGTCTTCTTCGCGGTCGGCGCGTACGCGACCGCGATGCTGTCGGCACAGGACACCTTCGCCGGGATCGGATTGGGGTACCCGTGGCCGCTGGGGCTCGCGGCCGGCGTGATCGCCGCTGCGATCCTCGGAGGGGCCGTGAGCCTCACCTCCATCCGGCTCCGCGGCGACTTCCTCGCGATCGTGACGCTCGCGACGGCCGAGATATTCCACTCGGTGTTCGTCAACTTCGACAACATCTTCGGCGGTAACGTGGGGATCCTCGGCGTGCCGCGGCCGATCGCCGCGCTCGTCACCGACAGCGACACCCGACTGGTGGCTACCCTGCTCGTGTTGGGCGGCGTCACCCTCCTGACGCTGGCGATCGTCACTCGGCTCACCGAGGCGCCGTACGGGCGCGTGCTCCGGGCCATCCGGGCCGACGAGCTCGTGACGCGCTCGGTGGGGAAGTCGACGATCACCTACAAGACGCAGGCGTTCGTCTACGGCGCGGCGCTCGCCGGATTCGCCGGCGGGCTGTTCGCGCTGTACAACGGCGCCGTCGCACCCGGCTTCTTCACCATTCAGGTGACGGTCACCGTCTGGATCGGGATGCTGCTCGGCGGCGCGGCGAACCACCGGGCGGTGCTCGCGGGGCTCGCGATCATCATGGGGCTCCGGCTCGTCTCCCGGTTCGCGCTGGACGTGACGCCGGTCTCCGGCGACGTGTTCGCCTCGATCCGGCTCATCGTCGTCGGGCTGATCCTCGTCGCCGTGATCCGCTATCGTCCCGCCGGGATCTGGGGCGATCCGCAGGAGCTGGGGGTGGACCAATGAGTCTGCTCTCCGCCGACGGACTCGTCAAGGAGTTCGGCGGCCTGCGGGCGATAGACGGGCTCTCGGTCTCGATCGATGAGGGAGAGCTCGTCGGCGTGATGGGACCGAACGGCGCGGGGAAGTCAACGTTCTTCAACTGCGTCAGCGGAGTGATCCAGCCCGACGACGGAACCGTCTCGCTCAACGGGACCGACGTGACGGGCGACGCTCCCGAGTCGCTCGCGCACCGCGGACTGGTGCGGACCTTCCAGAACACCCGCGAGCTGGAGACGATGACGGTCCGCGACAACGTCCGGCTCGCCGCCCCGGACCAGCCGGGCGAACGAACGCTTCCCGCGCTGCTCCGGAGCGGCTCGATGCAAGAGCGGGAGGAGGCCGTTCGGGAGCGCGCCGACGAGCTGATCGAGATGTTCGAGCTGGACCACCTCGCGGACGAGTACAGCAGCAACCTCTCCGGCGGCCAGCGGAAGCTGCTCGAGCTCGCACGGACGCTGATGCTCGACCCCGACATACTCCTCCTCGACGAGCCGTTCGCCGGCGTCAACCCGACGCTGACCGGCGAGATCGCCGACCACGTCCGGGACCTCAACAGCGACGGGATGACCGTCGTGATCATCGAGCACGAGCTCGAGACGCTGACCGAACTCGTCGACCGGCTGGTCGTTCTCCAGCAGGGCCAGCTGCTCGTCGAGGGCGAGCCGGAGGCGGTGCTCGAAGACGAGCGCGTCATCGAGGCGTACCTCGGAGGTGACGCCGAATGAGCCTCCTCGACATCGTCGACCTCGACGCGGGGTACGGCGACCTGCAGGTGCTCTCCGGCGTCGACATCCACGTCGACGACGGCGAGTACGTCACGATCGTCGGTCCCAACGGTGCGGGGAAGTCGACGGTGATGAAGACGATCGTCGGGATCGCGACGTGTCTCGGCGGGTCGATCGAGTACCAGGGGACGGACATCTCCGGGTTGGACCCCGAAGAGGTCGTCCGCGAACGGGTCGGCTACGTCCCTCAGACGGACAACGTCTTCCCGACGCTGACCGTCGAGGAGAACCTGCGGCTCGGCGCGTACGTGCTCGACGAGATGCCGGACGACCGGAAGCGCGAGGTGTACGACCGCTTCCCGGCGCTCGCCGACCGAACGGACGAGGACGCCGGCTCCCTCTCGGGGGGCCAACAGCAGATGCTCGCGATGGGGTGCGCGCTGATGCTCGACCCCGACGTGCTCCTCCTCGACGAGCCCAGCGCGGGGCTCGCGCCCGACCTCGTCGACGACATGTTCGACCGGGTCGACGAGATCAACGACGCCGGCACCACGATCCTCATGGTCGAACAGAACGCGAAGGAAGCGTTGCGGCGCTGTGACCGGGGCTACGTGCTCGCGAACGGTCAAAACCGCTACGAGGACGACGGCGACGCCCTCCTCGACGACGAGGAGGTCCGCCGGGAGTTCCTCGGCGGGTAGCGGGTCGGTCGCGGAGCGCGGTCGCCGTTACGATTCTTCTCCGCCGCGGTCGCCGTCGCGATCCGTCTCGGCCGCGGTTCGACATCGGCACGACGCTGCGGTCGCCACGCGGGCTCCCCGATGAGCGCCCGCTCAGGGCTCCGCGTCGACGACGCCGAGGTACGGCCGACCGATGGGGTGCGTCACGGTCAGCCACTCGACCCGGCGGTCGCCGATCGAGCCGGCGGTGCGGTCGTCGGTCTCGACGGGCCGGTCGTCGCCGGATCCCTCGTCGCCGAGCAGATACGCGATCGGCCGCGGACCGAACGCCGCGAGCCTGTCGGCGAGCAGGCCGTCGCCGCGTGGCTCTGCGAGGACCACCGGGAGAGCGGGAAACGACGCGGTCACGGCGTCGATGTCGGCGCTCTCGCCCATCGCCGGGTCGCCGGCGTCGAAGGCGGTCTCGAACCGAGCGACCGCGGCGTCGAGGTCGGCGACTCCGAGCACGACCGTGTCGATCCCGACGATGGACGACGACGCCAGGTCGCCGGTCGGCTGGACGCGACGCGTCCGGGGCGTCCGGTCGCTAATGAGGAACGGCAGCGTCGAACCCGGATCGCCCTCGCCGAGGTACGTGAGGTCCCACTCGACGAGCGCGCCGTCCTCTCGCGTCCGCTCGTACTGCGACGGCCCGTCGACGCGGACGCCGCGGTCGCGGAGGTCGTCGCTCGCGCCCTCGATGTCGTCGACGTCGACCGCCCACGCACACGGCCCGCCGCCCTCGCGGATGGGAACGTCCCACCACGGCGACTCGGCGTCCGGTTCCAGCGTCGAGATGAGTTCGATGTAACTTCCGTCCCGAAACCCGACGATCGCCATGTGCGTGACGCCGTTCGAGTGTCGGCCGCCGTACTCGACGGGGAGCCCGGCGTCGTCGAACGCGTCGACGAGCCGGTCCAGGTCTCTCCCCGCGACGGTGACGTGGTCGATGCGAAGCTCCATACCGAGACGCCGGAGGCGACGGGCAAATACGTTCCGGCGAGATCGGTAACGCCGCCGCCGGCGCATCGCGACCGATTGACTCATCGGCTACGGTTAAGTAGCCTGACCGCTTTTCCTCCGGAAAGATGTCCCACGACGCGCGAGCCAGACTGAGCGACCTCCGCCGGGCGTTCCACCGCTACCCGGAGCCCGGATGGCGCGAGTTTCGGACGACTGCCCGCGTCGTCGAGGAGCTCGAGCGTATCGGCGTCGACGAGATCGCGGTCGGTCGCGAGGCGCTCGCGACCGACGCGCGGATGGCCGTTCCCGACGGCGACGAGATCCAACCGTGGATCGACCGGGCCCGCCGTGCCGGGGTCAGCGACGACCTCCTCGAGCGCACCGCGGGCGGTCACACCGGCGTCGTCGCGACGCTCTCGCAGGGCGACGGGCCGTGTATCGGGCTGCGCGTCGATCTCGACGGGATCTCGATCCGGGAGTCGGATGAGCCGGGCCACCGACCGGCGGCGGAAGGGTTTCGGTCGGAACACGACGGCTACATGCACGCCTGCGGTCACGACGCGCACCTCGCGATCGCGCTCGGCACGCTGGAGGCCGTCAAAGAGAGCGCCTTCGAGGGGACGGTCAAGGTGTTCTTCCAGCCGGCCGAGGAGATCTCCGGCGGCGGCAAGGCGATGGCCGAGAGCGGCCACCTCGACGGCGTCGACTACCTGTTCGCGCTCCACGTCGGGCTCGGCCACCCCACCGGCGAGATCGTCGCCGGGGTCGAGAGCCCGCTGGCGATGGCGCACCTGACCGCCACCTTCGAAGGCGCGAGCGCACACGCCGGGAAGGCGCCGAACGAAGGGGCAAACGCCATGCAGGCCGCCGCGGTCGCGATCCAGAACGCGTACGGCATCGCCCGCCACCGCGACGGGGCGACGCGGGTGAACGTCGGTCGGATCGAGGGCGGCTCGGCGAGCAACGTCATCGCGGAAGAGGTGACGATCGAGGCCGAGGTCCGCGGCGAGACGACCGCGCTGATGACGTACGCGCGCACCGAGCTCGAGCGGGTGTTGTACGCCGCCGCCGAGCTCCACGACTGCGATGTCACCCCGCGCGTGATCAGCGAGTCGCCGTGCGTCGACAGCCACCCGGCGCTCAGAGAGCTCGTCGGGAACGTGGCGTGGGACGTCGACGGCGTCGAGCGCGTGATCCCGACCGAGGAGTTCGGCGTGAGCGAAGACGGCACGTATCTGATGCAGCAGGTGCAGGACGCCGGCGGGCTGGCCTCGTACGTCCTCGTCGGCACGGATCACCCGACGAGCCATCACACGCCCACCTTCGACGTCGACGAGGAGAGCCTCGAGATCGGCGTCACGCTGCTCTCCGACGCGTTCGTCGAGCTGTCCCGGCGGCGCCCCTGACGGGGACGCAGCGCGGTGACAGCCGGTTTCGACGCGGTGCGCTCGTTGGACCGATCAGTACTGTTAATCCGGTGGCACCCGGTGTATCGGCCATGAGCCAGAACGACGTGCCGGAGTCGCTGGAGGCGGCCGCCGAGTCCGACCGGCCTCGCGGGATCCTCACGCCCTCCGATCGCGACTTTCTGCTCGGACGCAAAACCGACTACACGGACCACTCCCGGAAGCAGAAGCGGAACCGGATCCGACGCCGCGTCCGGAACGCGATCCTCGATTTCAGCATCCTCTTTGAGTGTTTGGAGGAGCGCGACCGGAAGACGGTGTTCGACCCGAGCGACGAGGACCGCGAGGCGTACACGCAGGGGATCACCGACATGCTCGCGTTCCTGCACCTCGGGACGATGGGGTACCACACGCCGTTCAAAGATATGCTCTCCGAGGGCGTCGGGAAGGCGGAACAGCAGCTCGCCGGGTCGAACTACCGGATGGTCAACGTGGAGTTCAACGTCGAACCGGTCGGCCAGATCGACGTCGACGAGGTGGTCGCGAAGCTCGAAAACGACGAGTTCGCGGAGCTCACCGACGAGGAGCTCCGCGCGTTCGTCCGTCTGCTGACCATGTCGGAGTCGTTCTCGCCGGAGGAGGCCGGCGAGGAGATCAAAGACCGCGTCGACGAGTTCGCCGAGAAGCTGACGGAGAGCGCCACCTCTCACGAGCGCACGCTCGAAGAGTTGACGAACTGATCGTCGGACAGGAGCTGACGAACTGATTGCGAACTGATCGGCGGACCAGAGTTGGTGGCCCGGAGCGATGGAGAGAAACAGTAGGCGGTAACAGATATCGCTCACGCGCTGCTGCCCAGTGACCCGGGAGTCGCGGTGCGGCGGTCAATCGGTCTGGGCGGTGCCGTTCGATCTTCGATCGAATTTGAGTCCGATGCCGCGCTTTTTCTGATTGTTCCTCACGGGTTGTCCGCATATCGCGTCGATCGCTGTCGAGATCGCCGCTCGAACTGCTTGATTCGAATTGTGTTGAACGTAGATACGGAATACATAATTCGAATAGATACCGCCGGTTTGAGAAACACTTATTGTGTACGATTTCAATGCATCCTGCATGCCAGCACGTGGCATGGTACTCAACCGGCGGAGGCAACGTGGACCAAGTAGTCATCGCCGTCGCGGGGGGACCTTCTGATGAGTGGCTCGGAGAAGGGAATGGTCGAGGAGTTCCGCGACGAGATCGACCCGATCGTCTTCGCGTTCGGCGCGCTCATCACGCTGGGCGTCATCGTCGCGTTCTTCATCAGCCCGTCGGCCGTCGAGAGCGGCATCTCGTCGCTGAACGACCAGCTGCTCGGCGCATTCAACTGGGCGATGCTGTTGATCGTGTTCCTGATCGTGCTGTTCCTCCTCTTCCTGATCGTGGGGCCGTGGGGCGGTGTCAAGCTCGGCGACGAGCCACCGGAGTACAGTTTCCTCTCCTTCTTCGCGATGCTGTACTCCGCGGGCTTCGCGGCCGGCGTCGTGTTCTGGGGACCGACCGAGGCGCTGTTCTACTACGACAGCCCCTCACCGCTGTTCAACGGCGTCGAGGGGGGGACGGCCGAGGCGATGACGATCGCCGTCCAGCAGACGCTGTTCCACTGGGCGCTGCCGCAGCTCGCCGTGTTCACCATCATGGGCATCGCGATCGGCTACTTCGCGTACAACTACGACAACGTGCCGCTCCGCGTCTCCTCGGCGCTCACGCCGATCCTCGGCGCCGACAACCTCGACGGCCCGGCCGCGAAGGTCGTCGACATCCTCGCCGTCTTCGCGACGATCGGCGGGGTCGCCACCTCGCTCGGCTTCATCGGGAGCCAGTTCGTCACCGGGCTCGACTACCAGTGGGGGATCAACATGGGCGATCTCGGTATTCTGCTCGTCGTCACCATGATGACGCTGCTGTTCACGACCTCGATGGTGCTCGGGGTCGACAAGGGGATCCGCCGGCTCTCGAACTTCAACATGATCCTCTTCGTCGTGCTGATGTTCGTGACGTTCATCGTGGGTCCGACGCTGTTCCTCGTGCTGCTCGGCACGCAGGCGTTCGGCGGCATGGTCACGGACTTCGTCTCGATGAGCCTCTTTACCGGCGCCGGACCGATGGGTAACGGTAACATGGGCGCGACCGGGTGGATGAACGCGTGGACCGTCTTCTACTGGGCGTGGGCGCTCTCGTGGTCGCCGTTCGCGGGGCTGTTCATCGCGCGGATCTCCAAGGGGCGGACCGTCCGCGAGGTCGCGTTCACGGGGATCGTCGCGACCTCCGGCGCAACCATCCCGTGGTTCACCTTCGTCGGCGGCACCGCGGTGTGGGCGCAGCACAACGGCATCGCCGACTTCAGCGCGGTGATGTCCGGTGAGGCGGGGGCGGAGGTCTCCGGCTTCATCCTCTTCGAGGCGCTGAACTTCACGCTGAATCTCGGTGGGGCGTCGATGACGGTCCCGATCGGCTCCGCGCTGATCTACGCGTTCATGATCCTCGTGACGACGTTCTTCGTCACGTCGGCGGACTCCTCGACGCTGGCCGTCTCGATGATGACGACCGGTGGCAAGGCGAAACCGTCGAACATCAACCGCATCTTCTGGGGCGTCGTCCTCGGGATGACCGCGGCGATCCTGATGATCCTCGGCGGCACCGGCAGCGCGAACACGCTCCAGCAGGCGGCGATCATCACCGGGACGCCGTTCGCCTTCGTCTGCTTCCTCGCGATGCTGTCGCTGATCAGGGACTTCAGCAAGCATTACGACCAAGTGCTCCTGCAAGACGAGACGGTGCTGTGGGGCTCCAGCAGTGAGTCGGACCGGTCAAGTTCGATCGACTCGGCCGGCGCGGACGACGACTGACGCTCGTCGAGGCCGACTCGCACCGTATTTATAACAAGTTTTAATGTATGACGTATACATTAACTGTGTATGGATAGGGATACGGCGGAACCCGCTACGGGCGCGCTCCCCGGCCCGAACGCGCAGCGTTGGGTCGACTTCCACCAGTCGCACTCCGCGCCCAGCGAGTACTCGCACGAGTTCGTCTGGGACGTGACCCGCGAGGCCGACGGACCGTTCGTCACCGACGTCGACGGCAACGTCCTCCTCGATTTCACCTGCCACATCGGCGCGGCCCCGCTCGGCTACAACAACGAGAAGGTGCTCTCGAAGCTCCGGGAGTTCGACCTCGTCGAACCGATGAAGATCGCCGGCCAGGACATGTACTTCGGGTCGGGGCCGACGCCCGAGGAGGCCGACTTCCCCGGGTCGAGTCATCTCATGGACCGACTGACCGACATCTCCAGTCACTACGGGATGGACACGGTGTTCCTCTCGAACTCCGGGGCCGAGGCGATGGAGAACGCCATGAAGATCACCCACGACCACCGCGCCCCCGCGAAGTACGGCGTGGCGTTCAGCGGGAGCTTCCACGGCCGCACGCTCGGGACCCTCTCGCTGACGAAGTCGAAGGACGTGTACACTCGTCAGTACCCCGAGATCAGCGGCATCGAGACGGTGCCGTTCTGCGCCGACCGCGGCTGTGACCCCGCGAGCTGCGACTGCGGCTTCTTCGCCGGCGGCGGCTCGCGGCTCCGGAACATGCTCGCGCCCGAGGGCGGCCACGTCGACCCCGCGGAGGTCGCCTTCCTGACGCTCGAGCCGATCCAGGGCGTCGGCGGCTACCGCTTCCCAAGCGAGGCGTTCATGGACGAGGTCGCGGCCGTCACCGAGGAGTACGACATCCCGCTCGTCGTCGACGAGATCCAGTCGGGCGTCGGCCGCACGGGCGAGATGTGGGCGGCCGACCACTACGCCATCGAGCCGGACGTGATCGCGAGCGCGAAGGCGCTGCGCGTCGGGGCGACGATCTCCCGGTCGGAGGTGTTCCCGTCGGAGAAGAACCGCCTCGGCTCGACGTTCGGCGGCGGCGACATCCTCGGCTCGATGATGGGGACGTTCACGCTGGAGGCGATTCGGGAACACGACCTCTTGGCCAACGCGACGCGACGCGGGCGTCAGGCGAGAGAGCTCCTCAGCGATGACGCGCCGGACACGGTCGTGGACGTTCGCGGGAAGGGGTTGATGCTCGCGGTGGAGTTCGACACCGCCGAGCGTCGCTCCGCCGTCGTCGAGGCCTGCCTCGACCGCGGGCTGTTGACGCTGGGCTGCGGCAAAAAGACGATCCGGCTGCTCCCGCCGCTCGACGCGACCGAGCGCGAGATCGCGCTCGGGACCGGGATCTTCCTCGACGCGATCGAGGCCGTCAGCGCGAGCGCGCCCGCGAACTGACGGGCCGAACCGGCGGTCCGATCCCGCCGACCGTCTGCTCACCCCTCGTCGTCGACCGAGCGCGGGACGGTCGGCTGCTCGACGACCGAGCGCTCGACGACCGAGACCCCGTCGAGCTCGGAGACCGCGGCCAACACCGCATCGAGGTGGTCGGCCCCGCGCCCCTCGATCCCGATCGTCACGGGGGTGCGGTTCGGATGGTCGGTCGCGGCGCGGCTCGCGCGCTCCAAGGTGTCGAGCTCGGCGCCCTCGGCCGTCACCGTCTCGACCACGTCGCCCACCTGTCTCGGCCACGCCGCGAGCGCGAGCCGCGCCTCGGCGTACCGACCCAGTTCGACGAGGCCGGTGCGCGCGAGCGCGGCGTGGTCGGTGAGGTTCACGTTCCCGCCCGAGACGACGACGGCGGGATTGGCGTCGGCGAGGTCCAACTCCGCCGAGAGCGCGGCGGCGAGCGGGGCGGCGCCGGCGCCCTCCGCGATCAGTTTCGCTCGCTCGGCGAGGAGCGCCACGGCGGCGGCGATCTCGCGGTCGGAGACGGTGACGACCTCGTCGATGACCTCGCGGGCGATCGCGAAGGTGGTCTCCAGCATGCGCGTGTCGGCGATCCCCTCGGCGACGGTGTCGACGTCCGAGAGCGGGCGGATCTCGCCGGCCTCCAGCGACGGCTTCGCGTGTGCCGCGCCCTCCGGCTGGACGCCGACGACGCGAACGTCCCGGTCCGCGGCCGTCACGGCCGTCCCGATCCCGGAGATGAGCCCCCCGCCGCCGACGGAGACGAGCACGGTGTCCATCGCGGGATACTGCGCCAGCAGTTCGAGCCCGACCGTCCCCTGTCCCGCGACGACCGCCTCGTCGTCGAAGGGGTGGACGAACGTCTCGCCGGTCTCCGCGGCGCGCTCCGCGGCGAACTCGTACGAGCGCTCGTAGATGTCACCCTCCACGAGCACGGTCGCGCCGTACCCCCTGGTCGCCGCGATCTTCGCCGCCGGCGTCACCTCGGGCACGACGATCGTCGTGTCGATCCCGAGGAGATCGCCGGCGAGCGCCACGCCCTGCGCGTGGTTGCCCGCGCTGGCGGCGATCACGCCGGTCTCGCGCTCGGCCGCGGACAGCTGTGCCATCGCGTTGTACGCGCCGCGGATCTTGAACGATCCGGTCCGCTGGAGCGTCTCGAGCTTGAGCCCCAGCGACGCGGCCCCGCTCATGTCGGCGAAGGTGCGCGAGGTGTCGAGCGGCGTCCGGTGCGCGACGTCGGTGAGCCGGTCGCGCGCGGCCTCGATGTCGTCGAGCGTGACGGTCGGCGACGCGTCCCCGCCGCTCCCGGCAGCGGAGCCGTCGGTCATTCGCCGTTCTGGCGGACGGTCGCCGCGCCGTCGACCTGCGGGACGGGGTGGCGCCGTTCGAGGTCGCGGACCGCGCCGACGAGCACGTCCACGCCGTGCCGGAGGCTCCGCTCGTCGACGTCGAAGGTGGGCGTGTGGTGGCTCGTCGGGTGGTCCGTCCCGACGATGAGGTACGTCGCCAGCCCGCCCTCCTCCTGGACGCGCTCCATGAGGAACGTCGCGTCCTCGCTCGCGCCGAAGTCCGCCGCCGGGAGCACGGTGTCGATCCCGTCGACGCCCTCGGCCACTCCGGCGACCAGCGCCTGCAGCTCCGGGTCGCTGTCCGCGCGCGGCGACTTGCTGACCACGTCGACGGTCGCCCGGCAGCCGTGCATCGTCGCGGCGGCGCGGACGGTGCGCTCGAACCGGCGCTTCATGAACTCCATCAGCGCGGTCGTCTCGCCGCGCGCCTCGGCCTCCATCTGCGCGCGCTCGGCGATGACGTTGCTCGCGGTGCCCGCCTCGGCCGTCCCGATGTTCACCCGCGTCATCCCGTCGGCGTGGCGGGGGATCCCGTACGCGTTCACGATGGCCGTCCCCATCGCGTGCATCGCGTTGTCCCCCTCGTTGGGGGCCTTCCCGGCGTGGGCCGACGTGCCCTCGATCGTCGCGTCGAGGTGCGCCATCGCCAGCGGCTTCTCGATGCCGGCGACCACCTCGCCGGTCGGGTGGTCGAGGCCGACGTGGACCGCGAGCAGGTAGTCGAGGTCGTCCGCGAACCGGCTCTCGGCCATCGGGCGACCGCCGCCGCCGGTCTCCTCGGCCGGCTGGAAGAACACGACCAAGCGCCCGGCGAAGTCGCTCTCGGCGATCGCTTCGAGGGCCGCGAGCCCCCACGTCATGTGGGCGTCGTGGCCGCAGGCGTGCATCGTCCCGTCGATCTCCGAGCGGAACCCCTCGTCGACGGGGCCGTGGTCGGGGTCGGTCGACTCCTCGATGAACAGCCCGTCGATGTCGACGCGCAGCCCGATCGCGGGCCCGTCGCCGCGGTCGAGCACGGCGACGGCGCCGGTGTTCCCGCCGGCCATGCGTTCGAGTAGCTCGTCGTCGACGCCGCGGTCGCGGGCGCGCTCGACCCACGGGCCCAGGTCCGCCTCCGGAACGGCCATGCGGTCGGCCGGGTCGTACGCGTCCGGCCCGATCGCGAGCTCGTCGACGCCGATCGAGCGGATCTCTTCGACGAGCGTCGCCGTCGTGAGGAACTCGCGCCACGCCGGCTCCGGATGCCGGTGGAACCGTCTGCGGACGCTGGCGAGCCGATCCCGTATTGGTTCGTTCATGCGTGTCACGATCTCGCTCAACCGCCTTAACTGTACACAATTGTCGTGTACACGAGGTACACAAAAGGCTAAGAGCCATCCTCGTAATGATCCGGCAACGCGTCGTCCCGACGCGCACACAGCTCATGAGCGCACAACAGACCGCAGACCCCGATATCGTCGTGTTGCGGGAGGGAACGGAAGGATTACCGATGTCGTCGTACGCGGAGCGCCTCCGCGAGCGTCTCCCAGACCAGACGGTCGCGCTCGCGCGGACGCCGGCCGAGGAGCGCGATCTCGTGCCGAACGCCCGCGTGGTAACTGGGATCACGATCGATCCAGACCTCCTCGAGCGCGCCGAGCGACTGGAGCTGTTCGCGTGTACCTTCGCCGGCACCGACCACGTGCCGACCGAGGCGCTCCGGGAGCACGGCGTCGCCGTGACGAACGCGGGCGGGATCCACGCGCCGGGCATCGCCGAGCAGACGATCGCCAACATGCTCGTCTTCGCGCGCAACCTCCACGAGGGGTGGCGCCGGAAGCGGAACGGAGAGTGGCGCCACTTCGGGTCGCACGAGTTCACCGACAGCACCGTCACCGTCGTGGGGCTCGGATCGATCGGACAGGCGGTCGTCCAGCGGCTCGCCGGGTTCGAGGTGGAGACGATCGGGATCCGCTACACCCCGGAGAAGGGCGGCCCCACCGACGAGGTGCTCGGCTTCGACGACGAGGACGTCCACGAGGCGTTCGCCCGGAGCGACTACGTCGTGCTCGCGTGCCCCCTCAACGACCTGACTCGCGGCCTGATCGGCGAGGCGGAGCTGGCGACGCTCCCCCCGGACGCGGTCGTCGTGAACGCAGCCCGCGGCGGGCTCGTCGACACCGACGCGCTCGTCTCCGCCCTCCAGACCGAGGGGATCCGCGGCGCCGCCCTCGACGTCACCGACCCCGAGCCGCTCCCGTCGGACCACGTGCTCTGGGAGCTGGAGAACTGCCTCATCACGCCGCACACCGGCGGCCACACCCCCAAACACTGGGACCGGCTGGCCGACATCGTCGCCGACAACGTCGCGGCGCTCGACGCGGGCGAAGAGTTGGAGAACGCGGTCGTCACGCCGGACGCGGACGGCTGATCGGACGCGCCGAGATCGTGGCGTGAGGGGTTGGCTATCGCCCCTGTCGGCCGGCTACGGCCAGAGCCCCCGAGCGCCCTTCGCCTCCGCGATCCGAGACAGCGCGACGACGTAGGCGGCGTCGCGCCACGGCAGGTCCCGCTCGTCGACGACGGCGCGCACGTCGCTCCACGCCGACAGCATCTGTTCTTCCAGCTCCTCGTTGACGCGCTCCAACGACCACGTCCGCCGGTTGATGTCCTGGAGCCACTCGAAGTACGAGACGGTGACGCCGCCGGCGTTCGCGAGGATGTCCGGGATCACCGCCACGCCGTTCCCCTCGAGGATCTCGTCCGCGGCGAACGTCGTCGGGCCGTTCGCGCCCTCGACGACGACGTCCGCGGCGACCGCGTCGGCGTTGCTCGCGGTGATCACGTTGCCGACGGCCGCGGGGATCAGCACGTCCACGTCGAGTTCGAGGACCGCGTCGTTCGACAGCGTCTCCGGCGCCTCGTGGGAGAGCACCGCCTCGGGCTCCTCCTCATGGGTGGGGACCGCGTGCGTGTCGAGGCCGTCGGGGGCGTAGATCGCCCCGTTCACGTCGCTGACGGCGACGACGGTCGCGCCCCAGTCGTCGAGCAGCCGGGCCGCGTTGGCGCCGACGGACCCGAACCCCTGGACCGCGACGGTCGTCTCCCCGAGGTCGCGGCCGTAGTAGTCGACGGCCTCGCGCGCGGCGATGGCCGTCGACCGCCCCGGCGCCGCCTCGCGGCCGTACGACCCGCCGATGACCGGCGGCTTCCCGGTGACGACGCCGGGGATCGTCTCGCCCTGCTGCATCGAGTAGGCGTCCATGAACCACGCCATCGTCTGGGCGTCCGTCCCCATGTCCGGCGCGGGCACGTCCTTCGTCGGCCCGACGACGTCGCGTATCTCCTCCGCGAAGCGCCGGGTGAGGCGCTCGCGCTCGTCGTCGGTCAGCGACTTGGGGTCGACGGCGATCCCGCCCTTGCCGCCGCCGAAGGGGAGGTCCATCACGGCGCACTTCCAGGTCATCCACATCGAGAGGCCGGTACACTCGGCGGCGGTCACCTCCGGGTGGTACCGGAGTCCGCCCTTGTACGGGCCCCGAACGTCGTCGTGCTGGGCGCGGTAGCCGGTGAACACCTCGACGGTCCCGTCCTCGCGTTCGAGGGGCACGGAGACCTGTTGGACCCGCGTCGGGTGTTTCAGGCGCTCGACGATGGCGGGGTCGACGTCGGTGTTGGTCGCCGCGCGTTCGAGCTGTTTGCGCGCGGTCGCGAGCGTCGATTCGGGCTCCGTCTCGGCTGCGTCGTCTGTGGTGGGTGTCGTGCTCATGGGTGTCGGCCGTAGCGTAGGTGGCTTGGTCAGCGTCGCGTGGTTCGTACGGTCGGTGCGGCGTCGATCGATGCCCCCCGATCAGGTCGTGAACAGTTCGCGGGGGAAGTCGGCCAGCGTCTCCGCGCCGGTCGAGGTGACGCGGAACGTCTCGCTGATCTCCATCCCCACGTCGGAGGTCCAGATCCCGGGGATCATGTGGAACGTCATGTTCTCTTCGAGCACGGTCTCGTCGCCGGGGCGGATGCTCGCGGTGTGCTCGCCCCAGTCCGGGGGGTAGCCGAGCCCCATCGAGTAGCCGATGCGGTCCTCCTTCTCGATCCCGTACCGCTCGATGGTGGTGCGCCACGCCTTCTCGACGGTCTCGCAGGTGACGCCGGGCTCCGCGGCGTCCAGCGCCGCCTCGAGCCCCTCGACGACGATGTCGGCGGTCTCCTGCAGTTCGGCGGGAGGGTCCCCGACGAAGGTCGTCCGGGCCAGCGGCGAGTGGTAGCGGTGGCGACAGCCGGAGAGCTCGATGATGACGGGGTCGCCGTCCTCGTAGCGCCGGTCGGTCCACGTGAGGTGCGGGGTTCCGGTGTGATCGCCCGACGGCATCAGCGGGACGATCGCCGGGTAGTCGCCGCCGTACGCATCGGTCCCGTCGATCAGCTGCTGATAGACGGCGGAGGCGACCTCGTACTCCGGGACGCCTTCCCCGACCGCGTCGAGGCCCGCCTGCATCGCGTTCTCGGAGATCCGCGCGGCCTGCCGCATGTACTCCAGCTCCTGGTCGGACTTCTTGATCCGGATCCAGCCGACGAGCAGCGTCGCGTCCTCGAACGCGGCGTCCGGGAGGTTCTGTTGGAGCCGCGTGTACGACTTCGCGGTGAAGTAGGCGGCGTCCATCTCCAGCCCGACGCGTCCGTCCGCGACGCCCAGCTCTTCGAGCACGCCGGCGACGTAGTCCATCGGATGGAGGTCGCGGGGCGACTGGACGTGGTCGTCGCTGTACGCGCGGATGCTCTCCTCGGCGAGGTGCGTCGTCGCCCGCGCGCCGTCGCCGTCCATGTCGCGGCCGATCCAGATCGGCTCGTCGCGGTCGGGCGTGACCACGACCGCCTGATGGACGTAGAACGACCAGCCGTCGTAGCCGGTCAGATAGTTCATGTTCGCCGGATCGCTGACCACGATCGCGTCGAGGTCCCGCTCGCGCAACCGTTCTTTCGTCCGCGCCACTCGGCGCTCGTACTCGGCCTCGTCGAAGATGTGTTCCCGTGGCATGGTAACAGTGCGTCTACGGAGAGGATCAGCCAGCAGGCGTATAAATTTATCGTGTACAATAAAAACGGATACTGTGTACGCTCTGGGTCGCAAATCCGTCAGATTCGCGCGGTAGCGCTCCGTTATCAAGTGAAGAGATACCGCGCATGTGGGCCCGAGAGGGCTCGAAACCCACAATCTGTTCCCCTTGGATCGGGGTTTTTGTACCGCGTCCGCGGATACGCAGACATGCTACACAGTATCGGGCCGCTGCTGTCGATCGACGTTGGCGAGCAGACGACCGCAGAGACCGATATCACGGGGGTTCAGGAGCGCTACATCGGCGGGCGCGGCGTGGGGACGCGACTCGCTCACGAGCGGATCCCGTTCGACGCGGACCCGCTCGGCCCGGAGAACCGCGCCGTGTTCACCACCGGGCCGATGCAGGCGTCACAGATGAGCTTCACGGGCCGGACGAACTGCACCGCGCTCTCGCCGCTGACCGACGGGTTGCTGTCGTCGAACGCGGGCGGGTTCGTGTCGCGACACCTCGCGGCGACGGGGTACGGGGCGATCGAACTGGCCGGCGCCAGCGACGAACTGGTCATCGTACACGTGCGCGACGACGGCGTCGAGTTCGAAGCCGTGCCGGAGCTCGCCGGAGCGACGGTCCCGGAGACGACCGGCTACCTGGAGGCGGAGCACGACATCTCCAGCGACCGGACGGCGGTGATCGGGCCCGCCGGCGAGAACGAAGTCCGGTTCGCGTCGGTCATGACGACCGAGGAGCGCGCGTTCGGTCGCGGCGGGCTCGGCGCGGTCCTCGGCTCGAAGAACGTGAAGGGGATCACGTTCGGCGGCGACTCGGCGCCCGAGGTCTCGATCGACGCGACCGCGACCGATATCCACCGGGAGGCCGCCACCGAGGACCACATCATGAAAGAGCAGGGGACGGTGGCGGTGATGGACCTCGCCAACGAGATGGACGGGCTGCCGTCGTACTACTTCTCCGAGCGCTCCTTCGAGGGGGTCGAGGGGATCAACGGCGCCGCCGTCGCCGAGAAGAAGTATAAGAAGGGGACGTGCTCGTCGTGTGCGTTCGCCTGCAAGCTCCCGACCCGCGACGAGGCGCGCGGCGTCGAGACCGAGGGCCCCGAGTTCGAGGTGGCGATGGCGTTCGGCTCGAACTCGGGGATCGACGACATCGTCGACGTGATGAAGTCGAACCAGCTCTGCGACGAGTACGGGCTCGACGCCATCTCCGCGGGCAACACGATCGCCGCGTACCTCGCCGCCGAAGACGAGTTCGGCAACCGCGAGCTCGTCTGGGACCTCGTCGAGAAGATCGCCGAGCGCGACGGGGTTGGCGACCGGCTCGCGGAGGGGATCGGCCGGATCCACGAGGAGCTCGGCGTGGGGAACTGGTCGGTGAAGAACATGGACTTCGCGGCCCACGAGGGACGGCTGCTCCACGGGCAGGCGCTCTCGTACGCGGTCGCGAACCGCGGCGCCGACCACATGTACGCGACGTTCTACTCGGTGGAGTACCCCTTAGTCGAGGAGGAGGACGCGATGGAGCCCGCGGGATTCGGGGGGAAGGCCGAGCGGCTCGTGCAGCGCGAGAACCTGATGGCGCTCAACGACAGCGGCATCGTCTGTAAGTTCTCTCGGGACTTCATGACGCCGGAGCGCTACGAGCTGCTCTTCGGCGCCGACTTCGAGGAGCTGCTCGCGGCGGGCGCCCGGACCGTCACGCTGGAGCGCCACTTCAACAACCGGCGCGGTATCGACGGCGACGACGACCGGCTCCCGTACGCGGACGAGCTCCCCGGACTCGACGACGCCATCGACGCGTACTACGATCTCCGCGGCTGGAACGACGACGGGACGGTGCCCGACGCGGCGCTGCCGGCGTAGGCGTCCGGGGTGGCTCTCGGGCTCCCGACACCCTCTCAGAGTGCGGACCGTCCCCGGGCGTTCGATCTGAAACGAACGTAATGGAGCATCCCATACATAATGGTCTTTTTTGGAAATTATGTTAACAGTTCGAGTCTTTTTTCTACATACAGCCACAATTTTCGGTCGTAATGGCTACTAATACGACGAATATCGAACGCGGCCCCGACCGACTGAAAGACACTCCGCGACCCGAGGACCTCGAGGCGACGACCAGCCCGGCCGCCCGCCTGCTGGCGTGGCTGCGTTCCTGATTCTCGCGTCCCAATCGCGGTCGGAGGACGACGGAGCGCCGAGCGCGTCGACGGTGTCGCGCGCCGCTACGGTGCGGTCGCCGCGATCGCGTCCGCGATGACCTCGGTGCCGACCTCGGCCTGTCGCTGTGTCAGGACGAGCGGCGGGAGTAACCGCATGACGTTGCCGTACTGGCCCGCGGTCCAGACTAAGACGCCGTGCTCGTAGCAGTACTCTTGGATCGCATCGACGCGATCGCCGTCCGGATCGCCGTTCGCGTCGACGAACTCGGCGCCGACGAACAACCCTTTCCCGCGGACCTGTCCCAGCCCCGGATCGCCCTCGCCCGCGTCGCGGAGACGGTCGCGGATCCACGCGCCGACCTCCGTCGCGTGGTCGAGCAGGTCGTGAGACTGGATGTACTCGATCGCGCGCAGGCCGCCGACCATGGCGGGGACGTGTCCTCGGTAGGTGCCCGCGTGATCGCCCGATCCCCACGTGTCGAGGTCCTCGTGGTACATGGTTCCGGACAGCGGCTGGCCGTTCCCGCCGAGCGCCTTCGCGGTCGTCATCACGTCCGGCGTCACGTCGTAATGCTCGGACGCCCACCACTCGCCGGTGCGACCCATCCCGACCTGGATCTCGTCGAACACCAGCGGGAGGTCGTTCTCGTCGGCGATCTCACGCAGCCCCGAGAGGAACCCTTCGGGCGGGACGACGACGCCCCCCTCGCCCTGGATGGGTTCGACGAAGATGCCCGCCGGATCCGTGAGGCCGCCGTACGGCTCCTCGACGATCGCCCTGACCTCTTCGAGCGCGCGGTCGACCGACTCCTCGGGGCTCCGCCCCTCGCGGAACGGGTACGGGAACGGCGCGTGCACCACGTCCGGCAGCAGCGGCGCGTACGGCTTCTTGAACTTCTTGTTGGACGTGATGCTCATCGCGCCGGCCGTCGCCCCGTGGTAGGAGTTCCGGAACGCGAGGAGCCCGTTCCCGCCCGTGTTGTACTTCGCGAGCTTGATCGACGCCTCGACGGCGTCGCTGCCGGTGGGGCCGCCGAAGACGAATCGGCTGTTGCCGGCGAGGCTCCCGGGCGCGATCTCGTCGAGCTTGTCGATGAGGTCGAGGCGCGGTTCCGTCGGGAAGTCGACGGTGTGCGTGAGCTTGTCGATCTGCGCGTGGACCCCCTCGTTGACGTAGGGGTTCGCATGGCCGACGTTGTACACGCCGATGCCGGCGAAGAAGTCGAGGAACACGTTGCCGTCCGCGTCCTTCAGGGTCGCGCCCTTCCCCTCCTCGAACGCGAGCGGGATGTCGTTCGGGTAGGCGACCGCGCTGCTGTCGATCGCCTCCTGCCTGTCGAGGAGGCGCCGAGAGTTCGGACCGGGGACTTGGTCAACGCTCGGTTCCTCGGCGAAGTGCAAGTCGTGGATCGGCGGTCCCGCCATAACCCAACCGATACAGCACGCCTACAAATGGTTGGTGCAACCAGCAATCCATGACAGTGTATACAGAATTCGTTTTCGATCGCGCCTCACCGGGCCGGGGGTCTCTCTCGATGGGGGCGTGACGACGGGGCGTACGCCGCGGCTCACGGATTCTTCGCGCAGACATGCCTCTCACAGTCGTTCGGGACAGTAGGCGCGAGACCAAATTCGAACCGGAGGAAGACGTGCTCGCTCGCATCGCTCGCTGCGCGCGACTTCCGGGATTCAGAACCGCTCCTACTCTCTCGCTCAGTCGCGACGCTTCTTCGCTCAGTGCGCGGGACCGGATTCGAACCGGCGGACCCCTACGGGATAGCGTCCTAAGCGCCTGAGTGCCTTCGGCACTCTACAGGCGCGCAACACGCTCTCAAAACACCGTTTTCCTCTGTCTACCGGAACAAATGGCCGGCTTACTTATAAATTTTCACCGGGATAGCGTTAGGCGCTAATCACGTTGGCCGACAAATTCGATTTATTTCTCTATACCCACGGGAACGCTACCACTCATTACTAAGACGGAGAAACAACAATTCGGAAAGTATTGCTATTCCTTTTCAGAAATTTTCAACAATTGTATATCTCCGGCCATGTCAAATAGTAATTCAGGTGAGTATTAAGTACGAGGACAATTATCTAATACTTCATGAAGGGTGAGCAGTTTGAGAAGGCCGTAGCCAGTTGGTTACAGAGAGAAGGATTCCGAACCGAGCTTACTCCCCGAACAAATGATCGTGGTATAGACATTCTTGCTACAAAGCATGGTGAAAATTATGCTATACAAGCGAAAGCATACTCTGCTGACAACCGTGTTGGAAGTTCTACAGTACAGAAGGCATCTGGTCTTCTATCACGACCGGATATTGACTATGTTATGGTTATTACCACCAGTTCATTTACTTCTGAAGCCGAAGAAGTAGCAAAAAACCGGGGAGTACAACTTATTACTGACGACCATGGGCAATTGTCCTCGCCTGACTACCACCGACGTCAACGGTCGTCTTCGGCAAATAGGAAAGTACCAAGTGAGATCACCGACGGTAAGCCATTAAATAATGAAATTTTCAGCTCATCGGGAAAACAACTTGTAGAACTATACAGAAATTATATACAAAGATTTCACGAAGACGTCGACAAAGGCCATTCGCACCGGACATTATCATTTGAATTTGATCGTAATGACTCTGATTCAGATGAGTATAATCTTATTTTGGGCCAACATTCTATTGTACATAAATCGGAGTCAGTCAAATTGGGCAATAGATTCCTGAAAACGGTGGAAGAATATGGATGGGAGATTCTTTATACAAAAAAGGGTTATTCAGATGAAAAAGAGACTCGTGAGCATACTCCTCCAGACCTGTTTTCAGCGATCATATCTACGAATAGTGGCAGAGAAATATCTCCTACACGCCAAGCTACTATCTCAAAACTGATATTAGATTCTATTTATGATAAGAATCTAAAAGGAATTGTCGTTACCGATTCTGGTCCGAGTCCTCAGCAGGAAAATTATTCTACGGTATTAGGAGAAACGTAAACCGGTCATATTTAGAATATCATATATTTGTTCTGTACTCGTGTTATAATGAAATCACGAAGATGCAATTCAGAGATCAACCAATCCCTATATGATAAACGCGGGAAGGGGGCGCAGGCGGCTACGGCATCTCGACCGCTTCCGCACCACGCTTTGTTACTCCATTTAACCGACGAACGCTAATGATCAAAATCTTTGGGGAGTTCACTTCCTTTCCTGTCACCGTCAAGAACATCGGCTCCGTTGCGGAGGAAAGCAATAAAATTGGGAATCTCTCCCTGCCAATTCTCTCGACTGGCAGTCCTTTCTAACGCGGCTGCGAGATCTAAGGCTTCATCAGCAGAGTAGAGCGCGGACTCACCTCGGCAAGCAATCATGATCCCATCCTTCCGGACTGTGGCAGACACCTGTTGTCCGGCTTCTCCGTCGTACCCTCGCCCCAAGAGCGCCGAGAACAACTTCTGGTCCGTTGGCACAGTTCGAAGCGGGCGCGTTGGATTGTCAATACCCAGAAGGTGCTTGCGGAGACGGTGAGCTGTCACCATATCGTCCTCAGCGACGAACTCAGCAACAAGAGTGTAGACATCGCGAGCTGGAACCATCATCCTGTCTCCAACGACATTAATGTCTTCAGTCCCATCGATGACGCTTGTTATGTTACCCTGCTCGTCAACTTCTACGCGCGGAAAGTCGTCGATAGTGTGATGTTCGCCGGCGCTTTCAGGGTGGTTCTTACGTCCAGCTGTCTGACCGAGGTGGATCATCACTCCTTGCTCGCCAACAAATGTTTGATTACAGTACGGACAAAGTCGAGCGTGTTTCTCGTTTTCACGCTCTTCGGGATAGTCCATCTCAACTTCTCGCGCCCCTACGGTTTCGAGATCTTCGAACGAGACATCTGGTGGAACTTCGCCTTGTGGTCCGTGACCCTCCCCACTTGAACGATTTACGTGAAGATTCACGCCTCTCGCTAGTGGCGTTGCGTCACACCCTTCAATTGGACAGCGTACGGTGCGCTCTTCGTTTTGGTGGTTGGTCATCGGTCCACCTCAAAGCAGGCGAAGCAAGCAAGTCCGGAAACCCGGAAGGGCGGGGAGTCCTTACGGTCTACAGCAGCAACATGTAGAACCGCATAGACTCCGGCTCTAGCAGCTTCGACTACCTGCTGGCAGTCATACTGGTTGTTGTAGCTGCTGGCCTTACACTCGCACTCAGCCGGAATGAGAACGTCTCGGTGATCTCCGAAGTTCTCTAAGCCGCCCTTTGCTGTATTTGCGATGGAATTCAGTTCCTCAACGATGCTCTTATTTTTCGCAGACTTGTGTGCAGACATGGCTTTCTGGTAACCTGGAAGGCCGCCCGTCCGGTGTTGGCGCACCGGGCGTTTTCCAAACTACAACGCCCTGAGGGACGAGCAACCTTCTACCAGTAACTTCGTGGTTATTGGTGATAAGTGTTTCCCACTAACTTCGAAGTCAGAGGGACTATACTTTGTCCGCTCGGACACATACGCATGAACAAGGAACGGGATGATAGCGGCCAGTATACAGAGCAGATTACGCTTGATAGCGTGATGTCTGTCTTCGACCGCGTCGAGGTGCCAGTATTGACTGCCAGCGAAGTTGCGGAGGAGCTGGACTGCTCTCGACCGAGCGCGTACAACAAACTAGAGAATCTCGTTGAGCAGGGGGATCTATACAAAAAGAAAGTCGGAGCAAGAGCTGTGGTCTATATCTTGATGGAATAGGCACAGCGATCTCTACTCCTTAGAAACGCCTAACAAAGACTCGTATCCGGTAGATTTACATGTTTGCGGAATGTAAATACAAGTGGGCAGACAGCAGACTCCTAAAGTACCCATCGCTCAAATTACTCACTACCTTCCTACGGGTCGCTCGTCCGCCCCTAGCCAACGGTCTGTGAGTCAACAGAGTAGTGGATTTCTGCGGGTAACATCAATACCCAGAGTTACGGGTGTTACGCCGATAAGCCCGTGTAGTCGTGTCTGCTCCGTCTCTAATGTTCTAATGAGTGCTAAAAACAACGTTGACCGGCTTGGTAGTTATGAAAATCCAAACACGCGAAACGCGACGTACTTCCTAGCGGATGATGTGGATGGATCCTTCCTTGCAGACTTCCGCTATCTTGAGAAACCCAAACATTTCGGACATCTCAAGAAGATCAATAATGGTTTTTGTCTTGGTCTTAACAGGTATAATGATAAATATGTCACCCGTGAAATGGCACGGGATCATATTGAAGCTCTCTCATCGCAACTAGATTTGACGATTCGAGAGAGAACACAGGCACGCCGTTACTTTCTGTCTCTTGACCGAGAGAAACTTGGCCTTGAGTCTAGCCTTGTCGCTTACTCTGTCTGTTGCTATGTGGTGGAACAAAATGAGAGGAACAAACAGCGTCGTTGCCATCCGAACGTTCCTGATGAAGATCGAGACAACCAGTTTAAGCAGATGGAAAAATCGCTCAACCTCGGTCCACGTAGTGTCGTTAAGACCTACGGGAAAATTCAGAACCGTCTTGAATTAACTATTCCACCGGTTCGTGAAGACTTCGATAGTTCAGACTCCTACGGGGAGGGGGGTATATAAACCCCTTAGCACTATCTATATTGGAGACAGTAAAGAAGACAGAAGAAATATTCTGATGCTTTCCCGAGTTTGACACAGACAGGTTAACGCTGGCAAGTTGCCAAATTGATCTTGACGATATTCTGTATCACACATCCAATATCACGAGCCTTCCAGCGTCCAAACAGGATTTCATCAGCCAATTCGTCCCATTCTGAGAGTTGCTGGTCTAATCGTAAGTTTAAATCCCGGAAGTGGGGGCAGCTCCGGCACCGCGACCGCCTCTGCACCGCACCGCACTTGGTCGCGCTGACGACCGTTCCGGTGCGTTTCTGGCGGTCAGTCGTGACCATCAGTCCTAATCTTACCAATAGAGAGTCAACATCATATCTACCTCGCACCCTTCCGGGTTTCATCCATTAGATCTATTCCTACAAACACAGACATCGATTCAACGTCATATCCTTCCAGCGACCTTCCGGGTTTCAACAGAATATTCAAACATAGACTGTAGTCAAGATCGTTCAAACGTAGCGGCGAGGCAAGCTAAGTGAAGGAAAGTGGTATGGAAGTTTGACCTAACAGCAACAGTTACTCGGTGAGTATAGTATCTACTTCTTCTCGGATTCGACCAGCTTCAACCCGAGCGGTTGGCTGGCAGCTTTCATCTTCTTCAATTTCTCTCATTTTCGACTTGACGAAAGACATCTGACGCGGGCCTAAATCCATACTTTCCTTTCGGATTCAGGACACTTTAACTTCAGCTTCAAGTCTTACGGTGAATGAAAAAATCCCCCCTGTGGGTAAGACAACGAGTCTTACCTACAGAGGGGAATTTCCTATTTATAAACGTAGAGAGAACACGGCGGGCCTTCCAGCGTTTAAACTGTTATTTAACACTAGTTTTAACAGTATAGTTAGAACTGTTATTTTAAAACTGCAAATTCGGCCATTACTTCTCCCAAGCTCCTATCCCCCGATCCGCGACCTATCGGAGGTTCGGCAGGAGACTACCCGTGGATAGTCTCGTCTTTTTGAATGGGGTGTACTCATATAGATCATATAGCCCCGGACATAAAATACCTTGGAATTGAGATGTTCACAGAAAAACGCTGTACTTGGGTCGTGTACCCAAGTTCAGATTTAGAACCTTTTCTGACTGAGTGCCGTTTTATAGCAGTATATCTGGGCTCTGAACCGGGGGTTTGTAGCGTTCATATTGGCTCGGTTTGGCAAATGAACTCAATCTCTGTGTTTAGATTAGTCACTCGATTTCTAGAACTAATGGCTCGGACGGAGTTACAGCATGTCTAGGGTTCTTCGCATACTCTGGTATTCTGAATGCGAGGTTGCGTACAGGTCGATCTTAGCGGGCACGTCTGTGGATTTGAAACGGGAGCCATGGACGGAGAAGATGTGTATATGTGAGTTTCAGATAGCCCTCGGTTAGAACATCGTCAAGAATCAATATGCGCATATTTAGTAACCGAGTGTGTTTCACAGAGGGTATTTTGGTCAGAATTTACCCCCAAAAGTGGGCGCAAGGGCGGAACGACTAGCAGAGGTTGGCTATCAGAGGTGTGGAACAGCTGTGGTTCTGTGTAAGAGAGTCTATCTGTCCTGATGGAACGTACGCCTAGCGTAGACTCGACTGAGCGGCGTGACGGGCCCCCTTCCGGGTTGTAAATATCGTGACGGCAACGGTGGTCAGTAACTCCGGCCGTGTAGTGACTCGGTTTGTGGCTAGCATGTCTACCCCAAAATTTGACCCGATTAACATACCCAGAGGGTAGTAGATGTCGGCAGACGTGCTGAATACACAGCGCGTATCAGTCAATAATCTAACCAGTGAGAAACAGATTAAGAATCGCCCAGTACGGGGGGACTCACACAATAGTATCAGACGCCAGCTCCCCACAATCTGTCAATAGCACCGTGCGAGATACAGAGCTTTGAGTCATCAATACAGGCTGCTTGATGTAATGAATATCAACGCCGCTTACCAGATTTTTATACGATAGTAGGCGAGTAGACTCTAAACATGTCTGGCACCCCAAAAGAACAAAAATTCCACAGCTTGCTCTACTCGGCTCTTTATCGGTACGTAGAAAACAACGACACCAAATTTTCTGAAGTCACCATCGAGAAAGACGTTGAGGGGCGCCGCGCAGACATCCATATTGACAGCAACATCACAGGCAGTCTCGTCATTGAGGTCAAACGGGACGACATCTCTCCGTACGACAGAGAGGTAATGAAGCAAGCCCGTGATTACACGCGGGATATTGGCGCTGACTTCTTCGCCACGTGCAACAGCAACGACTTCTACCTTTTCAACTACAAGGGGGAAATTGAACTCCAAGATGTCCCTTACAACTACGCCAATCTCCGCCCGATCAACCTCTCCGATGACGATCTTGACGGGTTTGTCCCACAGCTTCTTGCAGGCGTTGATCACTTGTACCAGCATGGTAAACTCCCCGATCAGGAAAAGAAGGAGCAGGTCGTCGGACTTCTCCGAACATTCCACAGCACAATCTGGCCGGCGTACAAAGAACTCGCAAAACAAAAATATGAAAGTAATGAGAAGTTCATCAATCTGTTCAACGACTGGGTTCGGGAGAACGACTTCAGCGCTCTCAGTACTGATGAGCAGCTGGAAACGGCTGCAAAGCAGTATGCGTACCTGCTCACGAACAAGATATTGTTCTACGAGGTCGTCCGGGAGCAAACACCAGAGCCTATCGAGCCAAGTGACGGGAAGAAACTCGAATCCCTCGTTGGCGTTTCAACAATTGATTTCCTTGACGAACACATTCGCCGGCGGTTCGAGGAGATAATCGAGAAAATCGACTACGAACCAATTTTCAGAAACAGCGACTTATTTGAGCAGTTTCCGTCCAATACGAAGACTCTAAAAAATATTGAGTCGCTCGCAGAGAACATCGAGCAGCGTGAAATCTCCGAGATTGATGAGGATCTCCTTGGCGATGTTTTTGAAGAGCTTATTCCGGAGAGTGAACGGAAGAAACTCGGACAGTACTATACTCCACCGACAATTGCTGACGCGGTATCAAAATGGGTGCTTGATGCACCAGTAGAGGGGAGACTCCCCGAAATCCTCGACCCCGCATCCGGGAGCGGGACATTCCCTGTTGAGGTCTACACGGAACTGAAACGAGACTACCCAGATGCGACGCACCAAGAAATTCTTGATTGCATTACTGCGATTGATGTCAACAAATTCCCGCTACACCTCACAGCTCTCAATTTAGCGAGTCAGAACATCGAAGAGAAGATCGACACGCTGCACGCGTACCATACCTCATTCTTCGATATAGAGCCGGACTCAACGATGTTGTCGTCTGCCCGCCTAGACAACCGTGACACTGGAGAAGTCGGGTATTTCGATGGTGTTGTCGGGAACCCACCGTACATCCGCAATCGCGACATCCCCAATAAAAACGCGTTCCGTGCGCACCTATCGCGTTTTGGACCAGAAAACCAATCACTGTACCTTGACGGATCGAAGAAGATCTCGAAAAAATCTGACGCGTACGTGTACTTCGCTACACACGCCACACAGTTCCTCCGAGACGGCGGTCGCCTCGGGTTCGTGATACCACCCAAATGGATGAGTGTCCGGTACGGAATGGGTTTTCAGCAGTTCCTGTTCGATCACTACCGCATTCACGCCGTTGTGTCGTTCGCTGAGCGTGCGTTCTCAGACGCGTTTGTCGGCACCTGTCTTCTGCTTATTGAACGTTGTGAGGACGCTGAAGCACGGCGTGAGACGACGACTCGATTCATCCGCGTGCAGGATGAGATGGAGCCCGTTGATCTGTACGATACAGTGACGTATGGCATGGCGCTCGAACAGGAACCCATCGATGTCAAGAAACGGCCAAATTATCGTTCCGTCGGGGTTCGACAGGCATATCTCGAAGATACTGGTCCAAAGAAAATCGGGCACTATGTTAACGCACCACTGAAGCTCATCAACTTGATCGAACGCGATGAGTTTGTCACTCTAAGCGAGTTTGTAGAAATTTCACGTGGGCCAGTTACGGGTGCGAACAAGTTCTTCATTTTGGATCAAGAGGATGCTGAGCAGAGGGGGATCGATTCTCGATTCCTTTCGCCAGTCGTCAAGAGCATCAAGGGAATGGATTCCGAGGTGTTCGACGAAGGAGATTCAGATAAGTATCTTCTCACGGTGCATGACTACGTTGAACAGATTGACCAACAAATGTCGGAGTTTGGCACTGAAACGACATTAGATGAGGATGTGAAATCTGCACTCAAGCGCGATGGGTACAGTTCTCTATTACAGTACATCCAACAAGGGGAGAATGATGGTATCCACGAGAGGAATACCTGTGCTAATCGGAAAGTGTGGTTCGACTTAGGAGATCAAAAACCTCCAGAGCTGTTCCACCCAAAGTTCTTCAAATGGAGGCTCTTCACTGTTTCAAACCGCGCTGGCGCTCTCACTACAAATGCAGTAGACTGTGTCCACGTGAAAGATGGAATAGATTCTACAGTCGTTGTGGGGTTGATGAATTCGAGTCTCTACGGTGCCTTGCTTGAATGTTGGGGGAGAGTTGAGGGGAACGGAGCGCTTCAGTTAATGACTTATGAGCTGGAGAGCATCCCAGTTCCGGATATTCGGGAATTTGATGACGAAGCGTGTGATGCGATCCGCGACGCAACAAACGCACTATTAGACGGTGTGGAAGGGGCAGAGAGAGAACTTAACAAAGCTGTGCTTGATGCAGTTGGAATTGATGAGATCACCCCCGATGAGCTTGAAGAGATGCGTCAGGTGATGACGCATCAGCGCCTAGAAGGTGAGTTTGAGTCTGAAGTGATGCTTCGGGAGCTTGACGCTGCAACGGATTGGTCGGCAGAGTATTTCAGTGGTAAAAAAGAGAGTGGAGAGAGTACGTTGAATGACTTCTCATGAGTCATAGCCAGCGACACACAATTTATTGATGCTCTACGGTCGTAGGTTCTAAGAAGATGCTGGATGTGCGCTCTGCATTCAGCATGGCCTTCGGAAAATCAACGAGATCTGGCAGGATCCACAGCAACACATTCACAGCCACGCTCTATTGTTTAGTTCAGAATACAGGTAGAGAATATAAAGCAGTTGCAGTGTTAGGTACGTCGTCTATATTCAGTAGCAATTTCCACCAACTGTTGAGGGCTTCAACAGAGCTAGGTAGCCCCGGTATTAATCCAAGAAACTCTCCTTCCCTGCGTTGCAGTATGAAGTGACGGACCTTCTCGCGGTCGACTAACGCACAGACCTAGAAACTTCAACGAGATGTGGTTCTGTAGTAACCACACTCTGAACGAAGAGTGGTTCTCAACCCATGTTATCAAGTGCGTCCCGCCGATCTTCAACCGGGACGTTATCGTATTTTATCGTCGTTTCGACTGACTGATGGCGTAATTGAGCCTGTGTTGCCGCGAGATCTCGTTCTTTGGTCATGTGAGTGCCGACCGAATGACGGATTGAATACCATGACATTTTCCGGTTTTCGTGAGGAATCTCGGCTCGTTCACACAGATCTTTGAGTATCCGCCTAAGTTCGTTCGAACCGTAGCGGTTTCCGTGACGAGTGAGCCACAGCTTGTCGGTGTCTTCGTACCTCTCGTGGTTCTCTCGTTCAGCTATCCACCGCTCTAACGCGGTTGCTGTCCGGTCGGTTAGACCAACCGTCCAGTTGCCTTCGTTCTTAGCTGAATCCTCTCGTGGGATACGGAGTATGCTGTTCTCCGGGTCACACCAGCTCACTTTGGCGTTGCCGACTTCCACTGGACGAAGACCAGCGTCGAGGCTAGTCCAAACGAGGGACGTGTATTTCCAACTGTTCGGATCAGCTTTGAGGAGATTGTCTGTGCCGTAGTTGGGCGTGCCGTCCTTCCCGAGTGCAGCCTGTCGGATTTTTCTCCTTTCGGGTTTCGTCAGGAAGTCTCTCGGAGCGTTGTTATTCCCGCCAGATTGGAAGTTCCAGCTAAACTCCCACTCGTCTCGGTTGAACTTGTGCTGAAGCCACTTGGAATACCGCTTGAGGGAACCGAGTGTCTTTCCTTTCGTGGACTCGGTTACATCCCGGAAGGCGACTTGTTCCATGTAGGCCCGAGCATCGTCTTGATCGGGTGGTGCTTTGTAGCCTCCACGGTTCTCCCATACCCACAAGTCGAACCGAGCAGTTCGGTGTCCTGTTTGGCACACCGTGTATGGTGAATATCCCTTCGCCTTATTGGGATTCTTCCCCATCTTGAGTAGGTATGTGAGAAACTTCTTTCTGTAGTCATGGTAGTCCACGACGGCCTTCTCGCGTAAGAACTCGCGTTGGTTCTTCCGGACGATGGTAATATTATTATTCGGCTCCATCATGTCCGAATCGAAACCGGGATAGCGTTCAAGGGTATTCGGCTTATCGAGGTTTGTTTCGGTCATCTTTGTAACTAGACAAAGCGAAAACGGGAGGTAGAGAGTGCGCGGGACCGGATTCGAACCGGCGGACCCCTACGGGATAGCGTCCTAAGCGCTACGCCTTTGGCCTGGCTCGGCAACCCGCGCTTGCTGCTTGCGGTCGAGCGTAGGCGGAACCGACTCAAGAACCTAACGAACCGGGGGCGGCTACGGGCAGTGTTCGCAGTCGCAGTACGCCTCACACACCGGGTTGTCGCAGTCGGCGGCGCGGGCCGAGCAGTGCTCTCGACCGTGCCGGATCAGCAGTACGTGGAGCGGATAGATCAGGTCGTCGGGCACCAGCTCGTCGAGCGCGTCGTGCGCCGCCTGGTTCGACGCCGACGCCGGTACCAGCCCGAACCGCTTGGAGACGCGCTCGACGTGGGTATCGACCGCCATCGTCGGCTTCCCGAAGTGGAAGTTCAACACGACGCTCGCGGTCTTCGGTCCCACTCCCTTGATCTCGGTGAGCCAGTCTTTCGCGTCGTCGGTCGCCATCGCGTCGAGGAACGCCAGCGAGTACGCCCCGCCGGTCTCCTCCCGGATCGCGGCCAACGCGCGCTGAATCCGAGCGGCCTTCTGGTCGGCGAGCCCCGCCACGCGGATCGTCTCCGCCAGCTCCCCGTGGTCCGCGGCCTCGATCGCCGCGAAGTCGTCGTACCGGTCGAACAGCGCCGACGCGGCCCGACTCGTGTTCTCGTCGGCGACGTTCTGTGAGAGGATCGTCGTCACGAGCTGGCGAACTCCCTCGCCGGGCTCGGCGGTCGGATCGGCGCCGTGTTCGGCGACGCGGTCCACCGGCTCGTACAGCGACACCAGATCGTCGTGAAGCTCGCGGACCCGCGGCTCGGTCCACGCGTGCGTCGACATACCCACCCTACGGGCGCCGGCGACTTCAGGGCGACGACCGGGGGAAGCGCGCGGCGCTCGCTCGCTCCTCGCCGCCTCCGCGCTCTTCTTCGCCCGACGCGCGCCCGACCAACACCCCCGACGCGCGTCCGGCTCACATCCCCCGCGACCTTTTTAAGCCGGTGCGCCCAACTGCGGGGCATGTACCGTGCGAGCGATCGCGTCGACAACGCGGCGTGGATCGACCGGCTCGACGACGCGTGCGCGACGCTCGACCTCGACGACGAGACGCTGTCGACGGCGACGGACCTGTTCCTGTCGCGTGCTCCCGACGACGAGCGAGGAAAACGCGTCGCCGCGGCCGCCAGCCTCTACGCCGCCGCGCTGATCCGCGGTCAGGAGCGGTCGCAGTCCGCGGTCGCCGACGCGATGGACGTCTCTCGGCTCTCCGTCCAGAAGCGCTGGAAGCCGATCTTGGAGGACGCCGGCTTCTCGCCGCCGACGTGGTGACCCGGGCGCCTCGAGCGTCGCGCTCGCGCCGCCGACGCTGACCCCAGCTCCGATCACCGCGGCGTCGCCACGACGCCGAGGTGGTCCTCGTGGAACCGGTCGAGCCGTCCCGTCTCCAGAATCTCGTACGCCTCCCGGAGCCGGTCGAGCGCCCCCTCGAAGACGGTCTCCGGCGCCGCGGTCACGTCCTCGCTGCGCGCCTTGATCGCGAGCAGCAGCCGCCCGTCGTCCGCGAGGAACCGCGCGTTGCGCACGGCGACCGCGGCCTGTCCGCGCGTCGCCACGTCCTGAACGATCGCGTCCACGTCGCTCTCGACGACGTGCGCGTAGCGTTCGGGCGTGCGCGCGTCCTTCAACAGCGGGAACAGCCGGTCGCGGGGGTCGGCGGCCTCCACGAGATCGCGCGCGGGCCGCGGGGCGAACTCCACCGCGTACGTCGGCCCCGCGAAGTCCGCGACGTGGCTGACCGTCGTCCCGCTGGCCGCCCCGAGGTACAGCACCGTCTCCCCGCCGGAGAGCCCCGTCTCGAACCCGAGTTCGAACATCCCGCCGAGCTTCGAGCGACCGGGGTCCCACGCGCGCCACCCGTCCGCGGTCGGCTCGCCGTACACCGGCGGGCCGCGGGTCGCCAGACGGGTCTCCCCGTCGATCTCGCGGCGCTCGACGCCCGCGGGCAGCTCGGCGTCGGTCACGCGTCGCCCCCCGTGTCGTCGGCGGCGCCCGTGTTCCCACTCTCTGCGCGCGCCCGGATCGTCGCCATCCGCTCGCGGAGCTCCTCGTGGAGCGTCTCGCGGCGCTCGCCCGAGTAGTGGTCGACGCGGGCCGCCAGCGTCAGCTTGCCGGCGAGCGCCCGCGCGGCCGACCCGCGGTCCTCGGGGCGGGTGTTCCGGACGTACTCGTGCGTGTAGATGATCCCGTGTTTCGGCGAGGGGGCGCGCCCGGAGAGGTGCGCGAACAGGGCGTCCTCCGCGCCGAGCACCTGCACGGTTCCCGACGGCTTCTTCGCGAGCGTCTCCAGCCCGCCCGCCAAGGCGATCAGCCGGGCCGCGAGCTCCGGGCCGGCCATCTCGGCGAGGTTCGGCGCCACCGCCGGCGCGGTCCGCTCGATCGTCTCGGCGAGCGCGTCGCGCTCCGCGGCGAGGTCGACGACGCGCGCCGCGAGCGAGACGGCGCGCCGCTCCAGTTCGCCGTCCGGGTCGCGCTCCGCCACGGCGCGGGCGCCCTCGATCCCCGGCTCGGCGCCGTCGAAGAGGCTCCCGGCCCACTCCGCGGCGCGCTCGGCCAGCTCGTTGGCGGTGCGTTCGCAGTCGTCCATCGCCCGCACCGCGTGGACGAGCTGTTTGTCGTCGGCGCGCTCGCGCTCGCGCACGGCCTCGCGGGTCGCCGTCACGGACGCCTCGTGGAGGCGGTCGTAGTAGTCGTCGCGCGACTCGGCGAATCCGGAGTCGACAGCGAGACCGGGCCAATCGCGGGGCTCGTCGGCCTCGCCGGCGGCGATTCGGGCGCGGAGCGCCCCGTCGCCGCCCGCCGCCTCGGAGCCGGCCGGCGAACCGCTCGCGAACCAGCCCTCGGCCGCGTCGTCGTCGGTGTCACTCATTGCCCGTGGCTACTCCGTCCGGTCGTATAGGCGTTCCCGAACGGTCGGCGGGAAGCCGGGCGGTGAAGTTGGCTGCGAAAAGCCGAGACCGCCGCGGGACTACTCGTCGGTCAGTTCGATCGTCTCGCCCGCGTCCGCCGACTCGTCGGCCTCGTCCGACGACGACCGGAACTCCGCGAAGACGCCGTCGGGGTTGCTCCGCACGTCGGCGACGGTCGCGCCCGCGAGGCCGCCGAGCGCGCCGCCGGTGCTCGCCGCGTTCCGACTGACCACACCGCCGACCGCGGCGCCGACCGCGGCGCCGACCGCCGCGTACTTCGCTCGGGACAGCGCGCCCTTAATTTTGGATCTCATACACGTCACTTCGCTGCGAGCTCTCAAAAACCTGTCGTCCGTGTGAGGACGAAAGCGGCATCGCCGTCACTGCAGCCGCTTGGTGGTCTCAACGAGGGGATGGCGCGCGTAGTCGACGATTTCGATGTCGGTGATGTCGTCGAGGCCCTCCTTCTCGGCGGTCTTGGCCATCCCGAGATCGACCGGGTGGTCGGGGACGATCACGTAGGCGTCCATCTCGTCGATCCCGGCCTCGTGGGCCGCCATCACGCGGTGGTGGCCGTCGGCGAGATGGAGGGTGCCGCCGTTGTCGATGACGACGAGCGGCTCGGCCAGTCCCCGCTCGAGTTCGTACTGCCGCCCTTCCAGCTCGTCGGCGTACACGCGGGCCTGCGTCGGCGTGAGGGCCGTGAGCTCCACCTCCCGACGCTCCTCCGTGAGCGCGACGCCGTGGATCTGTTCGAGGGTGCGCATCAGCTTCCCGACCTTGCTCGGCGTGGCGCGCTCGATCTGCGAGCGGACCACGTCCGTGTTCGAGATGATCCCCACGAGGTTGTCGGCGTCGTCGACGACCGGGAGGCGCTGGATGCCGGACCGGAGAATGACGCGGGCGGCGTCGGTCACTTTCATCTTCGGGTGCGCCACGATCAGGTCGTCGGACATCACGGTGAACACCGGGGCCTCGTCGGCGGCGAGCAGGAGGTCGGCCGCGGAGACGAACCCCTCGACCGTCCGGCCCTGCGTGACGGGGAACCCGTTGTGGCCGTCGCTTTCCGCCATGCGACGGGCGACTTCTCCCACCGTCTCGTCGGGACTGACGGTCTCGACGTCGCGGGTCATGTACTCGCCGACGGTCGGTTTCCCGCTCATCGTCCCACGTTGACGCCGCCGGAACAAAAAGAAGTGGGGGCGGAAGGCGCCGCGGTCACCCGCGTTCGCTCCCGACCGAGACGCCTCCCGGTCGCTCGTGTGCGACGAACTCGACGGCGTTGACGACGTAGTGGGCGACGACGACCGCGGGGAGGCTCCCGGTGGCGACGAACAGCCCCCCGAGCGCGAGGCCGAGCCCGCCGGCGACGGCGATCCCGAGCGGCCCCTGCGCGCCGTGACCGAGCCCGAACGCGATCGATGAGGCGACGACCAGGAGCCACGGGTCGACCGCGAAGCCGACCAACAGCGCCCCGGTCAGTGCGCCGCGGAACAGCGCCTCCTCGAAGCCCGCGACGACCGGAAGCGCGACGCCGAGGAGCAGGGCCCACTCGCCGCGATCGGTCGGGGCCATCGCCTCGCGGAGCCGCGTCGAGGGGGCGACGCCGACCCGGGCGCCGAGCCGCGCGCTCGCCTGGTTGCCCGCGGCGAGGACGACCCCCGCGACGACGCCGAGAGCGACGTGTCCGCGGGGCTCGAGAGAGGCGACCGCCGGCGCGCCGAGCGTCGGGTGCGTCCCGCCGACCCCGAGCGCCGACGCCGGCACCGCGGTCCACCACGCGATCGCAGCGAGGAGCGCAAGCGCGAACCCCTGCGAGACGGCCGCGTTGGCCAAGAGCAGTCGCGTCGTGAGGACCGGGCGGTCCCGGTGGTCTGTGTCCCGGGGGCGATCGACTCCCTGGGTCAGGTCGGCGTCGGCGGTGCGGTGACCCTCGCCGGCGGCGCCGCCGGCGCGATCGCCCCCGGGAGCGTCACCCCGCGAATCGACGAATCGCGCGCGCTCGAGGATGCGTTGCGAGCGACGGGTGAAAAACAGGAGCAGCAGCGTCAGGGCGACGGTCGCGACCGCGAACGTCGCCCAGTCGGGCATCGGAGTGGTCGAAGGGGGTTACCCTACTGCGGGCTCGGACTGGAGGGACCGGAGACGCTCCCCTCCTTCAGCGCCGAGCCGGTGATCGACTTGAGCCGGGAGACGAGCGAGTCCTTCTCGGCTTCGCCCTCCAGGGCGATGTCGAGGACCTCGCTGATGTGCGAGACCGGGATGACCTCGATCATGTCCTCGTACTCGTCTTCGATCATCACGTCCTGCTCGTTCGCCTGCGGGATGATGACCCGGGTGCAGCCGGCCTTCGCGGCCGCCTCGATCTTGTGGGTGACGCCGCCGACGGGGAGCACGTCGCCCCGCACCGACAGCGAGCCGGTCATCGCCAGGCTCTGGTCGACGCCCACGTCCTCCAACGCGGAGATGACGGCGGTCGCGACCGTGATGGACGCGGAGTCGCCGTCGACGCCCTGCTGGCCCGCCTGCACGAACTGGATGTGGATGTCCATCTCCGAGATGTTCTCGTCGGAGAACTTCTTGATGATCGCGGAGACGTTCGACACCGACTCCTGAGCCATCTCCTTCAGCTGGCCCGTGGCGATCACTTCGCCGGGGCCCTGCGAGGGAGCGACCTCGGCCATCACCGGGAGCATGATCCCGGAGTCCTCGCCCATCACGGCGAGCCCGTTGACGCGGCCGACGACGTACCCCTCGGAGACCTGAAGTTCGTAGTCCTTCCGGCGCTCGATGAAGTCGTCCGCGAGCTGCTGTTCGATGGAGCGCGAGCGCCCCTTCGCCTGCAGCACGTGGTCGCGGGTGGTCATCTCGGCGTCCTCGCCGCGGGCGATGTCGCCGGCGACGCGGACCATCCCGCCGAGGTTCCGCATCTTCAGCGTGAGGTGGCCCTTGCGGCCGGAGCGGCGCTTGGCCTCGAGGATGATCTCCTCGACCGCCTCCGCCGAGAACTCGGGCAGGCGACCGTCCTTCGCGACCTCCTGCGCGATGAACCGGACGTACTTCCGGCGCATCTCCGGAGTGTCCTCGATGGTGTCCTCCATGTACACCTCGTAGCCGTACCCCTTGATACGGCTCCGCAGCGCCGGGTGCATGTTCTCCATCGCGTCGAGGTTCCCGGCCGCGATCATGACGAAGTCGGTCGGGACGGGCTCGGTCTGGACCATCGCGCCCGAGGAGCGCTCGGACTGGCCCGTGATCGAGAACTCGCCCTCCTGGATCGCCGTCATGAGGTGCTGCTGGCTGCGGATGTCGAGCGTGTTGATCTCGTCGATGAACAGCACGCCCTTGTTCGCCTTGTGGATGGCCCCGGCCTCGACGCGGTCGTGGCTGGGCGTCTCCATCCCGCCGGACTGGAACGGGTCGTGCCGCACGTCGCCGAGCAGCGCGCCGGCGTGCGCGCCGGTGGCGTCGCGGAACGGCGCGGTCTTCGTGTCGCCGTTGTTCACCAGCAGGTTCGGGATCATCGCGTCCGACCCGCGGTTCAGGTAGCGGAAGACGAGGTAGACGACCCCGGCGGCGATGATGCCGACGAGGATCTGGCCGACGATGATGAGCGCGTAGCCCAACACGACGGCGATGATGATCCACATCAACAGCGACCGCATCTGGTTGCGCTTGCGCGCCTCCTCGCGGTGCGCGTCGACGATCTGGTCGCCCTTGCCGGCGGGGACCGTCCGGACCTTCGGCTTGTTGCCGTCGTCCGGGTTGTGGTAGACCAGCACGTCCTGAAGCTCCTCTTTCGGGAGGAGCTCGGACATCGCCTTCGCCAGCATCGACTTCCCGGTCCCGGGCGAGCCGATCATCATCACGTGGCGGCGCTGCTTGGCCGCCTTGATGATCACGTCGCGGGCGTGCTCCTGCCCGATGACCTGATCGACGAGCCGGTCGGGGATCTCGAGCTCGGCGGTCGTGTCGATCTTGAGGCCGCCGAGGAGGTCGTCCTCGTCGGGGTCCTCGTCGATCTCGGCACCCTCGACCTCGACCGTGCTGCCGAGCTCGTCGATGCTGCCGTCGTCGTTCGCTTCGGTGACACCCTCGGGGGTGGCGCCGTTCGCTTCCTCGCGGCCCGTCTCGGCGCCGTCCGGTCCGGGTCCGTCGACGACGACCCCGTCGTCCCAGACCTCGTCGGGCTCGGCCGGATCGTCGGCGACGGTCTCCTCCTCGGAGGCCGAATCGCCGGCGCCGTCGGGCTCGTCGACGCCGTCGTCCGCCGGCGCGCGGGCGCCGTCGTCTCGGGCGTCCTCGCCGTTCCCCGTCGAGTCCGGGGTCCCGACACCGGATTCCTCCGGCTCGTCGGGGTCCTCGGTCGGCGGGTCGTTCGCGTCCTTTTCGTTGCTCATAGAATCGGGTTTCGCTACGAAAAACGAAGGGTCGGCTACTGATATACTTTCTCCCCGCGAACGCTCCGTGAAGAATTCCAAAAACACGCACGATACGGCTCACACCCCACGAAATCGGCCGTCGACGGGTCCCACGAGGTTTATAAATGAGGCTCCCGCTACGTGTATCTATGCGCGGGTTCTACATCGGGCGGTATCAGCCGTTTCACGACGGCCACCGACACATGGTCGAGGAGATCGCGGCCGACGTCGACGAGCTCGTGTTGGGGATCGGCTCGGCCGGCGACTCTCACACCACCCGCAACCCGTTCACGGCCGGCGAGCGCGTCATGATGGTGACGAAGGCCGTCGAGGACCTCGACGTGACCACCTACGTCGTCCCCATCGAGGACCTCGACCGCAACTCCGTCTGGGTGGGCCACGTGCAGAGCATGACCCCGCGGTTCGACGTGGCGTACTCGAACAACCCGCTCGTCGTCCGGCTGTTCGAGGAGGCCGGCGTCGAGGTCCGTGGGTCCCCCATGTTCCGCCGCGACGTGTTGGAGGGGACGGAGCTCCGCGAGCGCATGATCCACGGCCGCGACTGGGAGGCGCTGGTCCCCGAGACCGTCGTGGACGTGATCGAGGAGATCGACGGCGTCGAGCGGATCCGGCGGATCGCGGAGACCGACGCGAACAGCGAGACGCCGTTCGACGCCTGACACGCTCGCGCCGCCGGCTCGACGCGCCCCACCCGCCTCCGAAGCGCGAGCCGCCCACCTGCCTTTTAACAACGAGCCGGACCGCGGATCGCGTATGATCACGCTCGCCTCCGACTTCGGCTCGCCGTACCCCGCCGCGATGAAGGGAGTGATCCGCCGTCACACCGACGCCGAACTGGTCGATATCGCCCACGACCTGCCGCGTGGCGACCCCCGGGCGGCCGCCTTCTGGCTCCGGTTCGTCCTCCCGGAGTTCCCGCCGGCCGTCCACTGCGCGGTGATCGACCCCGGCGTCGGCACCGACCGAGACGCCCTCGTCGTCCGCGCCGGCTCGCACGTCATCGTCGCCCCCGACAACGGGCTCGCGATGCCGCCGGCTCGGGCGCTCGCTGGCGGAGCAGGCGGTGAGGGAACGGGAGAGGAACGCATCGAAGCGTTCGTCGTCGACGTCGACGACCCCGCGAGCGAGACGTTCCACGGCCGCGACGTGTTCGCGCCGACCGCGGCCAGGGTCCGGACAGCGCTCGACGGCGACCCGGCGGCGGCGACGCCCGAGGAGGTCTCGGACGCGCTCGCCGCCATGGACGACCTCTCGCCGGCGACCGACCCGGTCGACATCGTGCTTCCGGAGCCGCGCGTCGAGCGCGACGACGCGGGCGACCCGGCCGCCGTCGAGGGCGAGGTGCTCGCGATCGACCGATTCGGCAACGTCGTCACCAACGTCCCGGGCGACCTGATCCGCGGCCGCGACTGGGTCCGGATCAACGAGGAGCTCACCCCGGTCGCCGAGACGTTCGGCGCGGTCGATCCGGGCGAGCGGCTCGTCACGGTGGGGAGCCACGGCTACGTCGAATGCGACGTGAACGACGGGCGCGGCGACGGCGCCTTCGACCTCCGGCCCGGGGACTCGGTGCGGATCGTCGCCGACAACGTCAGCGTCTGAAGAAGGCGCGGACCGGTCTCACAGAGAGCGACCCGGGGTCACAGCTCGACGCCCGACGGGATCAGGCTCTCGTTGCGCAGAAGGTTCCCCTCGTGGTCGTACACGAGGAACGTGTGTTTGTCGTAGCTAACGAGCCGCTCGCCGTCGACGTCGATCTCGACTCGGTAGTGGGCGTCCTCGTCGCCCGCCGAGTCGCGCGCGGCGTGGATGAACGGGAGCACGTCCGTGGCGGTCTCGTTGAGTTCGAGGACGAAGTCCCCGGTGTAGCGGTTCGTCACGCCGACGACGCCTTCCGGGTCGTCCGGGGTCGAGAGAGGCTCCCGGAGCCGGAACGCCACGTCGACATCGTCGGCGGCGAGGAGGTCGCCGTCCGTCCCGGAGAGCCGGTCGCGGAGGAGCCCGTCCGGTCCGTGGAAGTCGATGCGAACCAGCGGCGTCGCCTGCCGGTCGTCATCGTCGACGCCCTCGACGGTCAGCTCGAAGTAGTCACGCCGCATTGCCTAATAGGCTCTTTGCGGTCGTCCCGTATGAACGTAACGGGCGGGAACCCCCGTCGAGCCGCCGGCGTCGCGGCGCCGGTGCCCGCAGCGCCCGCCCGGTGTCGTCGGTGATAATCGCCGGGGGGATTTTAAACCGCCACGGCGCATACGGCTCCGTAACGACGATGGCGAGTAACGCGCGCGAGGGAGCGGTCGGCGATCGCATCGAGGCCCTCCGGCGGCGGCTCTCGCGAACGTGGGAGGTGCTTCGAGGAGCGAACCTCGACATCCGGCCGTTCAGACCGGAGACGGACGGTCCGATCGCCCCCTTCGCGGTTCCCGACGGCGAGCGCGAGGTCGACCGCTACTGGGTGAACGCCCCGTACGCGTACGTCGTGATCACGTACGACGACGCGGAGAGCGAACACCGGTACTACGCGGTCGAGCCGGAGCTCGACCGGTTCGAGGCCGACCTCCTCGACCGCGTGGTCGACGACATCCGCGACCCGCTCCTCTACCGGGAGGGCACCGGTCGGACCGACGAGGAGACCCTCCGAACCGAGCTGGAAGAGCTGTTAGAGGGGTACGGCGTCGACATCGGCATGGACACGTTCCACGCGATCGCGTACTACCTCTACCGCGACTTCCGCGGCTACGGGAAGGTCGATCCCCTCCTCAACGACCGCCACATCGAGGACATCTCCTGTGACGGCTACGACCTCCCGATCTTCGTGTACCACGACGACTACACCGACATCGAGACCAACGTCTCCTTCGCTGAGTCGGAGCTCGACAACTACGTAATTCGCCTCGCCCAACAGTCCGGGCGCCACGTCTCCGTCGGCGACCCCATGGTGGAGACGACGCTGCCGGACGGGTCGCGCGCGGAGCTCGCGCTGGGCGAAGAGGTGACCCCGCGCGGCTCCGCGTTCACGATCCGCCAGTACGCCGAGGACCCGTTCACCCCGATCGATCTGGTGGAGTACGGCACGTTCTCGGTCGCCCAGATGGCGTACTTCTGGCTCTGTATCGAGCACAACAAGAGCCTCATCTTCGCGGGCGGCACCGCCTCGGGGAAGACCACCTCGATGAACGCGGTGTCGATGTTCGTCCCGCCGCGCGCGAAGATCCTTTCTATCGAGGACACCCGCGAGCTCTCGCTGTACCACGACAACTGGCTCTCCTCGATCACCCGCGAACGCCGGTACGAGGGCGCCGACATCGACATGTACGACCTGCTCCGGTCCGCGCTGCGCCACCGGCCCGAGTACATCGTGGTGGGGGAGGTCCGCGGGGAGGAGGCGATCACCCTGTTCCAGGCGATGAACACCGGCCACACGACCTTCTCGACGATGCACGCCGACTCGATCGAGACGGTGATAAACCGGCTGGAGAACGAGCCGATCAACGTCCCGCGGGCGATGGTCCAGTCGCTCGACATGCTCTCGATCCAGACGCTGACGCGCTCCGGCGACCAGCGGGTCAGGCGCGCGAAGACGATCGGCGAGATCGGCGGGATCGACCAGCGCACCGGGGAGCTCGACTACTCCTCGGCGTTCGAGTGGAACGCCGAGACGGACGAGTTCCGTCGGAACGACTCGTCGCTCATGGAGGAGATCGCCGACGAGCGCGGGTGGTCCCGGTCGGAGCTCCTCCGGGAGATCCGCCGGCGCGAGCGGTTCCTCGAACTGCTCCGCGAGCTCGGGGTCACCGACTACCGGGCGTTCACCGCCCTCGTCAACGAGTACTACGCCGACTCGGAGCGCGTGATGGAGCGGCTCGAAGCGCGGAGCGACGGCGAGGCTGACGACGAGACCGAAGCGCGGAGCGACGAGAAGCGCGCCGGCCAGAGCGACGGATGATCGCGTACCTCCCCCTGCTCGCGGCGCTCGGATGCTGTCTGGCGCTGGTGTTGCCCGCGGTCGACGACGGGACCGACCTGGCCGTCACCCGGATCGCGCTGCTGCTCTTCGGCGACTACGTGGGGGAGGACAGGCCGCGGCGCCAGCGACAGCGCGACCTGATGCGCGCCGCCCACGTGGCGGGCACCCACCGGGCGTACGCCGCCAAGACGCTCCTGTACGCCGGCGTGCTCGGCGTCGCCGGCAGCGTCATCGGCGTGTACGCCGCGGCCGGGCTCCTCTCGGCGCTCGACGTGAGCGAGGCGACCCTGCGCGAGACGCTCCCCGCGTCCCTCGGCTTCGTTTCGGTGGTCACCCGGCTCACGGAGCTCGGGCTCCCACAGCTGTTCCTCCTGTTGACGCTGGCGTCGGCGACGCTCGGCGCCGCGCTCGCCGTGGGAATGTACTACGGTCGATGGGAGCTGCTCGATCAGCGGGCCCACACCCGAGGGGCCGAGATCGACGCCACCCTCCCGCGCACCGTCGCGTTCATGTACGCGCTCTCGCGGTCGGGAATGCCGTTCCCCCGCGTGATGGACACGCTCGCCAAGAACGAGGCGGTGTACGGCGAGGCGGCGACGGAGCTGTCGGTCGCGGTCCGCGACATGAACGCCTTCGGGACCGACGCGCTCACCGCGCTCCAGCGCACGTCGCGGCGCACGCCCAGCGAGGACCTCGCCGACTTCGCGGAGAACCTCGCGTCCGTGCTCGGCACCGGCCAGCCCATCTCGGCGTTCCTCAGCGACCAGTACGAGCTGTACCAGGAGGAGGCGGAGTCGAAACAGCAGCAGTACCTCGAGCTGCTCTCCACGTTCGCGGAGGCGTACGTCACCGCGCTGGTCGCGGGACCGCTGTTCTTCATCACGATTCTCGTCGTGATCGGGCTCGTGTTGGAGGACACGCTCCCCCTGTTGCGCGTCGTGGTCTACCTGGGCGTCCCGCTGGCGACGTTCGGGTTCGTCGTCTACGTCGACAGCGTGACGCAGGGGATCGGCGGCACCGAGACCGTCGACCTCTCGGAGGCGATCGAAGACGGGTCAAACGCGGCGCGCAGCGGCGTCGGGGCCTCCGGGGGCGACGCGATGCAGGCCGACGGCGGCGTGGCCCGGGGTGCGCCCGCCGAGGACAGGTGGGCGACGAGCCGCGAGCGCCTCCGCGCGTACGACGGGATACGAACGCTGCGTGGGTGGGTCGCGTCGCCGATCGAGAGCGCGCTCGAGGCGCCGCACACGGTGTTCCTGATCTCCGTCCCGCTCGCGGTCGTGGGGCTCCTCGCGACCGTCTTCCCGATCACCCTCGGCCCGCCGACCGAGATGGTCGCACAGATCGAGACGCCGGTCGTCGTCGCGACCGCGCTCGTGCTCGCGAGCTACGCCGTCGTCTACGAGGCGCGCAAGCGGCAGGTCAGACAGATCGAGGCGTCGGTCCCCGACTTCCTCGACCGACTCGCCAGCGTCAACGAGGCCGGCACCTCGGTGGTCGGGAGCGTTCGGCGCGTCGCGGACTCGAACCTGGAGGCGCTGAGCGACGACCTGCGGCGCACCCGGCGCGACATCGACTGGGGCGCCGACGTGAGCACCGCCCTCCGGCGGCTGGAGCGGCGGGTCCGGTCGCCGATGACCTCACGGGGGGTCGCGCTCATCACGAACGCGATGCGCGCCAGCGGCGACATCGCTCCCGTGCTCCGGATCGCGGCCGACGAGGCGCGCGCGACGTGGTCGCTCCGCCGAGAGCGTAGACAAGTAATGTTAACGTACCTCATTGTGATCTACATCTCCTTCCTCGTGTTCCTCGGGATCATCGCCTCGCTGTCGGTGTCGTTCATCCCCGCGATCGAGGAGGCGGCGATCCCCGCCGGGGGCGGCGGGGCGGGCGGCCTCCCGGGCGCGCCGAGCGGCCCCGGGGGTATCACCGAGGGGCTCGGAGACATCGAGGCGGGCGCCTACGAGCAGCTGTTCTTCCACGCCGCCGCCATCCAAGCGGTCTGCTCCGGGCTCGTCGCCGGTCAGCTCGGCGAGGGGGCGATCAACGACGGCGTGAAACACGTCGTCGTCCTGCTGCTGTTGACGCTGGCCACGTTCCTCGTCATCGGGACTCTGTGAGTCGGCGTCGGACGAGCGGCGGCGTCGCCGTCGGCGACGATCGCGGCCACCGGAGCTAAATCGGTCCGGGCCGACCGCCCGGTATGGACCCCCAGTCGACGTACGACCGCATCGCCGCGCACTTCTCGAAGACGAGGGAGTACGCGTGGCCGGAGGTCGAGTCGTTTCTCGACGGGCGCGCCGCGACGCGCGCACTCGATCTCGGCTGTGGCAACGGGCGGCACACGGAACTGCTCGCCGAGCGCGCGGACGCGGTCGTCGGCGTCGATCTCAGCCGCGAACTGCTGCGCGAAGCCGGCGAGCGGGCACGCGAACGCGGATTCGACGACGCCGCGTCGTTCGTCCACGGCGACGCGGCGGCCCCGCCGATCGCGACCGATACGATCGGACTCGCCGTGTACGTCGCCACCCTGCATCACCTCCCGTCGCGCGAGGCTCGGGTCCGGAGCCTCGACGAACTCGCTCGGTCCCTCGCCCCGGGTGGGACCGCACTGGTGAGCGTCTGGAGCACGGCTCACGACCGGTTCGACCGGGAGGAGGGGTTCGACACGACGGTCGACTGGACCCTCCCGGGCGGCGAAACGGTGCCGCGGTACTATCACATCTACTCGCCCGAGGAGTTCGAGAGCGACATCGCCGATAGCGCCCTCGAACCCGTCGAGACGACCGTTTCGAGCGGGAACTGCTACGCGGTCGTTGCGGCCCCAGATCCGTAATTATCAGCGCCGATACCGTCGTGAGAGGATTAAAGAGACAGTGACGACCGCGTCGATGTAATGAGTTCTACCCGTTTGGATCGCTTCCTCCGCCGGATCAGTCCTGACGTGATCGCTCGCAGCTATCTCGCGAAGTTCGCGGTCGTCGTGTTGGTGGTCGTCGCCGCCATCGGCGGGGTGGGCGCGGTCACCTACGCGGAGACCACCGAGCAGCTCGAAGCCAACGCACAGGCGGATTACACCGCCGTCGCCGAGCTGAGCGGCATCGAGCTCGACGGCTGGTCGAGCGCCCGCCGATCGACGGCGCGGGACGTCGCGGACAACGCGGCGTTCTCCAACGATCCGGAGGTGACGAGCCGCTACCTCAGCTCGCACGAATCGCGGACGACCGAGGAGGTGCTCGCGCTGCACCACGTCGACCGCAAGGAGGGAACCGTGCTCGCGTCGAGCCGAGACGACCCCGACGCCGGCGCCGCGGTCACCGGCCAGGAGTGGTTCGACGACAACCTGCTGTACGGCGATCAGGTGTACACCACGCCCACCTACGAGGTCGACGGGAGACAGCGGGTCGCGTACGTCGCACTGACGCCGATGCGCGACTACCTCGTCGTGGAAGTCGACCTCGCGCCGGTCGTCGCGGACCTCCGGCAGCCGACCGACGGCGCGTTCACGACGCTCGTGCAGGCCGACGGGACGATCGCCGCCAGTGACCGCGAGGGCGTCGCCGGGGAGCGGTACAACGGCGGCGTCCGGAGCGCCCTCTTCGCCGGGGAGCGTCCGGTGGGCCACATCGCGTCCGCGACGTTCGGCTTCGCCGACGGGGCCGAGTACTTCGTCGCGTACGCCCCCGTGCCGACGGAGGACTGGTCGGTCGCGGTCCACGTCCCCCTCTCGGAGGCGTACGCGCTCTCCGGGATGATCGGCCGGAATCTCCTCCTGATCGTCGGGGTCGCTGTCGTCGGGCTCGGGCTGCTCGGCGCGACGCTCGGCCGGGGGACCGTCGTCGAGCTGAAGCGCCTCGGCAACCGGGCGCGCGAGCTGGAGGCCGGCAACCTCGACGTGGACCTCCGGTCGAGCCGGCAGGACGAGTTCGGCGACCTCTACGGCTCGTTCTCGACGATGCGCGACTCGCTGCGCGAGGAGATCGAGTCGGCGGAGACCCAACGGGAGCGCGCGGAGGCCGCGAAGGCGGAGAGCGAGGCGTTCGCGCGGACGCTCGAGGAACGCGCCGCCGCCTTCGGGGCGACGATGGAAGAGTGCGCGGACGGCGACCTCACGGCCCGGATCGCCGCCGAGCCCGACGACCCGGAGGCGCTCCACGAGATCGCCGACGGGTTCAACGGCGCGATGGACGCGCTGGAGGCGACGATCGCCGAGGTGGACGCGTTCGCGGACGCGGTGGCCGAGAAGAGCGAGGCGGTGACGGACGGCACCGACGAGGTCGCCGCGGCCGGTCGCGAGACGAGCGACGCGGTCGACGAGATCTCGGCGGGGGCGGAGCGGCAGAGCCGTCAGCTCGCCGACGTCGCCGGCGAGATGGAGGACATGTCCGCGACCGTGGAGGAGGTGGCCGCCTCGGCCGAGCAGGTGGCGACCACCTCACGGCAGGCGAGCGACCTCACCGAGCGGGGCCGCGAGGCGACCGGCGACGCGGTCGACGAGCTCCACGCGATCGAGGAGCGGTCGGAGTCGGCCGCGGAGACCGTCGAGCGGCTGGAGGCCGAGATGGAGGAGGTCGACGAGATCGTCGAGACGATCTCGGAGATCGCCGACCAGACGAACCTGCTCGCGCTCAACGCCTCCATCGAGGCCGCCCGCGCGGGCGAGGCCGGCTCCGGCTTCGCGGTCGTCGCCGAGGAGGTGAAGTCGCTCGCGGAGGAGACGCAGGAATCGGCCGCCGAGGTCGAGACGCTGATCGCGGGGCTCCGCGAGCGCACCGACGAGAGCGTCGCCGAGATGGCGGCGATCCGCGAGGGGGTCGGCGACGGGGTCGACACCGTCGAGGAGGCCGAGGACGCACTCGAGGCGGTCGCCGAGCGCGTGAGCGAGGCGGACGACGGGGTTCAGGAGATCTCCGGCGCGATGGACGCGCAGGCCTCGTCGGTCAGCGAGGTCACCGGCGCCGTGGACGACCTGGCCGGCGTGAGCCAGCAGACGACTGCCGAGGCGGCGACCGTCGCGTCGACCGCGGAGGAGCAGGCCACGACGCTCGGAGAGGTCTCCGAGCAGGCGCACGACCTGACGGAGCGGGCGCACGACCTGCGCCGCATGACCGACGCCTTCGAGGTCGGCGGCGAGGGGGCGGAGCCCGGAGGCGCCACAGACGACGGCGGCTCCGGAGCGGAGCCCGAACCGGACCCCGAGTCCGGATCTGAGGACACCGCGTTCACGTTCGGCACGGAGGAGACGGGCGACTCCGGCTCGTCGGTGAGCGCCGACGGTGGCGTCGATAGCACGGCGGACGCGACGCTCGACGGAGCGTCCGACGGGAACGCAGAAAGGTAGCCGCACCGCCTCCCGCGGCGGTCGAATCGCGATCGCCTCAGTCGGCGACTGTCTCGTGGCCGGTCCGGGTGCTGTCAGCGAGCGGCGTCACGATCTTGTACACCGCGTACACCCCGAGCACCGCGATGCCGGCCAGCACGACCCCGGTCCGGAGCTGCGGCGAGAACAGCGGGGTCGCGATCACGTCGCCCGCCTCGTTCGTGAGCGGGACCGGGCTGTACGGGGCGCCGACGAGGATCTCCAGGAGCCCCATGCCGACGATCCCGAGCAGCATCAGTCCCGCGCTCAGCGCCATCGCCGCTTTGTCGATGATGTCTGTCATTGGATGTCACCTCTTAACCGAGCAGGTAGCGGAGTTTCGGGTGCTGTTCGACCACGTCGAGCTTCTCGATGAGCGCGTCGAGGCCGTAGTGCCGGCCGGCCGCGAACACGATCACCGTCATGAACAACAGCAGTCCCATGAGGTCGCTGTTGACGAGCCCGTGTCCGAACTCGGCGTTGCCGACCCAGAACAGGGTCATGAAGATGACCCCGCCGAAGGCGGCGAGCCGAGTGAACGCGCCCGCGATCAGCGCCAGCCCGATCAGCGTCTCGAACAGCGGGACGCCCGGCTCGATGAGCCATCCGAGGTTGTGGCCCATCCAGACCGGGATCCCGCCGAGGGCCGTCTCCGACATGCCCTGCATGTACGTCGTCCCGTAGGTGTACGAGAACCCGCTCTCGATCACCTTCGTGATCCCGGCGTGGAAGAACCACCATCCGGTGACGACGCGTAGGAACGCGATCCAGTACGTCGCCCATGGGCCGTCCAGTGCGAACTCGACCTCACCGACCAGTGGGTTGCTTGATTGGTATGACATCGTCGTCACCTTACAGGTGTACGTTGGACGAGTGCACACATATGTACCCAGAACGCTTCTAAATGCCTGAAAATGGTTCTAATTTCGCGGGAACGGCCCGTTATATTGTGGCTTTTTAAGTAGTGGTGTTGCCGATCGTTGGCGTCGCCGCGCTCCCGCCGTCGTCGAGAACACGGAACGTTTATCAGAACTGTTCGGCCTACGTGTAGACGCGTTCAGCGACGGACGCACCCACGCGCGCCGGTGGTCTAGTGGTAGGACCTGAGCCTTCCAAGCTCATGGCCCGGGTTCAAATCCCGGCCGGCGCATTTCTCGGCGTTTCACGCCTCGAACGTCCATTCTACGCCCTTGAGTAGTACGTAATCAAACAAGAAGAAAATCATCCGATTCGGCTAACGAGCGTTACCCCACCGCCGTATGGCGATTTAGACGGGTAACCAGAGAAGCCCCAAGCTCACGGGGTTCTCCTAACGCCGAGGCGGGTCGTGATACCCATGCAACTCAAGGACGACACCAACACGACGGTCGAATCACCCGTTCCACCAGTAGCGGAAGCAAACGAGGAACGACTTGAAGACTTCTCCGCGCTACTTAGCGACGACTATCGAGAATTTAAAGAAGACTTCATCGAGTGGCTCCTCATCGAGGGGCGAGACACCTACAAGCGACAGGGCTACTCGGACGCCACCGTTCGGACGACCCACTACAAGGTCGATGAAGCGTACCGGTGGCTCTGGGATCGAGACGACGCGTACACGAAGGAGTTCACGCCTGCGGATGCGACCGACCTGATCGAGTTCCTCGTCCGACGGACGACACATCCGGAGTCCTACGTCTACACCTTCGAGAAGTCGCTGAAGCGTCTGTTCAAGTACTTCCGCGAGAAGCGGAACAAGGACCTCGATGAGTGGAACCACGAGATTCCGCTCGATACGAACTCGGACACGTCCACCAAAGACAAATTCCATCCCGAGGAGATGCGGTCGCTTTACGAAGCCGCACTCTCTGTCGGCTCGGTCAAGAGCTACCACAGCGTTAGCGCCGAGGAACGCGATCAGATCAAGGCGTATCTCGCTCAGCGATTCGAGAAGCCCAAGTCAGAGATCGGACCGGACGAGTTCGAACAGGCGAACTCGTGGAAGTACGCCTCGATCGTCTCCGTGGCATCAGACTGTGGGCTTCGACCCATCGAGGTCGGACGCGCGAAGGTGGACTGGTTCGATCTGGACAACCGGAAGATGCTCGTCCCCAAAGAGGAGTCAACAAAAAACGACGACGAGTGGGAGTGCGCTCTATCGAGCCGTTCAGTCACCGCGATCGAGAACTGGTTGTCCGAGCGCGACAGCTACGACCTCTACGACGGACGTGATGGGATGTGGCTTACCCGGAACGGGAACGGATACAATTCGGGGTCGCTGAATCGACTGCTGGACAAACTCATCGAGCGGGCAGATTTCAATCAACAGGGCCGGGACCTATCGTGGTACTCCTTCCGACACGGTGCGGCCTCGATGTGGGCCGAACAGGAAGGGATCTACCTCGCAAAGAACCAGCTCCGACACAACAACGTCGAAACAACGATGCGATACACGCGTGGTTCCGTTGACGCCGCAACGAAAGCTGCCGACTCGATGTGGTGATTACGATGTCTGAGAACCCTTTCCCTTCCGGTACGTCGCTGATTGCCTCGCTCATCGAACTGCACCGTAACACGGACAACGAAGACGTGGCTGAACTCATCGAGGCGGAGATCTCGACCGAAGCGTTCGGACTCGTCCCAGTCGCAGTTCCCGACGAAACCCCCGCACCGGACGCATCGGTGGAGACGCTAATCGATCTCCACGGGGCGTTGTATCCGGGGGACAAGACAGTAGACCGCTACATCCGACTTCGCATCTTCGATGCACTCGGCGCGTTCGAGGAGACTCCGGTAGATCGAGACGAGGAGGACAACGTGATGGCTGGCTTGTCAGACGACGACCTCCGGTATGCCGCCGACCTCGATAAGGCGGAAATCCATACGTTCACCGAAAAGGAACTCACGCGTCGAGGGCTGGATTAAACGGGACTGGGCGTGCTTCCCGTGGGGTTCGAGGAGGGAAAACGGGACTGTATTTTTTGGAAGAATCCGGTGCCGTCTTGCGATTATGGAAAGAATTAAGTTGTTACATCCCGTCTATTAGATTGAAGGCACTTCTACAGGAGTTCTCGATCTTCGAGCGACTGCTGTGCTAATTTTCGCCTTCGGTGACACCTATGCGACGAAACCAAAATCACGAATACTGTGAGCGATGCGGCAACCGATTCGACACCTACGACTCTCATATTTCGCTTGAGCATACGAACCAATCTGCACATCATCCTCCGGGTGGACGCACCTTCAACTACCATCTCTGTGGGCTGTGTGCAGAAGACTACGAGGCATGGCTTGACCGGGGCAACCCCACCCTGAGTGACTCGGCCGCGACCCGGTGATCGAATTGCCTGCCAAGGGTAGCGGTCAGCTGTCGAACGCATCGAGGCGGCGTCGGGTAAGCCGCAGTACGTTGGAGTGATACCCTCCGCTCTACTCTATCTCCCTTCGGCCTGAACAGTTACCCCCGGTCGATGAGGTAAAACGCTGAAACGAAAAGCTGTGGCATCCCCGGGTAACGATGCCAACTGCGGTTCGAGAACACGGGTTACCCCGACGCGGTCATGCGAAAATCGGTACTATTAATAGGCCACAGGCCCTCTATTATAGTGAAGGCAGTCCTGCTGACGTTCAAACTCTGAGCTGCTCTTGCGGAATGGTGGTCGGTGGAACTCCGGCAAGTGATTTGCTCGTCAAGGTAAAGGCGGTTGCCCTGACCTCTGGTTGGGGTTTCCGCCACGCTCGTAGTAACCTCCGGATGGTGAGGGGACTGCCGGCTGAGAGCTTACAGGCCGAACACAAGGCCTTGCGCTCGACGACAGCTGGTAGTCGCGCCTCTTAGGATGGACGGTTCCGTTCTGTGCGCCACACCGTGGTAGGCGGCGTAACGGCGGTAAAATGGGTCCTGATAGTCCCACGTGAATGAGCGGCCAGAGCAACAGCCCCGGATTGGGGATATAAGGGGGGGTTTACAACTTGACGAACACGGGTTGAAACTCTTGAACAGAACACTTCCTGTTTCGAGGCATCGAGCGGGATTCGGGTAATCCCAGTCGCAGCGAGCAGTCCAGTTGGAAGTGTTTCGATTCGTGCGTTCTACCCCCGCCTCGATGCGGCTAATCACGTCGAGCGATCCTGTTGGAAGCGTTTCGCTCGGTGTTTTTCACCCCCGCCTCGATGCGGTAGATCACTCCAAGCGATCCACCTCCTCTGAATCGCGTTTCGTGAGCTACCCAGTATGGACCACCCCTTCCTAAAGAGCAGTCCAGCGCAGTCGTCAATACGGTTCCGACTACCGCAGGAGATATACTGGTTGGATGGCACACTCTGGACATGCCAATCTCCTTGGACGACCTCGAATCTCATCTGTTCAAATGCGCCGATATCATTCGAGACGCCGTTGACCCCACCGACTACAAGGAGTTCATCCTCCCGCTCGTCTATTACAAGTCGATCTCAGACGAGTTCGAGAAGCAGTACGCCGACAATCTCGAAGAATACGGCGAGGACTTCGCCCGTCGGGAGAACCTCTATGACATCCCCGTTGTTCCCGAAGGCTATCTGTGGGACGACATTCGAGCGGTCAACGACAACGTTGATACAGCGCTCGATGATGCTTTCACCGAGATTGTCGCCGAGAACCCTGAGCTGAGAGGAGTCTTTCGGGCAGACTTCAGCGATACCGACGGCTTAGACGACGGAAGACTGAGCCGACTCCTCGAACATCTCAACACGTACGACCTTGACCGCGATAGCGTCCCGCCGGACATGCTCGGTGAGGCGTACATGGACTTGGTGCGCCACTTCGCAGAGGAAGAAGGCAAGTCCGGGGGTCAGTTCTTCACACCCCCACACATCGTTAACCTCTGCGTGCGGCTCGTCGATGAGTTCGAGGACGGGATGGACTTCCACGACCCGACTGTTGGCTCCGGGGGGATGCTCATCGAGGCGGCACGGTATTATCGCGAGGAACAGGAAGACGATCCGAAGAAGCTGACGTTCACTGGGCAGGAGATCAATCCCGATATCGCCGCGATTGCGAAAATGAACCTCTCCATCCACGGCCTCGATGGGGAGATACAGCGCGAAGATTCGCTGCTGAATCCGGCATTTACGGACGACGACGAGAGCGAACTCTCACGCTTCGACCGCGTGCTGGCGAACTTCCCGTTCTCGGTTAATTGGGCGAAAGATGAGCTCCAAGACGACCCCTACGGACGCTTCGACTGGCACGAGAAACTACCGCGTGCCGATCGTGGTGATTACGCCTTCATTATGCATATGGCGAAGCAGCTGAAGCAACCCGATCAGGACGGCGTTGGCGGGAAGGCCGCGATCGTCATTCCACACGGCGTGCTGTTCCGCAAGCACGAGTCGCGGTATCGGAAGCCGATGCTGGAGAACGACATGGTAGAGGCTGTCGTCGGGCTTCCCGAAAACCTGTTCCAGAACAACTCGATTCCCTCCGCTATTCTTGTGTTGAACACGGACAAGCCCGCCAAGCGCGAGGGCGAAGTCCAGTTCATCCACGCCGCAGACGAAGCGTTCTACGAGGAACTGTCGAACCAGAACGAACTCACCGAGGATGGCCTCGACCACATCATCGGGAACTTCCGAGGGTGGACGACCGAGGAGCGCGTGAGTCGCACGGTGTCGCTCGACGAGATTCGAGAAAACGATTACAACCTGAATATCGCGCTGTATGTCGATACGACCGAACCCGAGGAAGATATTGACGTGCAGGAGGAACTGGCGAAGTTACGGGAGTTGCAGGCCGAGCGCGACGAGATTGAAGCGACGATGAGCGAGCATATGGAGGCGTTAAGCTATGAGTGAGGAGGCGACGCTGGACGAGTTTGTTCAGGAACAGGAGAATGATGAGCAAAGATGGAAAACCGTCCAACTCAGCGATATTGCGTCCAAGCGGTCTGATAACGTTGATCCGCAAGAAGTGGATTTAGAGAGGCACGTCGGACTGGAGCATATTGATCCAAACAATCCTGTCCCTGATTGGGAGTCTCTTGACTCCCTCTCAAGTACGAAGCGCCGATTTAGCTCAGGGGACATTCTCTTTGCAAAACTCCGTCCGAATCTTGAGAAATCGGCACAGCCCAATTTTGACGGTGTCGCCTCAACTGATATCTTTCCAATAGTTGCGGAATCGAGTATAAACTCCAAGTGGTTGCTTTATCGGCTGAGTTCAAAATCAGCATACGACTACGCTCGACGAACTTCAGCAGGAACTCGTATGCCACGGACTTCTTGGAATCTTTTCAGCAATTTTGAGTTTGACCTTCCAACACTTCCTGAACAGCGCAAAATCGCCACCGTCCTCTACACCGTTGACCAAGCGATTGAGAGGACTGCGGAAATAATTGAGCAGATTGAGAGAGCAGGACAAGGGCTAAGACAAAAACTGTTCTCAGAGGGTTACTACGACCACGAGACAGAGTCGTACGGTACCTTAGGAGAAGTTCCATCTGATTGGGAGAAGACTCGGCTGTACAAAATTGCAAAAGTAGCGAGAGGGAAATTCACCCATCGACCACGTAATGACCCAGATTTCTATGATGGCGATTACCCATTTATACAAACTGGAGAAGTGGTTGACTCGGTTGGAGAACTAACCGAGTACAGCCAAACTCTAAATGAGAAGGGGAAGAATGTAAGTAAAGAATTCTCTCCTGGTACCATCATAATCACAATCGCGGGAAATATCGGGGATACAGCAGTTGCGACCTTCCCGGTCTATTTCCCTGATAGTTTGGTTGGAATAACCCCGAATGAAGACGTAGATGAGTACTTTTTAGAACACTACCTTCGGTATCGACAAGACTTCTTAAACAGGCTTTCGACCAAGACAACACAGAAGAATCTCAACCTCACATTACTTCGGCCAATCGAAGTCATCAAGCCACCAATAGACGAGCAGAAAGAAATTGCAGAGGCATTAACCAGCGTAGACGAGCGAATAAAGCGAGAAAGGCAGTACAAGACACAACTCCAACGCATCAAACGCGGTCTAATACAAGACCTCCTCTCGGGAATAGTCCGAACAACCAACACTACCATAGATATTCCCGAGGGGATCGCCAAGTATGGCTGACATCCCGTCTGAGGGCGGCGTCGAACGTTCGCTCCTCTCGTGGCTCGACGGCGTCGGATGGGAGACACATGGATTGGACGGCGGGCGGGGTGCTGGCGTTCTCGATGACGCATACGAACGGAGCAACCGGGAGGTCATCTACTGGGATCTCCTCGAAGATCAGATCATCGCGTTGAACGAGGACGTGACCGAGGACAACGTGGAGAAATTCATCTCCTCGCTGAAGCGTGACCTCGACGTGGAACACCTGATGGATGGCAATCGCGCGTTCCATCAGTTGCTCACCAAGGGAAAGTCGTTCAACGTCCAGCGCGATGACGGCGGAAGCGATACGGTCTATGTGGACCTCATCGACCACGACAACCCCGAACACAATCGCTTCCATGCGGTGAACCAGTTCTCCGTCTCACGTGAGACGACCATCCGCCCGGACGTGACGCTGTTCGTCAACGGGATTCCGCTCGTGACGATGGAGCTGAAAAGCGTCGCACAGGACAACGACTGGCACGACGCAGTGAGCGATCTACTCGCATACGAGGAAGACGTCCCGCGACTGTTTGTTCCCGGGCTGTTCAACATCGCCGCCGACACGATGGAACTTCGTTACGGCGCTGTCGGCGCACCGAAGGAGTTCTACGAACCGTGGAACGACGCGCCGGAGGTGTTCCAGGACGACAACGAGATGCGGCAAGCGGTGAAGGCGCTGTGTAACCCGCAGACGATTCTCGATCTGCTGAAACACTTCGTCTTCTACGAGAAGCGGGCAGGCGGTGACGCGAAGATCGTTCCGCGGTACATGCAATACTACGCGGTAAACCGGATTCTCGAACGCGTCGATGAAGCGGAACACGACCGCGGGCTGATCTGGCACACCCAAGGGTCGGGCAAGTCGTTCACGATGCTGTACGCCGCCGAGAATCTCCTTTCGCGGAGTGACATCGTCCGTAACCCGCAGGTCTTCATCATCGTCGATACGGACAAGCTCAACAGCCAGATGCGCGATCAGCTGGCGAACCTCTCGCTCGAACAGTGGGCGGAAGCCGAGAGCATCGACCACCTGCAACAGCTCATCGAGGAGGGACAGAGCCAGCTGGTTCTCACGACCATCCAGAAGTTCGAGGACGTAGACCCCGACGTACAGGGCAACGACGAGATCGTGGTCATGTCCGACGAGGCACACCGGTTCATGGAGGGGGGCCTTGGCACTCGCCTCGATAATGCTCTATCCGACTGTACGCATTTTGGGTTCACCGGGACACCTGTTCAGGAGGGGGACAGGTATGCTCCTAACGAACGAGAGCAAGCAAAGCGGAATACGATGCGGGAATTTTCACCTGAGGGTGAAGACTACCTCCATCGCTACTCCGTGAAACAAGGCATCGACGACGGGCTGATCCTTCCGGTCTACTTCACGCTCCGACACGAGATGGAGTGGGACATCGATGAGGCCGGACTCGATGAGGAGTTCGAACATGAGTTCCGTGGCATGACGACCGACGAGAAGCGGGAGTTCATACAGGAAACCGTGACCAGTCGGACCATGGCGGAACTCGAACCGCGGGTAGACCGTGCCGTTGCCGAGATCGATTCCCACTACGACGACCACGTTGCTCCGAACGGCTGGAAGGGTATGGTCGTCACCCCGAGTCGGCGGTCGGCAGCGATGTACGGGGAACGCCTCATCGAGCGGCGAGGCGAAGACGAGATCGAGGTCCTCTACACCTCGAACAAGGGCGACCCCGACATCATCCAGCAGTTTCACACCGACTCAGAGGAGCGTGATAGCATCGTCAAGGAGTTCAAGGAGGAGGGGAACCCCAAACTCCTCGTCGTTCACAACATGCTCTTGACGGGCTTCGACGCGCCGACACTGAAGACGATGTACCTCGATCGCAATCTGAAGAACCACAACCTGATGCAAGCGATCGCCCGGACCAATCGCCCTGCCCGGGGGAAAGAAAACGGAGAGATCGTGGACTTCCAGGGCGTGTTCGAGAACATCGACGAGGCGCTTGATTACGACGCCGAGACGAAAGCCTACGCCGCTCGCGACAAAGACGAGCTGTTCGACGACCTCAACGAGCAGCTGGAGAACGTGCTGGACATCTTCGACGGCATCCCGCAGACCGACTCTCAAGAGGCGACCTACGAAGCGGTCGAACGCGTCTCTACTCACCCGGAGCGTCGGCGTTTCAAGCAGGGCTTCCGACGTCTCCAGAATCTCTACGAGGCTGTCGCTCCGGACGGACGCCTCGTGAGCGAAGGGATCGAGGAGGATTACAAGTGGCTCAGCCGAATCCACGTCGCGTTCAAACGCACAACAGCGGGCGAGGACGACCCCGAGGAGGATATGCGGGAGAAGACGCGCGACATTATTGGCGACAACGTGGAGATCTCCGAGATCAAGCGCGACTTCCCGACGTACAAACTCGGTGAGGAGTACCTCGAAGATGTCGAAGGACTCGACAACCCCGGCGTGAAGGCGTCACAGATAGCCCACGCTACTCGCGAACACCTCCATCCACGAGAAAACCAGAACCCACGGTACAAACGCCTCAGCAAACGCGTCACCGATATCGTGGAACGGTGGCAGGGCGACGAGATCACGGACCCCGAAGCAGTTGAGGCGTTGAAGACGGTCGAAGGGGAGATCCTCGAAGTCGAACGCGAGGCAGAGGGCGAAGGCATGGACGATGCCGAGTTCGCTATCTATACGCACCTCACGGAGGAGACGCCGGATGCGATTGACTCGGATGAGCAGGCCGAGGAGGTCGCAACAGAGATCGTCTCGCAGTTCCGCGATCGCGTTGACCGGAACTACGCCGGGTGGCAGACGAACCAGCAGACCATCGCTGGCGTCGAGCGACTCCTACTCGATGTACTGGTGAAGCAGTACGAACTCGGGCATCTGATACGCGACAGCGACGACTTCGTGGACGTTGTTCGCACCTACCTTATCGAGAACCATGGCTAAATCTCAGTCTCAAACCATCGACCTGCCGGGGAACGACGTCGAGTTTGAGGTACGGAACAGCTCCGAGGCGACGAAAGCTCGCATCGATGTGGATATTCACGGTGTCACAGTTGTAGTTCCCGATTTTGCCGAGATTCAACCGACAGAGGTCCTTCGAGAAAACGCGGCGTGGGTCATCGAGAAACAACGCGGGTTCGAGGAGTACCGAGAAAACATTCCGGATCGCACCTTCGAGGCGGGTGAGACGTTCCCGCTACTTGGCACGGAAAGAGAGCTGATCATCGAGCCCTCGCAGAGCCACACGATTACGGACACATCGATTCGGCTCAGAAAGAGTACGGTCGAACAGTCCACGGTCAAGCAGGTATTGGAAAATACGTACCGGCGGAAGGCTCGGGAACATTTCTCCGAACGAGCCGACCTCTATGCGGAGAGGATGGGGATCGAGTATGAGAAGATCGAAATACGGAATCAACGAACGAAGTGGGGAAGCTGTTCGACGACGGGAACGATCAGCCTCAACTGGCGGTTAATGATGGCTCCACCCGATGTGGTCGATTACATCGTCGTTCACGAACTTGCCCACCTTCGAGAGCCGAACCACAGCTCTGAGTTCTGGTCGTTGGTTGCGGAGTACGACCCCGAGTACGAAGCCCACTCTGATTGGCTGACGGAACATAGCTCGCGACTAATCTTCTCCGAGGAGGATCTCTGAGATGGACAGTAACGATTAGCCTCGGTGCTTCCATAGGCCGTAATAGACTGCAGTACGCAATCTTTCTCAAGCTGTTACCACACATCCGGCAGTCCAATACTTACAGAATATTATAATAACTACATACTATAAGAAATATTATTTATTTAGTGGGAGGGAGTAGTCCGGTCGCGTAGTGTGTGATCCGTTACCTCGCGTTGGTTGATCTCGCTCTGGGGGTTAGGGGTGGGGGTGGGGTCATACAGTATATACACTAAGTAGTTATACACTAAGTACAGTAAGTAGTAGTTCAGTCAGTTGTTGAAGTGTTTAGCTTGAACATTCTAATTAATGTGTTTTGTTAAAGTGTTTAATTTGAACACTCTAAACCAAGAGTTTCGTTAAAGTGTTTAGCTCAAACACTCTAACTAATGCGTTTTAATTAACACGACCTCGATGAAGTAAAACACTTAGCTAATTAGCTTATTATTGTTGTTTACTGTGGTTATACTGTAGTTACCCCCTGTATGGTCGTTACTGTGGTTATACTGTAGTTACCCCCTGTATGGTCGGGGTGACGGTCGTGGATCCGAAAGGCCACGCCGTCGGGGCTGTCTGATCTCCTCTGTGAGCCAGCTGTAAGCGTTTAGAGCTGTTTTTTCAACCTACGAAAGGGAGACATCTTCTTTTGAAATCAAACGTCTCTAAGCGGATTCTGAGCATTTTGAAGGAACTCGTCCAGAAATGAGTTGTATAAAGTACTTTAGTATTATCAAAATATTATGATAAGGTTAGAACATTCGGACCGGGGGTGGGTGGTCATATATTGGTAAGCCGGCGCGAGAATTTTGTATTGTTTAGTCAGGGTTTGGGCCACTGAGGCCGGAAAATTCAGCCGTATTGAGAGTGCCCAAACCGGGCGCATGGAAACAGTTAGCTAACTGAACAACTCCTCAGCGTCAACGTCCCGATGCGAGGTCTCCTCCTCATAGCTGACTTCCTCGTACTCCTCAAGGACTTCGGAATTGCGCTGGATCTCGCGCTCTATCCGGCGAACAATCTCGTCGATATTATCGCTACTGTTCATCGTGTAACCTCGGCAAATCAGCGGACGGCTAAATGGACCACGACTCGATGCGGTGAACCACGTGGGTATTTGTTTTCGGAGTGTCCGGACGTCGGTATGACAGTCATTGAGCCGGAACCGATCAGAGTCGCACTCTATCCGGAACAGATTGACCAACTGGAAGCAGCTGCCGCAGGAAACCAAGACGTGGACAATGTCAACGAACTACTCCAGCTCGTTGTAGCCGACTATACCGGAACACTCGATCAGCTCCAATCGCCATATTCCACCGACACAAATCAGATCTTGAAGATCCTTGAGCGGCAACAAACTCTCCTCGAAGACCTGAACGAGAAGATTGACTCGGAGGATAACGCCGACCTCGATGAGGTGAATCGTCTATTCCATGACTTACGTGATTCCCAAGACGAGATTGTTGCTGAACTCGAACAGCGCGTGATCTACTGAGCGTCACCGTCTAAGAGAGATCCACCATTCCGTCATTTCCAATAGTGAATCATAACACTAAATCTGACACGAAAGAGAATAGAGAAGAACTCATCTAACTCTCTTTAAACGGTGGTTTAGTCCTACTCAGAGATTTTCTGGGTACCATCATGTCGGTCAAACCGATACTTTTTTGTCAGTCGTGTGCGATAACCCAATGGGCGCAGATTGGACGCACACCGGAAACGCCGAAAACGCGGCTTGTAGGGCACAGCGCGAGCGCTTTGCGCGAGCGGCCTTCCAAGCTCATGGCCCGGGTTCAAATCCCGGCCGGCGCACTCCCTTCGGTCGTGCGCCGCCCGTACCCTCGCTCGCAAGCTCGCGAGGGTCCCGGCCGGCGCATTTCTCGTCAGAGTAAGAGGAATATTTAAACAAGTTTGTACCTCGAGCCAGAGTTCCGAACATGCTCGGGCTGGCCCGCGGCACCGTCGCGTTGGTGCCTCATCAAGAGTCGTGGAGCGAGGCGTACGACGCGGAAGTCGCCCGGCTGACGGATGCCGTCGGCGACCGAGTCGAGCGCTTCGAACACGTCGGTAGCACCGCAGTCGAGGGGATGCCTGCCAAGCCGATCCTCGACGTGCTCGCCTTGGTCGACGAGTCGACCCCCGCGAGCGACCTCGTCCCACCGCTCGAGACGCGTGGCTACGAGCGCCGCCCCGACGAGGTGGACGGACGGGTGTTCCTCGCGAAGGGGCCGCCGGAGAACCGCACGTGCTACCTGTCGATCGCCGAAGTCGGGAGCGCGTTCCACGACGAGACGACCGCGTTCAGGGACGCGCTTCGAACCGACCCGGAGCTCGCCGAGCGGTACGCCTCGTTGAAGCGGCGGCTCGCGGCGCGGTATCCCGAGAGCCGGGACCGGTACACTGCCGAGAAGGGTGCGTTCGTTCGGGACGTTCTCGACCGACGGGAGTGACGCGTCGGTCGGCCCGCGGTCGAGACCTACAGGCTCGCGCCGCCGTCGACCCACACCGTCTCGCCGGTCACGTAGCTCGCCCCCTCGGAGGCGAGGTAGAGGTACGCGTCGCGCAGGTCCGCGGGAGTCCCGGCCCGGGACGGGAGGCCGTCGGAGCCGTCGATCGCGTCCGCCTCCTCGGCCCACCCCTCTCGGATCTCGGTGGCGATCGGTCCCGGAGCGACCGCGTTCACCCTGATCCCGTGCCCGTCGAGTTCGAGGGCGGCGCTTCGGGTGAGCATCTGTACGCCGCCCTTCGTCGCCGCGTAGTGGGAGTGGTCCCACTCGGCGCGCTCGGCCGTCGTCGACGACGTGTTCACGATCGCTCCCTCGACGCCGCGGTCGATCATGTCCTTGGCGGCCAGTTGGGTGCCGAAGAACGCGCCCCTGAGGTTGACGCCGTGAACCGAGTCGAACTCCTCGGGAGTAACGTCGAGGAACTCGGCGCTGCGGTGGACGCCCGCGTTGTTCACCATCACGTCGATCCCGCCGAACTCGCGGGCCGCCTCGATCACCGATTCGATCTGGTCCGGGTCGGAGATGTCGGTCTCGACGAACGCTGCGGTGCCGCCGCGGCTTTCGATCGCCTCGTGCGTGGGCGTCTCGGCGTCGACGTCTTTCGGCGCCGCCCTCACGTCGGCGTTGATCACGGTCGCTCCCGCGTCGCCGAACCCGTTCGCGACCGCGCGGCCGATACCGCTCGATCCGCCCGTGACCACGACCGTCTCACCGGCGAAGTCCGCGTCGAGAGTTCCCATACGACTCGTCGGAGACAGCGGATCAAAAAGGGTCGGTATCGCGGCTGCACAGTCGAGCTACCGCCCCGTTTCGGAGGCTGCCGGAGATGCGCAGTCGGGTCGGCTCAGTCGTCGTCGGCCGCCCGCGTTTCCGCGTCCGGCTCGGCGCCCGCCGCGCGCGGTCCGCCCGCGTGTCCCTCGTGAGCGAGCGCAGTCGCCATGAGCGACGGCGAGATCGCGGGCACCTCGTCGGCGTCGACCGGCCCGTCCGCCTCGATCGCCTCCCGCGAGCGCGGGAACTCGCGGATCTCCTTGTGGATGGCGAGCCCGGCCTTCGCGCCCTGCCCCATCGCGACGGGCACCTGATTGTGGCCGGGGGTGACGTCGCCGACCGCGAACACGCCGTCCTCGCTGGTGCGGCCGTGGTCGTCGACGTCCACCTCGCCGCTGTCGGTCAGGTCGCAGCCGAGCCCCTCGGCGAGCGCGGTGTTGTAGTTGGAGCCGTACATCGGGAAGCCGCCCCGGTACTCGCGGCGGGTGCCGTCGGCGAACTCCAGCGCTTCGAGCCAGCCCGAGTCGGGGTCGTTCTCGACGCCCGTCACGTCCTCGTGGACGACCTCGACGGGGTGGGCCTCCAGCTGCGCGGCGGTCTCGTCGCTCCACGTCGGCTCCGCGCCGCGGGTCAACAGGTCCACGTCGTCGGTCATGTTGAGCATAATCATCGCGACGTGGGCGGCGGCCTCGCCGTGACCCATCACGTACACCGGCTCGTCGACGAACATGTAGGCGTCGCAGTGGAGACAGTAGTGGAGCCCCTTGCCCGTCCGCGGGAGCGGGGGGTCCGGGCGCTCGTCGGAGAAGCCGGTCGCGAGGACGACGCGGTCGGCGAGAAGCTCGGCGTCGTTCGTCGTCAGTCGGAACCGGTCGTCGTCGGTGCGCTCGACGTCGCTGACGAAGCCACGCACGAAGGCGCCGCCGTACGACTGCACCTGCTCGCGGCCGGTGGCGAGGAACTCGTTGCCGGAGACATCCTCGGTGATGCCGATCACGTTGTGCGTGTCCGCCATCATCGCCGCGCGTCCGCCACCGCGGTCGATCAGCACCGTTTCGTGTCCCAGTCGGGCGCCGTACAACGCGGTCGTCAGGCCGGCCGGACCGCCGCCTACGACCGCGACTTCGTACTCGTCGTCGGACGAACTCATTACCGGATCGTACGCGACGCGGCGGTTTAAATCAAGTCGTGCTGTGCGCGCGGCGCGGCCAGCCCGGTAGCCGGTCTCCGGCCGATCGGCGTCGCCGAAGTTCACACCTCCGGAGGTTTATGTCGATCCGTCGCGTTCGATGGGGCAGTGCCATCGCGACTCGCCGCCGCCGTCGCACTCCTCCTCGTTGGCGCCGGCGCCGACATCGCCTCGACCTACGTCGCCGTCTCGGGCGGACAGTACGTCGAGGGGTCGCCGGTCGGCGCGGCGCTCATCGCGACGTTCGGGCTCGTCCCCGGCATGCTGTTCACCAAGGCCGCCGGGATGGTCCTCATCGGGATCCCCGTCGCCGTCGCGGGGGGGACCCGCCGGCTCGTCGCGACGCTGATGTGCGCCGGCGTCGGCGCCCTCTCGCTCGCGACCGCGATGCGGAACCTCCTCCTCGTGACGGGCGTCTGGGGGTGACAGGCGTCTGGCCGTGACGCACTCGCTCCCCGGCGACCCCGCGGTTCCTCACTCTCCCGAATACAGCCGATCGGCGGTTCGTTCGGGGAGGCCGGCGTCGGCGACCGCCTCGCTGACGCGATCGAGGTCGTAGGCGACGCGCCGCAGGTCGACCTCGTCGGCCTGCGTGTCGAGCACCGCGTACCCCGCCTCCGGGTCGCCGTCGCGGGGCTGCCCGACGCTGCCGGGGTTGACGACGACGCCGCCCGCGACCGAGCGCTTCCCCTGGACGTGGGTGTGGCCGAGCACGATCCCGTCGCGATCGCCCATGTGGCGGTCGAGGTCGGGGAACTCGTTCGGGTAGACGTAGGCGTCCTCGCGCTCTGCCGCGGGGTGCGAGTGGACGAGGAGATACCGGTCGCCGGCGAACGTCTCAGCGCGCGGGAGGCCGTCGAGCCACGCGCGCTGGTCGTCCGAGAGCGACGCCTTCGCGTGTTCGAGGCCGGCCTCGGCCATCCGGTTGGCCCGGTAGCGCTCGGGCGTCCCGACGGTGCGGTCGTGGTTGCCGCGGACCGTTTTCGCGGCGACCTCGCGCACGCGCTCGACGCACTCGGCCGGCCACGGGTTGTACCCGATCACGTCCCCGGCGCAGAGGATCCGGTCGACCGTCGGCATGTCGTCGAGGACGGCTTCGAGCGCGGGGAGGTTCGCGTGTACGTCCGAGATGAGACCCACTTTCATCAGGTGGCGGTTCGGGAGCGACGCCCGAATAGGTTCGGTCCGGGCGTGGCGCCGGGAGTGAACGCCGCCGACGGTCCATCTCTGACCCGCCTCCGCCGACCCGCCCCCGATGACGGGCGCCTACGCTACCTTCGTCGACACCGCGATGCCGGAGCCGACGGGGAGGATCGCGGTCTCGACGGCGTCGTCGGAGCGCACCGTCCCGACGTACTCGCCGATCCCCCGCGTCTCGCCGTCGACCTCGGGGTCGGGGAGCGGCGCGCTGTCCTCGAAGTGCGCGACGAGGTCCCCGAAGTCGATCGGGCCTCTGGTGATGTTGTCGGCGACGATCACGCCGCCCGTCCGGACCTTCGGGAGGACCGTGCGGTAGGCCTCGGCGTACCGGCCCTTCTGGTGGTCGATGAGGACGATATCGAAGGGGCCGTCGTAGCGCTCGATCGTCTCCATCGCGTCGCCCACCTCGAAGGTGACGCTGTCGGCGTACCCCCCGTCGGCGGCGAACTTGACCCCCCGTTTCGCCTCCTCCTCGTCGAACTCGGTGCAGATCACGGCGTCGGCGCCGCCGCGCAGGAACCACGTCGCGGAGTAGCCGAAGCCGGAGCCGAACTCGAAGACGCGCTCGGCGCCGGTCAGGCGAGCGATCAGCCGGAGGACCGACCCCGCTTCCGGCCCGATGATGGGGAACCCCCAGTCGTCGGCGAGGGCGGCCATCTCCGCCTGCGTCGCGGTGTGCTCGGGCGCCGTCGCGGCGAGGAAGCGCTCGGCCGAGTCGGAGAGGATGTCCATGGCTCGCGTTCGACCGCACGTCACTTGAAACCGCCCGTCGGCGGGCGCCCGAGGCGTTCGGGAAGGCGGGGAGACCGTCGTCGCGGACGCCGCCGCCGAAAAGTGTTAAGTCCCGCTCGCGCGACCCAGTTACTAATGTACGATCCTGAGGAACTGGACGCGATCCGGGAGGCCAAGGAGTCGTGGGAGTCGGGGACCTACGGCGAGACGGTCGACCGATTCGGGGAGCGGAAGGAGTCGTTCACCACCGACACGGGCGGACAAGAGGTCGACCCGCTGTACACGCCCGCCGATATCGCCGACCACGACTACCGCGGAGATCTGGGGAACCCGGGCGAGGAGCCGTACACCCGCGGCGTCTACTCGACGATGCACCGCGGGCGGCTCTGGACGATGCGCCAGTACGCGGGGATGGGCACCGCCGCGGAGACCAACGAGCGGTTCAACTACCTCATCGATCAGGGCTCGTCCGGGCTCTCGATGGCGTTCGACCTCCCGACCCAGATGGGGTACGACTCCGACGCCGCGATGGCCGAGGGGGAGGTGGGGCGCTCGGGCGTCGCCATCGACACCCTCGACGACTTCGAGACCGTCTTCGACGGGATCCCCCTCGACGAGGTGTCCACGTCGATGACGATCAACGCCCCCGCCGCCGTCCTCCTCGCGATGTACGTCGCGATGGGCGACAAGCAGGGCGTCCCCAGAGCGCAGCTCCGCGGGACGATCCAGAACGACATCATGAAGGAATACATCGCGCGGAACCTCTACATCTACCCGCCAGAGCCCTCGATGCGGCTCATCACGGACATCTTCGAGTTCTGCGCCGCCGAGACCCCCAGCTTCAACACCATCTCCATCTCGGGATACCACATCCGGGAGGCCGGCTCGACCGCCGCCCAAGAGGTCGCGTTCACCCTCGGAAACGGGATCCAGTACGTCCAGGCCGCGATCGACGCCGGACTCGACGTCGACGAGTTCGCGCCGCAGCTCTCCTTCTTCTTCAACGCCCACAACAACATCTTCGAGGAGGCCGCGAAGTTCCGCGCCGCCCGCCGGATGTGGGCCACGATCATGGAGGAGCGGTTCGACGCGCAGAACCCGAAATCGAAACAGCTCAAGTTCCACACCCAGACCGGCGGCTCCACGCTCACCGCCCAGCAGATCGAGAACAACGTCGTCCGGGTGGCGTACCAGGCGCTCGCGGCGGTGCTCGGCGGCACCCAGAGCCTCCACACGAACGGCAAAGACGAGGCGCTGGCGCTCCCGACCGAGAAGTCCGTCCGCACCGCGCTCCGCACCCAGCAGATCCTCGCGCACGAGTCGGGCGCCGCCGACACGATCGACCCGCTCGCGGGGTCGTACTACGTCGAGAACCTCACGGACGGGATCGAGGAGGACGCCTTCGAGATTCTGGAGGAGGTCGACCGACGCGGGGGGATGCTGGAGGCCGTCAAGAGCCAGTGGGTCCAGCGACAGATCCAAGACGTCGCCTTCGAGCGCCAGCAGGAGATCGAGGACGGCGAGCGCGTCATCGTCGGCGTCAACGAGTTCGAGGTGGACGAGGAGCCGGAGATGGACCTCGAAGAGGTCGACCCGGAGCAGGAGCAGAACCAGCGGGAGCGACTGGAGGAGGTCAAAGCCGAGCGCGACAGCGACGCCGTCGACGACGCGCTCACGTCGCTCCGCGAGGCCGCGCAGGGCTCCGAGAACGTGATGCCGCACATCGTCGACGCGGTGAAGGCGTACGCGACGGTTCAGGAGGTCTCGGACGTGCTCCGCGACGAGTTCGGGGAGTACAAGCCGGGGCGGTAGGGCGGCCGATCTATCGCGGCCGCACCGATCTACCGCAGCCGAACCGATCTACCGCAGCCGCACCGCGGTCCCGCACGCGAGGATCTCCGCGCCGCTGTCAGCGATCGAAGAGGTGGTGAACCGGACGTTGATCACGCCGTCGGCACCGAGCGACTCCGCCTCCTCGATCATGCGCTCCTGCGCCTGATCGCGGGCGTCGGTCATCAGTTCGGTGTATCCCTTCAGCTCGCCGCCCGCGAGGTTGCGGAGGCCCTGGGTGATGTCGCGGCCGACGTTGCGGGCGCGGACCGTGTTCCCGCGGACGAGCCCGAGCGTCTCGGTCACTTCCTTCCCGGCGATCGACTCGGTGTTGGAGAGCTCCATATCGGCACCGTTCGGCGGGTGAGCAGTTAAATGTCGACCGGGATCAACCCGCCGCGGCGCAGACCTTCAGTCCGCGCCGCGGACGACGTGACCGTACTTCAGCAGCGCGACGAACACCGCGCCGCCGAAGGCGTTGCCGATCGTCGCCAGCACGAGGAACCCGGCGTAGTCGGACAGCGAGATGGCGTCCGAGACGATGAGCCCGAACAGCACCTCGACGTTGCCCGCGATCGAGTGCGGGAGGTGGAGGAGCCCGATCGTGCCGGTGACGATCAACACGAGGAGGATCCGAGAGGTCGTGTCCCGCGCCGCCGCCACGAGCCACGCCAGGAGCCCCATCAGCCACCCGGCGAAGACGCCGCCGACGAACAGCCACGGGAGGTCGTGGTCGACGAGCTTCAGGGCGATGGTCTCGAACGACTGGGGGTCGACGACGCCGAGCTCCGGCATCAACAGGGTCACGAGCAGGGTGAACAGCAGCCCGCCGACGATGTTACCGGCGTACACGAGCCCCCAGAGCCGCCCCAGTTGGCCGAGCGACGCCTGCCGGTCGAGCACCGGGATCACGGCCAGCGTCGTGTGCTCGGTGAACAGCTCGGAGCGACCCAATATTACGAACATGAACCCGATGGAGTAGACGCTCGCTAACAGGAGTTCGGTCGTGAGGTCACCGAAGGTCCCCGGAGAGAGCGTCAACACCACCGCCATCATCAGCGGGCCGAACCCGATGTCGAGCCCCGCCGACAGGCCCGAAAGCAGGAGCCCGTACCGCTCCCGGTTCATCTCGTGGAGCGCGCTCTCGAGCAGCGATCCGAGGATGTTCCGCGATGTCATCTGCTCCGTCGCGCCGTCGGTCTGTGGGTCGCTCACTGGTGCAGTTGCGGTCGGATCGCACCCAAATCTTTGGATACCGGCGGGGAGCAGGCGTCCCCCTCGGGCCATATAAGTCGGCGGGGCTCGATCCGAGGGATATGCACTTCGACCACGTCGGCGTCGCGACGCGCGATGCCGCCGACCTCGCCGAGCTGTTCGACGGCCTGCTCCAGGCGCCGATCGCCCACGAAGAGACGTTCGACGGGATGGATGTCGCCTTCCTCGAGCTCGACGACGGCGGCTACTTCGAGCTGCTCGAGCCGACCGCGGGCGGCGCGATCGCCGACTACCTCGACCGGGAGGGGCCGGGGATCCACCACGTCGCGCTCGCCACCGACGACATCGTGGAGGCGCTGGACCGCGCCCGCGACCTCGGCGTCGACATCATCGACGAGACGCCGCGCCCCGGCGCGTGGGGCCACGAGGTGGCGTTTCTCCACCCCCGATCGACGGGCGGGGTGCTCGTGGAGTTCGTCGAGCACTGAGGGGGCGGCGTCAGGCGCCGGCGACTGATTTAACCGCGCGGCGGGCGGACCGCCGGCCGTGTTCCGCGACCTCTCGCGACCGATCGAGACGGGGATGCCGACGTACCCGGGCGATCCGGACGTGACGCTCGCGCCCGACGCGACCCACGAGGCCGACGGCTACGCGACGGGCGAGCTCCGCGCTGGGACGCACGCGGGGACCCACGTGGACGCGCCGCGCCACACGCTCCCGGACGGCGAGACGCTCGACGAGGTCGGCGTCGGATCCTTCGCCTTCGACGCCCGAGTCGTCGACTGCCGCCCGCTGCAGCCGCGGGAGCCGATCGCACCCGGGGCGCTACCCGACCCGAGTCGCCTCGACGCCGAGGTGGACCTCCTCGTCCTCCGGACCGGCTGGGCGACCCGCTGGGGCACCGACCGGTACCGCGACCACCCGTACCTGACGGCGGCGGCCGCGGAGCGGTGTCGCGAACTGGGCGTCGGCGTCGGCCTGGACGCGTTCGGCCCGGACCCGACCCCGACCGGATCGACGGGGCAGGGCGAATCGATGGGGACGGGGGAAGCCGAACCGGCGGGGACGGACGAGCCCGACGGCACCCCCGCCCACGACATCCTCCTGGGCGACTCGCTGCCGATCGTCGAGAACCTACGCGGGCTCGACGGCTTACCGCCGCGGTTCCGGCTGTACGCCTTTCCCCTCCGGCTCCGCGACGGGGACGGATCGCCGGTGCGGGCGGTCGCGGAGTGGGAGGGGTGAGAGCCGGTCGCACCGCCGGTGGCGAACCAGACCAAACCCGTTTTAAGCGTCGGCGACGAACCGCGATTCAAGGTCGATATCCATGGAGATGCCACGTCGTTTCAACACGTACTGTCCACACTGTGACTCCCACCAGGAGCACGAAGTGGAGAAGGTTCGATCGGGTCGGGCAACCGGAATGAAGCGCGACGCGCGCCAGCGACGCCGCGCGCTCGCGACAATCGGCAACGCCGGCGGGTACTCGAAGGTGCCCGGTGGCGACAAGCCGACCAAGAAGACCCACCTGAAGTACCGCTGCGGCGACTGCGGCAAGGCTCACATGCGTGAGGGCTGGCGCGCCGGCCGGCTCACGTTCCAGGAGTAAGCATGGCAGGAAGCTTCCACCGCGTCGCCTGCGGCGACTGCGAGAACGAACAGGTCGTCTTCGGCAAAGCCTCCTCGACGGTGTCGTGTGCGGTCTGCGGCACGACCCTCGCGACCCCGACCGGCGGGGAGGCCGAGCTCCACGGCGAGATCGTCGAAACCGTTGAGGCGCGGTAACCGCCTCACCACCCCCGTATGAAGTACAGCGGCTGGCCCGAACCCGGCGAGCTGGTGGTCGGCGACGTCGACGAGATCGCCGACTTCGGCGTGTTCGTCGACCTCGACGAGTACGAGGACAAGCGCGGCCTCTGTCACATCAGCGAGGTCGCCTCCGGCTGGATCAAGAACGTCCGCGACCACGTCCGCGAGGGACAGACGGTCGTCGCGAAGGTGCTCGATGTCGACGAGTCGTCGAACCAGATCGACCTCTCGATCAAAGACGTCAACGAACACCAGCGCAAGGACAAGATACAGGCCTGGAAGAACTCGCAGAAGGCCGACAACTGGATGCTGATCGCGCTCGGCGAGGACGTCGACGACGACCGCTACACCGCGGTCGCCAACGCGCTCCTCGCCGAGTACGACTCGCTGTACGACGCCTTCGAGGCGGCCGCGATCAGCGGCGACGAGGCGCTCGAGGACGTCGACATCGACGACGACGCCCTCGACGCCATCGTCGCGGCGGCCCGCGACAACGTCTCGGTCCCGTACGTCGACGTGACCGGCTACGTCGATCTGGAGTCCGCGGCCCCCGACGGCGTCGACGACGTGAAGACGGCCCTCGAAGCGGCCGAGGGCAACGGCGAGATCCCGGACGGCGTCGACCTCGAAGTCGGCTACGTCGGCTCGCCCGAGTACCGGATCAAGGTCCGCGCGCCCGACTACAAGACGGCCGAGGACCAGCTTGAGGCCGCCGCGGCCCGCGCCCGCGAGGCCATCGAGGCCGCCGGCGGCGACGGCGAGTTCCACCGCGAGCGCCGCGAGGACGACGAGTAGTCGCCCGCGGTTTCGCCTCTCACCTCTCCTCTCAACCCGTGAAATCCGACATCCGCGTCTGCGCGAACTGGGAGACCACCCACGACCGACCGGTGTACGCGCTCGGCGAGCGCTGCCCGGCGTGTGACGGTCCGACCGAGAACAGCGCCCCGGCGCCGTTCAGCCCCGAAGACCCCTACGGCGAGTACCGACGCCGGGCGCGGCGGCGGGCGTCTGAGTAGCGCGGCATCCGCCAGCGCCGACGCCGCTGTCGCGACGCCGAGCCGCGCGCAGCACCGGAATAGCCACCCTCTTGTGAGCCCCGCCCGGAGTACCCCGGTATGGACGACATCGAGATCGACGAGGTCGCGACGCCGGAGCTCGACGACCCGGTGCTCATCGAGGGACTGCCGGGCGTCGGCCACGTGGGGAAGCTCGCGGCCGAACACCTGTTAGAGGAGTTCGACGGGGAGCTCGTGCGCCGCGTGTACACCACCGAGTTCCCCCCGCAGGTGAACGTCGACGGCGACGGCGTCGCGGAGCTGACCTGCGCGGAGTTCCACGCGATCGAGACCGACGGCGCCGACCTGCTCGTGTTGACCGGCGACCACCAGGCCGGCTCGAACAAGGGCCACTACACGCTCACCACGACGTTCCTCGACATCGCCGAGGAGTTCGGCGCGACTCGGGCGTTCGCGCTCGGCGGCGTGCCGACCGGCGAGCTCGTCGAGGAGTACACCGTGCTCGGCGCGGTCTCCGAGGGCGACCTCGTCGACGAGCTGGAGGCGGTCGGCGTCGAGTTCCGACCGGACGAGCCAGCCGGCGGCATCGTCGGCGTCTCCGGGCTCGTGCTCGGGCTCGGCGGCCGACGCGGGTTCGGCGCCGCCTGCCTGATGGGCGAGACGAGCGGCTACCTCGTCGACCCGAAGAGCGCCCGCGCGGTGCTCGAGGTGCTCGCGGACCACCTCGACTTCCCCATCGACTACGAGAGCCTGGAGGATCGCGCCGAGGAGATGGAGGAAGTCGTGGGTAAGATCCAAGAGATGCAGGACGGCCCGGCGGTGCCGGACGACGACCTGCGGTACATCGGCTGAGTACGACGCGCCCGAGAGTGGCGACTCGCCACCGCTTCCGGCAGGGATAAATCGGACCCCGATTATCGTTCGTGTATGACCGACGTACGCGTCGCCGGGGTCGGGCTCACGCACTTCGGAAGCCACCCGGAGCGAACGGGTCGAGACCTCTTCGCGACGGCCGCGCTGCGGGCGTTCGAGGACGCCGGCGTCCCCCGCGGGGACGTCGAGGAACTGAACTACGGCAACTTCATGGGCGCGCTCGCCGAGCACCAGGGCCATCAGGCGCCGCTCATGGCGGAGGCGGCCGGCGTGAACTGCCCGGCGACCCGCTACGAGGAGGCGTGCGCCTCGGCCGGCGTCGCCGTCCGCGAGGCGGTTCGGACCGTCCGCGCGGGCGAGGCCGACGTGGTGGTGGCCGGCGGGATGGAGCGCATGACCAACCTCCCGACGGACGAGGTGACGGAGGGGCTCGCCATCGCCGCCGACGACCTCTTCGAGGTGCGAGCCGGGGTGACGTTCCCCGGGGCGTACGCGCTGATGGCGAACGCGTACTTCGACGCGTACGGCGGGGAGCGCCGCGATCTAGCCCACGTCGCCGCGAAGAACCACGCGAACGCGGTCCCGAACGAGTACGCGCAGTACCGCCAGGAGGTGTCCGTCGAGGAGGCGCTCGACGCCCCGCCCGTCGCGGAGCCGCTCCATCTCTACGACGCCTGCCCGATCACCGACGGCGCGAGCGCGCTCGTGATCGTCTCCGAGGAGTACGCGGCCGAGCACGACGTCGACGCGCCGGTCGCGGTGACCGGAACCGGTCAGGGGACGGACCGGATGGCGCTCGCGGACCGCGAGCACCTCGCTCGCACCCCCGCCGCCGACGACGCGGCCGACACGGCCTACGCCGACGCCGGGGTCGGTCCCGACGACGTCGACGTGGCGGAGGTCCACGACTGCTTCACCATCGCGGAGGTGTTCGCGCTGGAGTCGCTCGGAATCGCCGAGCCCGGCGAGGGGATCAGCGCCGCACGCGATGGGGTCACGACCGCCGACGGCGACACCCCCGTGAACCTCTCCGGCGGGCTGAAGGCGAAGGGGCACCCGGTCGGCGCGACCGGCGGCTCGCAGATCGCGGAGCTCACCCGCTTGCTGCGCGGCGACCACCCGAACAGCGACCACGTCGCCGACGCCGAGGTCGGCGTCGCGCACAACGCGGGCGGGACGGTGGCCAGCGCGGTCGTCCACGTGCTGGAGGTGGCGGAATGAGCGCGCCGACGAGCAACGCGGGCCACGACGAGTGGCTCGACGCCCTCGCGGACGGCGATGGGTACGCTCTCGTCTGCCCGGACGGACACGGCTCGCTTCCGCCGCGGCGGGTGTGTCCCGAGTGCGGGGCCACGGCGCTCGCCGAGGAACCGCTCGCCGAGACCGGGCGCGTCGAGACGTACAACGTCGTCCACGTCGCCGGGCCGCAGTTCGCCGACGACGTCCCGTACGTGAACGCGGTCGCCGACTTCGGACCGGTCAGGCTCGCGGGCGTCCTGCGCGGGGTCGAGCCCGCGCTCGACGCGGTCTCGGTCGGCGACCGGGTCGCTGCCGGCGTCGAGGAGCGCGCCACCGACGGCGAACGGCTCGTCGCCTTCCGACCGGCGGGCGGCGAGTAGGGAACCGGCGCTCTCGCTGCGTCCTCCCCGCGTTTCGTCACCCGGTCCAAACGATTATGCCGGCGTCACGAGTAGTTCGACTCCATGGGTGACCGCATCCGCGTGCTCCACGTCGACGACGACCCGGATCTCGCGGAGATCACGGCGTCGTTCCTCGAACGCGAGGATCCACGGATTGCGGTTGAGACCGCCTCGAACGCCGACGAGGGGCTCGAACGGCTCGACGACGCCGAGGCCGAGTTCGACTGTATCGTCTCCGACCACGACATGCCCGGGCCGGACGGGATCGAGTTCCTGGAGGCGGTTCGCGAACGCGATCCGGACCTCCCCTTCATCCTGTACACCGGGAAGGGGTCGGAGTCGGTCGCCAGCGAGGCGATCTCGGCTGGCGTGACCGATTACCTCCAGAAGGGCGGCGGTACGGAACAGTACGAGATCCTGGCGAACCGCGTCGTCGGCGCGGCCGAGAAGCGCCGGATCGAGCGCGAGGCCGACCGAACGCGGTCCCACCTGCAGGCGATCACCGACCACTCGATGGACGCCATCATCACCATCGACGCCGACAACCGGATCCGGTTCGCGAACCCGGCGGTCGAGCGGCTGTTCGGCTACGGGCCCGGGGAACTGGAAGGCGAATCGTTGGTGATGCTGATTCCGGAGCGGAAACGTGAGGCGCACCGCGAGGCCCTCGAGCGATACTGTGAGACCGGCGAGCGCTCGATGGATTGGTCGGCGGTCGAGTTCCCGGGGCAACACCGGGACGGCCACGAGATCCCCCTGTCGATCTCGTTCGGCGAGTTCGAGGAGAGCGGCGATCGGCGGTTCGTCGGGATCATCCGAGACGTGACGGAGCGCGAGCGACACCGGGCGTTCGTCGAGCAGTCCGGCGACATCGTCACCGCGCTCGACGCGGACGGCACGTTCCAGTACGCGAGCCCCTCGGTCGAGGGGATCCTCGGCCACGACCCGGCGGACCTGGTCGGCGAGTACGCGTTCTCGTACGTCCACCCGGAGGACCGCGAGCGGGTCGTCGAGACGTTCATGCGGTCGATCACTGGCGACGAATCCAACCCGACGGTCGAATACCGGCTCGAACGGGCCGACGGGGAGTACGCGTGGGTGGAGTCGGTCGGGAACAACCGGCTCGACGACTACGGGATCAACGGGTTCGTGATCAACACCCGCGACATTTCGGACCGTAAGCGGCGCGAGGAGAAACTGTCGCGACTCCGCGAGTGGACCCGCGATCTCAACTGCACGCGGACGGTCGACGAGACGACGCAGCTGGCGGTCGACGCCGCCGACGAGATCGTGGGGGCGGGGCTGAGCGGGGTCCACCTCGTGAGCGAGGCGGGCGACGCGCTCGAACCCGCCGCGCTGGCCGAGTCGGTGCCGTCGTTCTTCGACGAGCAACCCTCCTACGATCGGGGGGAGCCCCCCGGAACGCGCGCGGCCCTCGCGTGGGAGGCGTATCGCGGCGACGAGCCGCTCGCCGTCGGCGACCTGTCGGCGTTCGACCCCCTCGACGAGGAGACTCCCGCGGAGAGCATCGTCCTCCATCCGATCGGCAGCCACGGGCTGTTCGTCATCTCCTCGGCGGAGCCGGACGCGTTCACCGAGACCGACGTGCTCATCGCGGAGATCCTCACGAACCACCTCGAAGCCGCGTTAGACCGCGTGGCGCGCGAGTCCAGCCTGGAGCGGCTCCACGACGCGACCCGAAGCCTGATCCGAGCCGACTCCCGGGAGGAGATCGCCGAGCGCGTCGTCGAGGCCGCCGACGAGGTGCTCGGATTCTCCGTGGTCACCGTCCGGCTGTACGACGAGGACGCCGGGGGGTTGGTCCCCGTCGCGGTCTCGAAGGCGGTCGAGGAGCAGCTCCCGCCTCGCGAGGTGTTCACCCCCGGGGGCGGGAGCCTCAACTGGGAGGCGTACGAGACGGGCAAGGGGCGGATGTACGACGACATCGAGACGGTGAACGCCATCGACACCGGAACGGGGCTCCGAAGCCTGATGATCCTCCCCCTCGGCGAACACGGGACCATCTCGATCGGCGAGACCGAGCCCGGCGTCTTCGACGGGACCGACGAGCATCTCGCGCGGATCCTCTCGACGGCGGCGGAAACGGCACTCAACGCCGCGGCGCGAACCAGTCGCCTCCACGACCGGAGCGTGGAGTTGGAGCGGCAGAACGACCGGCTGGCGGAGTTCGCCAGCGTCGTCTCCCACGATCTCCGCAATCCGCTGAACGTGGCGCAGGGACGGGTGGACCTGGCCCGCGACGAGTGTGACAGCGACCACCTCGACGCGGTCGCCGGCGCCCACGAACGGATGGACACGCTGATCGCCGACCTGCTCACGCTCGCTCGCCAGGGAGAGCGAGTGAGCGAGACGGAGCCGGTCCGGCTCGCGGCCGTCGTCGAATCCTGCTGGCAGACCGTCGAGACCGCGGACGCGACGCTGTCCGTCGAGGGCGACCTGTGGCTCCGCGCCGACGAGAGCCGGCTCAGACAGCTCGTCGAGAACCTCGTGCGGAACGCGGTCGAGCACGGCGGCGACGACGTGGCGATCACCGTCGGCGCGCTGGGCGGGGAGGCGGAAGCCGATGGCGCGGGCGACGGGGCGGGAGCGGAGGCGAGCGACGAGGTCGGGTTCTTCGTCGAAGACGACGGGCCGGGGATCCCGGCGGCGGACCGCGGCGAGGTGTTCGACGCCGGGTTCTCGACAACGCAGGAGGGGACCGGCTTCGGCCTGCGGATCGTCGAGCAGGTGGCGGCGGCTCACGGCTGGTCGGTTCGGATCACGGAGGGGCGAGAGGGCGGCGCCCGGTTCGAAGTGACGGGCGTGGAGCTGGCGAGCGAGTGACGGCTCGAATGAACGCCGAACGCCGAATCGGCGCGACCGACTAGGGGACGAGCAGTTCGATCTCGTGGCCGTCCTGGTCCTTCGTGAACGCGTAGCTGTGGTCGCAGGACTCGGGGTCGCGGTAGTCCGGCGCCTCGCGGGTCATCAGCTGGTCCCACGCCTCGTCGAGGTCGTCGACGCGGACGCAGAGGTGGCCCCAGCCGTCGCCCATCGTGTACTCGCGGCCGTCGTAGTTGTAGGTGAGCTCCAGCTTCATCGCCTCCTCCGCGGCGTCTTCGGGGGCCATGAAGTAGTTCGAGAAGCTGTCGGCCTCCCAGCGTCCGGGTTTCTCGGTGTACTCGAACTTGCGGGTCCAGTAGCCGAGCGCCTCGTCCGCGTCCTCGACGCGGATCATCGTGTGATCGATGCTCCACTTCGCGCCGTAGTCGCGCTTGACGATCTCGATCTCGTGGCCGTCCGGATCCTTGACGAACGCGTATCGGTTCCCGCAGGACTCGGGGTCGCGGTAGTCCTCGACGCCCTCCTCCATCAGTTGGTCGTACGACTCCTGAAGGGCGTCCTCCGGGACGCGCACGGCGATGTGGCCCCACGCGTCACCGTTCTCGTAGGTGTGGTCGCCGTGGTTGTAGGTGAGTTCGAGGGTCGCGCCGTCCTCGTGCATCTCCTCGGGGCCGAGGTAGACGTTGGTGAACGTGTCCGCCTCCCAGCGACCCTTCTCCTCGTAGTTCAGGTGCGTCTGATACCAGTCGAGGCTCTCCTCTAACTCCTCGACGCGGATCATCACGTGATCGAAGGTTCCGTCCATACCCGTTCCAACGGTTGCTCGCCCCAAAAGCGTACTGAAGGGGGGGCGCGGTTGGCCGGGACCCGACGCTTCGGGGTGGCCGTCGCGACAAACGGTCTTCACGTTTTCTGCAGTTATTTTGAGATTAATTTATAGTTATTGATATTTGATACGTACGCGGCGGGGGGCGTCACGAACGGCGCCGCCCGTCGATCGATGCGAAACACACGAGATCCGCCGTCGACCACGATCGACGGCACAGACGAGTCGTATCGCGCTGAACCACCTCTCGACGCGGAATCGACGGGCGGGACAGCGATCGACGGGGGAGCGGCGGCAGGCTCCGCCCCGACCGACGGGGCGGCGGTAGGATCTGTACCGGACGACGCGCCGAGCGAGACAGATCCGGCACGGCCAGCCGGCTCGATCGCCACCGCGGATCCGACGCCGGCCCCTGACGCGGTCGCAACCCGAACCGCCGAATCGACCGCGATCGGAGCGACCGAATCCCCCGCCCCGACCGAGACTGAGTCGGTCGAGGCCGGGGCGACCGGCGCCGGATTCGACCTCCTTCAGTCGCTCGTCGCGCTCGCGTCCGGCTCTCCGTTCGTTGCGGCCATCGCCGCGGTCGAGACGGTCATCGCGACCGTCCTGCTCGGCGTGCCGCACTCGCCCGCGCCGATCGTCGTCGGACTCGTCACGTTCGCGGTGTACACCGTCGACCACGTCACCGACGCGGCGGCGGACGCCCGGTCGACGCCCGAGCGCGCGCGGATCGCACGGCGGTACGGCGATCAACTGATGATCGTCGCCGCGGTCACCTACGGACTCGCGGTGGCGCTCGCGACACTCGGCGGGCCGCTCGCGCTCGGCGTCGCGTTGCTTCCGGGGGCGTTCTGGATCGCGTACGCCTCCGACTGGCTCCCGAACGTCGGGCGGACGGTCCGCTCGATCGCGTCGGAGGGAGGCATCACGACCGGGGTGCGGCTCCCGCGGCTGAAGGAGGTGCCCGTGGTCGGCTCCGCCGTCGTCGCCGCGGGGTGGGCGATCGCGGTCACGCTGTTGCCGCTGGCGTTCGCCGGGTCCGCGGTTCCCGGCTCCGGCCCGCTCGGCGCCGCGCCGCTGGAACCGGTCGTCGCGGTCGCGTTCGCGTACTTCTTCCTGCGGTCGTTCGTCGACGCCGAGCTTCCGAACGTCCGGGACGTGGAGGCCGACGCCGCGGCGGGGGTCTCGACGCTCCCCATCGCCCTCGGTGTCCCCTGGACTCGCCGCGTGTTGTACGGGATCGACCTCCTCACGGCGGCGACGCTGGCGACGGCGACGGCCGCCGGCGTGCTCGCGGCGGGAGTCGCCGCGGCGCTCGGCGTCGGAGTCGCGGTGTCGCTCGGCGTCACCGCGCTCGCCGGACGCGTCGACGACGCCGCGGTGCTGGGCGTCGCCCCCGACTGCAGCTACCTCGTCGTCGGGGGCGCGCTCGTGGTCGCCGCGGCGTAACGGCCGAGGCCGCCGGAGTGACACATCGGGGGTGACCCGGAGGAACACGGGTCCGGGGCCCCCGTTCGGCGCCGCGTTTTCGTCCCTCATCGCCCGTCTTCCGAACCGATCATCTCCGCACACGGATGGGGAAATGACTGGGTTCCGGAGCAAATGATTTATATTATGGCTGAGTGCAAATAACCGTGATAGGGCTCAGTCCGCTGTCGGTCGCCCTCCTCACCGCCGTGGTCACCGGGACGTCCGCGGCGATCCTCGCGTGGCGTGAGCGGCCGGAGGCGGGCGCGACGTGGCTGGCGGTGTTGCTCGTCGGGCAGGTTTGGTGGACGACGTTCCTCGTCTTCGAACTGGAGGCGTCGACGCTCGCGGCGAAGTCGCTCTGGTACGACGTGCAGTGGCTCGGGGTCGTGATCATCCCGGTGGGGTGGCTGCTGTTCGCGCTGGAGTATACGGGGCGAGAGCGGTACGTGCGGCCGGGGGTCGTGGCGGCGCTTCTCGTCGCGCCCGCCGCGACGGTCGCCGTCGTGGCCGCCGGCGACCCGTGGGGGCTCGTCGTCGTCGACCGAGCGGTCGCGTCGACGCCGGTCGGCTCGTTCCTCCGCGTCGACACGGGCCCGTGGTACTACGTCATCGCCGCGTACACGTACCTGCTCGGGCTGTTCGGATCGCTCCCGATCCTCCAGCTCGTCCGCGACGACGCTCGCCCCTTCCGGGGGCAAAGCGCCGCGCTGCTCGTGGGGACGGCGGCGCCGTGGGCCAGCAGCGTCTTCCACCTCACCGGGGCGTTCCCGGTCGCCGGACTCGACCCGACCCCGCTCGCCTTCGCGGTGTCGGGCGTGGCGTACCTCTTCGCGCTCACCCGGTTTCGGCTGCTCACGCTCGCGCCGGCGCCGCGTCGGCGCGCGCGACAGCTGGTGTTCGAGCACCTCCACGACCCGGCGTTCGTGATCGGAACCGAAGGGTACGTGATCGACTTGAACCAGAGCGCCGCGGACACGTTCGGGGTCGACCGTCGGGACGCGATCGGAGAGCCCGCCGACGCGGTCGTCCCGCGACACGGGGACATCGCGGGCGAAGCGGCGGACCAGTCGCCCCTCTCGATCACGGGGCCGCACGGTCAACACCCGTACGAGGTCACCGTTCGACGCATCGCCGACGGCCACAATCGGCCGACCGGCGAGGTGGTGGTGTTCCACGACGTGGGCGAGTACCTCGGCCAGCAGCAGCGACTGGACGTGCTCAACCGGGTGTTCAGACACGACGTGCGGACGGAGACGAACCTGATCCACGGGTACGCCGACCAGCTGCGCGCGGACCCGACCGACGAACGGGCCCTCGCGGTGGTCAAGGAGAGCGCCTCGCGCATCCTCGATCTCAGCGAGCGCACCCGCACCGCGAGCGAGCTGTTCAACCCGACGACGGAGGCGCCGCCGCCGGTCGCGCTCGAGGCGCTCGTCGACGAGGCGGCCGCGACGCTCCGGGCCGAGTTTCCCGACGTGACCGTCATCGTCGAGGACGATATCCCGGCGGTCCGCGTGCCGGCGGTGTTGCGGGTGGTCACGGAGAGCCTGTGTTCGAACGCGGCCCGCCACAACGACGGTGCGTCTCCCTCCGTGTGGCTCGGCGCCACCGTCGACGGCGGGTGGATCGATCTCTCCGTGGCGGACGACGGTCCCGGGATCGCCGACGCCGAGCGCGACGTGTTGCGGCGCGGCACGGAGACGCCGCTGGAACACGGCAGCGGACTGGGGCTGTGGATCGTGAAGTGGGGGGTCGATCAGGTCGGCGGAAGCGTGTCGTTCGCGGAGCGGGAGCCGCGCGGCACCGTGGTCACCGTGTCGGTGCCGATCAGGGACGACGGAGAGGCGGGTCGGTAGGCACTTGTGCCGCGCCGGCCACCCCGAACCATGGACACGTATCTCCCGTACGCCCTGCTCGCGATGGGCGCGTACGCGTTGGTCTCGCCGCTGATGCGCATCGCGACGACCGGTCCCGACGCGATCCCGAGCGACGTGGCCGTCGTCGTCTCGAACGCCCTCCTCATCCTCATGGCCGTCGGGGTGCTCGCGTACACCGGACAGGGGTTCACCGAACACCTCGCCTCGCCGAAACTGATCCACGTGCTCGCGGCCGGCGTCTTCCTCGGGATCGGCATCCTGGCGCTGTACCGCTCGCTCGCGCTCGGCCCGGTGAGCGTCGTGACACCCATCTTCGCGATGTTCCTCGTCTTCTCCTCCGTGATCGGCTTCCTCGTTTTGGGCGAGTCGTTCACCGCGCGGAAGGCGCTGGGCATCGCCTTCGCCGCGGCGTCGGTGTACCTCGTCTCGGGGGCGTGAGATCGGGGCCCTCGACACGCGTTTCGGTCCCCCGATCCGGAAACGCCCGCCGCGTGACGAAATCCCTTTACTACCCACGGGGAAAGTGGCCTACTCGCAGTGGCCCGCTTCCCGAACCCCTTCCGTGCGCTGATCCTCTACATCGGCTTCGCCCTCGCCAAGGCGGGGGTGATCGACCGGCACCGCGTCGTCCGGACCACGGACCTCGCGTGGCCGCGGATCGTCACGGGGATCGCTCGCATGTCGAAGAACGCGGTCGACGTGGCGATGGTCGGCGTCGCCGTCGGCACCAGCGCGGTCGCCGGCGTCGGCTTCGCCGGCCCCTACTGGGGGCTCGCGTTCGCGCTCGGCGGCGGGGTCGCCGGGGGGACGATCGCCCTCGTCTCCCAGCGCTTCGGCGCGGAGGCGTACGGCGAACTGGGCGACGCCATACGGGCGAGCGTCCTCCTCTCGATCGCGATCACGATCCCCGTGTCGGCCGTCTTCTGGACGTTCCCGACGCGTTTCATCGACGTGCTCAGCAGCAACGAGGCCGCGATCGCGTTCGGCGCCGACTACCTCCGCATCGTCGGACTCGGCGTCCCCTTCGCCGCGCTCAACCTCGTCGGCAGCCGGGTGCTTGTCGGCTGCGACGACGCGTACACCGCGATGCAGGTCCGGGCGGGCGGGGCGCTCGCGAACATCGTCTTGAGCGCCGCGTTCATCTTCGGGCTCGGGTGGGGCGTCGAGGGGGCCGCGTTCGGCACGGTCCTCTCGAACGTGTTCGCCGTCGCCGCGTTCACGGTCGGGCTCGTGCGAGGTCGGGTCCCCGGAATCGGCGAGTTCCCGATCTCGATCAGCCCGTTCGGCTCGTACGTGAACCCGGACATGCTCCGCGACCTCGTCGAGATCGGGCTCCCGGTCGGGGCGCGCAACCTCGTGTGGACCGTCGCGGAGTTCCCGATGCTGGCCATCCTCGACGTGTTCGGCGAGAACACCGTCGCCGCGTTCGTCATCGCCCGCCGGATCTGGGGGATCATGAACGCCCCCGGCTGGGGGTTCGGGCTCGCCTCCTCCAGTCTGGTCGGCCAGGAGCTCGGCGGCGAGGACCCCGCGGAGGCGGAGGCGTACGCCACCGACATCATCCGCTTCTCCGTGGCGACGTACCTCGTCTTTGCGGCGCTGACGGCCGTCTTCGCGACCGACATCGTAACGCTGTTCGCTGAGTCGCCGGAGAGCCCCGAGATCCCGATCGCCGTGAACCTCGTGTACGCGGCCTGCGTCGCCGTCGTCTTCCAAGGGATCTCCGGCGGCGCGGCGGGGCCGCTCGACGCGGCCGGCGACACGAAGATCCCCTTCGCGAGCCAGTTCCTCGGGATGTTCTGCGTGTCGATCCCGCTGGCGTACGTCGGGGCCCGCGAGGCGACGCCCGCGATCGACGTGCCGGGGCTCGCCGTGACGGTCCCGGAGGTCGCGCTCCCCGCGATCGGGTTATGGGGCGTGTACCTCGCGTTCGTCGCCGAGACGACGATCCCCGCCGCGATCAACTACTGGCGGTTCCGGTCCGGGAAGTGGAAGGCGATAAGCGAGGCGTATCGCCCGGACGCGCCCGCCGACGACTGAGGGTCCGCGAAGTCGGGACCCTGCGAAGTCGAGACACCGACGATCGGACGCGTCAGTCCGCGACGAACCGGACCGTGTACTCATAGTAATACGTCTGGCGCCGAATACTGTCGTATTCATGAAATTTGAGCGCCTCACAGCGGTCGGCGTCGTCGTCGGGGTCGCGGCGCTACTCGGGGCGGCCTGAGGGGAGGTTTCTCACCACGCCTCGCGCAACACGCCCGCGATCGCCTCGGGCGTCGCGTCGAGCGCCTCGGGGGCGCGGTCCATCGACCAGTCGTCGGCGATGTACTCGGCGATCGCGGGGAAGTCGTCCTCCTCGACCGGGTCCAGATCCCGGAGCCGCGAGGGGACCCGGAGCGAGTCGCGGACGGCGGCGACCTCGCTGACCACGTCCTCGGCGATCGCGGCGTCGTCGCGGCCCGCGGTCGCGACGCCGAGCCCGTTCGCGAGCGCCCGGCGGCTCGCGTCGATCTCGTCGAAGAGGTAGGCGAGAACGTGCGGCGCGACCACGGCGTGGACGGCGCCCTGCTGTACGTCGTACCGCCGCGCGAACCCGTGTCCGAACGCGTGGATCACCGAAATCTTCCGTCCGAGCTGGACGAGCAGCGCGCCGATCACGGCGCGGTCCGTCGCCGCCAGGTCGGCGGGTCGATCGCCGGCGACGTGCGGGAGCGCGTCTCGGAGCAGCCGCGTCCCGTGGAGCGCGGTCGCGTCGCTCACGGGCGAGGCGTCGGCCGCGTACGGCGTCTCGATCCCCTTGTTGAACCCGTTCATCGCCGACCCCGCCAGCGCCGACCGCGGGGTCGTCTCGAACAGCGCCGGGTCCGCGAGGTCGATGGCGGGCATCGCACCCCCGCCGCTGACGGTCAGCGGCTGGCCGGTCGGCGAGGCGTCCGCGGCGAGCACCTCCAGCGATCCGCCCGTGGAGAGATCCGCGCCCGCGAACGTCGTCGGGATCGCGACGAAGGGGATCTCGGGGTCGACTCCGGGCGCGAGGTCGCCGAGCGCGTCACCTCCGGCCTCCGCGTCCGCGCGGAGGTCGGCGAGGTCTCGGCCGTCGACATCGAGCAGGGTCGCCTGCCGGGCCACGTCGAGGCTGCTCCCGCCGCCGACCGCGACGAGGCAGTCCGCGCCGGCCTCGGCGCGCGCCGCGAGCAGATCGAACGCCTCCTCGACGCGCTTGTCCGGGGTCGTCCCGTCGAAGACCCCCGCGAACCGGTCGCCGAGCCCCTCGCGTATCGGGTCCATCAGGTCGTCGTTGGCGCCGACGTTCGAACCGCAGACGACGAGCGCGTCGCCGATGTCTCGCTCGGCGAGGGCGTCGCCGAGGTCGGCGACGCGCCCGCGGCCGTACCGGATCTCACAGCCCTGGTAGTCGTGCTCGAAGGAGTCCGCGATCGGGAGCATCGACTGCCGGTACGCCGGGCGGCGGCTTGTAACTGTGGGAACGGGAGGCACACTCGGAGCCGCCTCCCGCCCGCGGTCCCCGGGGGGCGTCTCCCGGCCGCGGCTTCGCGGACGACCCCCAAGAGCCAACCCCCTCCGGAACGCACGCTTCGACGACGCATCGTCGCCACCCATGCGCTCGTTTCCACCCCTCCCCGACGTTCGCGACTCGCGGGCCCCCGATGCCCTCCTCAGCGGCCACCTCTGGCTCCTCGAACTGATCGACGGGACGGGACTCCGGTTCCGGATGGAGGCGTCGGGACTCCTCCGCTTCGGCGACCCGGAGACGACGTACGGGGACCCGGGGGCGGCCCCGGTCGCGCTTCGCCCCGCTGTCAGGGACGTCCGCGAGCGGTTCGACCGCGACGCCCTCCGAGACGCGGTCGACACCCCCGAGGGCGTGACGTTCTTCGGCGTCGCCACCCACCACCGCGGGACCGACTACGACTGGGATCGGCTCCCGCCGTTTCTCGGAACGGACGTGTGGATCGGGACGCATGAGGGGTCCGAGTCGGAGGCGCGGGCGGGGGCGTTCCGGCCGCCCGACGCCGCCGCGGCCATCTTCGAGGGAGTCGGGCTCGATCCGGTGAACGCGATCGAGCGCGAGGTGAACGGTCGGGACTTCGATCCGGAGGCGTACGCGGTTCCCCAGTCAGCGTGGCGTGACGGGCCGGCCGCCGGCGTCGTCGTGCGAAACAAGCGCGGAGGGCGAGGGGTGATCCGCGCGGCGGACGGACCGACGGACACGGGCGCGGAAGCCCCGGCGGTCGACGATCCGGAAGCGATCGCCGCGACGTACGTCACCGACGACCGGTTCGAGCGCGTCGTCGAAGCCCTCGATCGGCGGGGGGAAGAGCCGACCGTCGACGCGGTCGCCGACCGGATCGTCGAGGCGATCGCGAGGGAGACGCCCGTTCGGTTCGCGGGCGGCGGCGGGAGCGCCGACCCGGCCCGGGTCCGCACCGCGGTCATCGAGCGGACCCGGAGGAGGCTCGACGACCGGTAGGTTGCCGGGACCGTCACGTACTGGTACATTGTTGCGCTCTCACGCCCGCGCGCGTGCGCCGGCTTTATAACCCGGCACCGACTAGCCCCGTCAAGTTCTATGCCAGAGCAGAGCGACTACGGAGCCGGCCAGATCCAGGTCCTCGAGGGCCTGCAGGCCGTCCGTAAACGTCCGGCAATGTATATCGGGTCCACGGACGGCCGAGGGCTCCACCATCTCGTCTACGAGGTCGTCGACAACTCCATCGACGAGGCGCTCGCGGGGTACTGCGACGAGATCACCGTCACGATCCACGACGACGGCTCCGTCAGCGTCAGCGACGACGGCCGCGGGATCCCGGTCGACACCCACGAGAAGTACGACCGCCCGGCGCTCGAAGTGATCATGACCGTCCTCCACGCCGGCGGGAAGTTCGACTCCAAGTCCTATCAGGTCTCCGGCGGGCTCCACGGCGTCGGGGTCAGCGTCGTCAACGCCCTCTCCGAGCGGCTGGAGGTCGAAGTGAAACGCGACGGCGGCGTCTACCGCCACGAGTTCGCCCGCGGCGAGCCCGTCGAAGGCGGGTTCGAGCGCGTCCGCGACATGGACGAGGGCGAGGACACCGGGACGTACATCCGGTTCTGGCCCGACACGGAGATCTTCGAGACGGACGAGTTCGAGTTCTCGACGCTCGCCAACCGCCTGCGCGAGCTGGCGTTCCTCAACTCCGGCGTCGCCGTCTCGCTCGTCGACGAGCGAGACGAGGAGGCCGTCGACGACGCGGGCGAGGAAGAGACGTTCCGCTACGAGGGCGGCATTCGGGAGTTCGTCGGCTACCTCAACGAGACGCGGACGCCGATCCACGACGAGGTCATCTACTTCCAGGACGAGCAGGACGACATCCACGTCGAGGTCGCGATGCAGGCGACCGAGGAGCTGCAGGGCTCCGTCCACGCGTTCGCGAACAACATCAACACCCGCGAGGGCGGGACCCACCTCACCGGCTTCAAGACCGCCCTGACCCGCACCGTCAACGACTACGCCAACGAACACGGGCTCGTCGACGACCTCGACGCGAACCTCAAAGGCGAGGACGTGCGCGAGGGGCTCACGGCGGTCATCTCGGTGAAACACCCCGACCCGCAGTTCGAGGGGCAGACGAAGACGAAGCTCGGCAACAGCGAGGTGCGCGGCATCGTCGAGTCCGCGACCCACGAGAAGCTCGGGACCTTCTTCGAGGAGAACCCCGACACCGCCCGGAAAGTCGTTCACAAGGCCGCGGAGGCCGCCAGGGCGCGCAAGGCCGCGAAGAAGGCAGAGGAGCTCACCCGACGGAAGTCCGCGCTGGAGTCGACGGCGCTGCCCGGCAAGCTCGCCGACTGTCAGACCCGCGACCCCACCGAGGCCGAGCTGTTCGTCGTCGAGGGCGACTCCGCGGGCGGCTCGGCCAAGCAGGGCCGCAACCGCGAGAATCAGGCGATCCTCCCGCTCAAGGGGAAGATCCTCAACGTCGAGAAACACCGGCTCGACCGCATCCTCGAAAACGACGAGATCCGCGCGCTGATCACCGCGATCGGCGCGGGGATCGGCGAGGAGTTCGACATCGACGACGTTCGGTACAACAAGATCATCATCATGACGGACGCCGACGTCGACGGCGCCCACATCCGGACGCTCCTGCTCACGCTGTTGTACCGCCACATGAAGCCGCTTCTCGAAGCGGGCTACGTGTACGCGGCCCAGCCGCCCCTGTACCGCGTCCGGTACCGCGGCGAGACGTACGACGCGATGACGGAGGCGGAGCGCGACCGGATCGTCGAGGAGAAGTGCGACGGCAGCCCGGACCAGGTCCAGCGGTTCAAGGGGCTCGGCGAGATGAACCCCGACCAGCTGTGGGACACGACGATGGACCCCGAGAACAGACGGCTCAAGCGGATCAACATCGACGACGCCGCCGCCGCCGACCGGATGTTCAACGTGCTGATGGGTGACGCTGTCGAGCCGCGCAAGCAGTTCATCAAAGAGCACGCGACCGAGGCGGAGTGGGTGGACATATGAGCTCGGACGTCCCCGACGTCGACGCCAGCGACGTTCGCGCCGCGCAGGTGACGAACGCCCGCATCGAAGACGAGATGGAGCAGTCGTACATCGACTACGCGATGTCGGTGATCGCGGGTCGCGCGCTCCCCGACGTCCGCGACGGGCTCAAACCCGTCCACCGGCGCATCCTCTACGCGATGCACGAGGCGGGCGTCACCAGCAACTCCTCGCACCGCAAGTCCTCGTCCGTCGTCGGCGAGACGATGGGCGACTACCACCCGCACGGCGACAGCGCCATCTACGACACGCTCGCCCGGATGGCCCAGGACTTCTCGATGCGGTACCCGCTCGTCGACGGGCAGGGGAACTTCGGCTCCGTCGACGGCGACCCGCCGGCGGCGATGCGGTACACGGAGGCCCGCATGGCCCCCATCGCCGAGGAGCTGCTGTCCGACATCGAGCGCGACACGGTCGATTTTACGTCGAACTACGACGACCGGCTCGAGGAGCCCGAAGTGTTGCCCGCGGCGCTCCCGCACCTGCTCGTCAACGGCTCCTCCGGGATCGCGGTCGGGATGTCGACGAACATCCCGCCGCACAACCTCGGCGAGGTGATCGACGCCACCGTCGAGCTGATCGAGGACCCCGACTGTACCGTCGAGGACCTGATGGAGCACGTCAAGGGGCCCGACTTCCCGACCGGCGCGAACATCGTCGGTCGGAACGCGGTCCACAAGGCGTACAAGACGGGGCGCGGACGGCTCCGCGTCCGCGCCGAGTTCGAGGTCGACGAGGAGGAGGGACGGATCGTCATCTCGGAGCTCCCCTTCCAGCAGAACAAGTCACGCCTCGTCGAGCGCATCGCCGAGGACGTCAACGAGGGGGCGATCGAGGGGATCCGCGACCTCCGCGACGAGTCCGACCGCGACGGGATCCGCGTCGTCGTCGAGCTCAAGCGCGACGCGATGGCGGAGGTCGTCAAAAACCAGCTGTTGGAGAGCCACCTCGAACGCACCTTCGGCGTCATCAACCTCGCGTTGGTGGACGGCTCGCCGCAGGTGCTGAACCTGAAGGAGACGCTCGAACACTACGTCGAGCACCGCCGCGACGTGGTCCGGCGGCGCTCCGAGCACGAACTCGAGGAGCGCGAGGACCGCGCGCACATCCTCGAAGGGCGGCTGAAGGCGCTCGAACAGGTCGACGACGTGGTCGAGACCATCCAGGACTCCGACGACCGCGACGCCGCGAAGGCGGCGCTGGAGGCCGACTACGAGTTCAGCGAGGCGCAGGCGGCCCACATCGTCCGGATGCAGCTCGGCTCGCTCACCTCGATGGAGACCCAAGAGATCGAGTCCGAGTACGAGGACGTGACCGCGCGGATCGAGCGGCTGAAGACGATCCTCGCCGACCCCGACGAGCTCGATCAGGTGATCATCAGCGAGCTCCGGGAGATCAAAGACGAGTACGACGACGAGCGGCGCACGAGTTTCATCGAGGACGTGGGCGACGTGACCCACGAGGACCTCATCCCCGAGGAGGAGTGCGTCGTCATGATGAGCGAGGACGACTACATCAAGCGGATGTCGCTCGACACGTTCCGCGCGCAGAACCGCGGCGGGAAGGGGATCATCGGCACCGACCTCAAGGAGGGCGACCGCGTCTCCTCCGTGTTCGCCGCCAACTCCCACGACTACCTGCTCGTGTTCACCAACCGCGGCCAGATCTACGAGCTGAAGACGTACGAGATCCCGGAGATGTCCCGGACCGCTCGCGGGAAGTCCGCGGTCAACCTCCTCGACCTCGACGACGGCGAGGAGATCGAAGCGGTCGTCAACACCGACGACCTCGACGACGACGAGTTCCTCACGATGGTCACCCGCGACGGGTACATCAAGCGGACCGCCGTCGACGAGTTCGGCAACATCCGGTCGACCGGGATCCGGGCGATCCGGCTGGAGGACGGCGACGAGCTCGTCGACGTGGAGGTGACCGACGGCGACACCGACATCGTCATCGGAAGCCGGAACGGGATGGCGATCCGGTTCGACGAGGCGGAGGCGCGGGCGATGGGCCGCACGGCCCGCGGCGTGATCGGCATCGACCTGCGCGAGGGCGACGCGGTCGCCGGGGTCGCCGCCATCGACGACGACTACCACAACTGGGTGCTCACCGTCACCGAGAACGGCTACGGGAAGCGCTCCGATCTGGACGAGTACCGCCTGCAGTCACGCAACGGGAAGGGCCTGATCGACATCAAGACCGGCGACCGCAACGGCGAGTCGGTCGCCATCGAAGCGGTCACCTACGGCGACCACCTGATCGCGATGAGCGACGACGGCCAGATCATGCGGACCCGCGTCGAGGAGATCTCGACCGTGAGCCGCAACACGAAGGGCGTCATCGTCATGAACCTGGATCCGGACGACACGGTCGCCTCCGTCGACATCGTTCCCGAGTCGGCGTACGCCGAGACGGACGACGACGAGACGGATGACAGCGAGGCTGACGACGACGCGGCAGACGACGGCGAGGCCGGCGACGCCAACGACGGCGAACCGGCCGACGAGACCGACGAGTAGCCTCGTCGGAGCGGCGCGCAGCAGCCTTCTCAGTTCTCAGCGCGCTGTTGTGCTCACGGGGAGAGAGACGCCGTCGACGGCGGGAGCGTCTCGGTCTCCGGTGCGTGCGCCGATCCGCGGTAGCCGAACGTGCAGGAAAATTACTTACGGTCACCGCGAAAACGGCCGAACGAGATGGACGAGTACGAGGGGATAGACGAGGTCGTACACGAGCCGACCGAGGCGTTCGCCGAGTCGACGAACGTCGCCGCGTTCATGCGCGAGTACGGGATCGACGACTACGAGGCGCTGATCGAGCGCACCACCTCGGAGGTCCCGGGCGAGCCCGAGTCCGGCGTCGACTGGTTCTGGGACGAGGTCGTCGACTACCTCGACATCGACTTCTACGCCGACTACGACAGGGTGCGCGACGACGCCGACGGCCCGCAGTTCACCGACTGGTTCCCCGGCGGCGAGATCAACGTCGCGCACAACGTCGTCGACCGCCACGCCGCCGTCGACTCGCCGAACCGCAACCGGGTCGCGCTGATCTGGGAGGGGGAGCCCGGCGACGTGCGGGAGGTCACGTTCCACGAGCTCAAACGCGAGAGCGACCGCGTCGCCAACTACCTGGAGTCGGCCGGGATCGAGACGGGAGACACGGTCGGGCTGTACATGCCGATGGTGCCCGAGGTCGTCTCCATCCTCTACGGCTGCCTGAAGGTCGGCGCGATCGCGGTGCCGATCTTCTCCGGGTTCGGCACGGAGGCGACAGCGACCCGGATCGCGGACGCCGAGCCGTCGGTCCTGTTCACCGGAGACGGGTTCTACCGGCGCGGGAGCGAGGTGCGGCTGAAGGCGACCGCGGACGCGGCGATCGAGGAGGCCGGCCGCGTCGAGGAGGTCGTCGTCTACGACCGGCTCGGGGCGACGCCGCCCGGCGGTGCTGACGACCCGATCCCGTGGGACGCCGAGCGAGACGTGACGTGGGAGGAGGCGGTCGGGTCCCAGCCGGTCGGCTACGAGACGAAGCGACTCCCCAGCGATCGGGAGTCCATGCTGTTGTACTCCTCCGGGACCACCGGCGAGCCGAAGGGGATCGTTCACACCCACGCGGGCGTTCTCACGCAGTGCGCGAAGGAGATCCACTTCGGGTTCGATCAGAAGCCCGCGGACCGGTTCTTCTGGGTCTCCGACATCGGGTGGATGATGGGGCCGTGGACGCTGATCGGCAACCACGCCTTCGGCGGGACGGTGGTGATGTACGAGGGCGCGCCGGACCACCCGGAGCCGGACCGGTTCTGGGAGATAATCGACCGACACGGAATCACCCAGTTCGGCATCTCGCCGACCGCGATCCGCGCGCTCCGCAAACACGGCGATGAGTGGGTGGAGGACCACGACCTCTCCTCGCTCCGCGTCCTCGGCTCCACCGGCGAGCCGTGGGACCCCGAGTCGTGGCGGTGGTTCTACGACGCGGTCGGCGGGGGCGACTGCCCGATAATCAACATCTCCGGCGGCACGGAGATCTGCGGCTGCTTCCTGATGCCGATGCCGAACCAACCCCTCAAACCGTGCACGCTCGGCGGTCCGGGACTCGGGATGGACATCGACATCGTCGACGAGGCCGGGGAGTCCGTCAGGGAGTCTGGCGAGCGGGGGTTCCTCGTCGCTCGCGACTCCTGTCCCTCGATGACCAAGTCGCTGTGGTCGGGCGACGAGCGATACATCGCGGAGTACTGGTCGACGTGGGAGGGCCTCTGGGACCACGGCGACTTCGCGCAGAAGGACGACGACGGGTTCTGGTTCCTCCACGGGCGCGCCGACGACGCCCTGAACGTCGCCGGCCGGAAGGTCGGACCCGCCGAGATCGAGGGGGTGCTCATCGACCACGACGCCGTCAACCAGGCCGCCGCGGTCGGCGTCCCCGACGACACCACCGGGACCGCGGTGGTCGCGTACGTCGTGCTCGAACCCGACGCCGAGCCGAGCGACGACCTCCGCGAGGAACTCCGGGCGCTGGTCGGCGAGGAGCACGGGAAGCCGTTCCGACCGCGCGAGCTCCTCTTCGTCGACGCCTTCCCGAAGACGCAGTCCGGAAAGATCATCCGGCGCGCGATCGAGTCGGTGTACAGGGGTGAGGATCCGGGCGACCTCTCGTCGATGGAGAACCCGGAGGCGCTGGAGGAACTGCGCGATCCCGCCTGAGCGACCGGCCGCGCGGTCGGCGGCGAGGACGGGCGTCCGCTACGCGTTCGCGTCGTCGACCGCGGCTTCGACCGCGTCGTAGTCGGGCTCCTGTCCGGGGGAGTCCGCGAGCCACCGGTAGGTCACGACGCCGTCGCCGTCGATCACGAAGACCGCGCGACGCGCGACCGTATCGACGCCGTAGTGGTCGAACGACTCGACGACGTCGTACGCCTCGATCGCGCGGTGCGCCGGGTCGGCGACGAGCGCGAACGGGAGGTCGTACTGCGAGCGGTACGCGGTGAGCGCGTGCGGGAGATCGGTGCTCACGCCGAGCAGCGTGCAGTCGTCGCGGTCGAAGCCGTCGCGGAGCGCCTCCATCTCGTCGGTGCAGGTGTTCGAGAAGGCGGCCGGGAAGAAGGCGAGCACGACCGGCTCGTCGCCGAGGCGGTCAGACAGATCGAACGGTTCGATCTCGTCGGTCACGATCGAGGCGGTGAACGTCGGGGCGTCGTCGCCGACATCTGGCATACCGATCGGTTGCGCCCCCGGGGCATCATCGTTTCGCCGTCGGCAGCCGATTCGGGGGGATTACGAGACGGATATCAGCGAACCCGAAACCGCCACGATCTGCAGTCTCGGTGGCGTTTCGGTGGGATTCGCGGGGCGGGTATCGAGGCAAAAAGACTATAGTCGCAAGAGGGCTACGGTCGTGTAGAGATGGTAAGTGCGATTCCACTGATCGGCGGCATCCCGGCGGGCCCGGAGCTTCTCATCATCCTGCTCGTGTTGGTCCTGCTGTTCGGGGCGAACAAGATCCCGAAGCTCGCTCGCTCGACCGGCCAAGCGATGGGCGAGTTCAAGAAGGGGCGAGAACAGGTCGAGGAAGAACTACAGGAGATGCAGGGCGACGAGGAGGACGAGACGCCGATCGAGACCGACTCCACGGTCGAGGACGAGGACGACGAGTTCGAGACCGAAACCGAGAAAGAGACCAGCGCGTAATCGGCTCCACGGCGCCGACCGATCCCCGCAGCGACATTTTCTCCACCCGTCTCGGGCGCGTGGCCTAGCGGACAGGGCGAGAGGTTCCTAACCTCTCGATCGCGGGTTCGAATCCCGTCGCGCCCGCTATCTGCGAACGAAGTGAGCAGTAGCGGCACAAGCGGGATTCGAAACAGGGAGCGGAGCGAGCGAAGTGACTGAGGTTCGAATCCCGTCGCGCCCGCTCCTTCGCTGACGCTCAGTCACGATCGCGACTGACTCCACGCTCACTACGTTCGCTCGCGTGGATCCCGCCGTGTCCGTCGGTAAACTGTTCTCACGGGTCGTCGTCGAGCCGCCGGAACGATCGGCTCGCGAGCCACACCGACCCGACGCCGATCGCGAGCGTCGCCCCCGCGAGCAGGGGACCCGGATCGTAGAGGAGCGGGGGGTGGTAGCCGGCGCCGTAGTCGAGTCCGACGTTGGCGACGACGAGCGCGAGCGCGAGAGCCAGCGCGCCGCGGGTGGTCCGGCCGAACGCCGGGAACAGCAGGGCGAGCCCCACGAAACAGAGGTGGGTACCGAGCACGCCCCAGTAGTAGATCCACGCGTCGGGAGCCGCGACGTACTCGCCGAACGCGAGATTCAGGGAGACGAGCGGCCAGAGCCCGAACTGGACCAACCACACGAACCCGAGGGTCTGGAGGTGCGCGAGCCCGCGCGAGGTCGGAGCGTCGGTCACGCCCTCCCCGCGGCGAACCGTCGGAGCGAGAGTTAGAAGCGCGGCCCCGCCGAGCGCGACCGCGACCGCCGAGTCCGCGTACAGCGGCCACAGCGGGACCGGGACGCTACCGGCGGTCGGCGCGTAGTACGCGATCCCGACCGCGAGCATGAAGGCGGTGAACGCGAGCACGACCGCGAGGCTCCGCGTCGTGCCGAGCAGCTCCTCGGCGATCGCCTCGCGGACGCGCCGCCGAACGGACGCGTGTCGGAGGCGGCCGAGCGACCGGAGTCCGCCGGAGGCGTCGGAGCGTGTCACACCACTCGGTTCGCCCGCGACGACCTAAAGGCCGCCCTCTCGGTCCGATCGCGTCACTCCCGCCGCAGGTCCAAGCTCTGTGCCGTCGGGAGGGTCCAGCCGTACGTGACCGCGGCCAGTCGGGTCCCGACCGTCACGGCCGCACACGCCGCGGCGGCGGTCCCGGCGGTCGCGCCCGCCGCTCCCGCGACCCAGTACGCGCTCCCGCCGAGGACCGCACAGCTCGCGTAGAAGTCCTCGAAGAGGATGAACGGGGCTCGATCGAGGAGGATGTCGGCGAACGCCCCGCCGCCGACCGCGTTGATCGTCGCGATCGCCACGACGCCGAACGCCGACACGCCGACCCCGGTCGCGACGATCGCGCCGGCCGTCGCGAACGCGGCCAGTCCGATGGCGTCCGAGACGACGGTAACCGGATGCGTCTCCGGTGCGGAGAGCACGGCGTTCAGCCCGACCGCCAGGGCGACGCCGAGTAGCCCCAACCCGATCTCGATGGGGGACTGAAGCGCGAGCGGAACGCGGGCCACGAGGAGGTCGCGGGTCGCGCCGCCGACGAACGCCATCGCCAGCCCGACGATGACGATCCCGAGCAGGTCGAACTCCTCGCGGATCGCCTTCGACGACCCGACGAGCGCGAACGCGACCAACCCGATCGTGTTCATCACGGCGAACGGGTCGCCGAACAACACCGAAGCGAAACCCAGACTCACTGTCGCCGGCTACGACCGCGAGACCCATGAGTGTGCCGTCGTGTCCGCAGCCCGCATCGAAAGCCTTCTCGACGCAGTGGACGAACTCGGCGTGATGTCGTGGCTCATCCTGTTCGTCGCCGGCCTGTTCGAGATCGCGTGGGCCATCGGACTGGAGTACTCCGACGGCTTCACCGAGCCGCTGCCGACGGCGGGCACGATCGCTGCGCTCGTCGTCAGCATGGTGTTGCTCGGGAGGGCGGTACAGGACCTCCCGATCGGGACCGCCTACGCCGTGTGGACGGGGATCGGTGCCGTCGGTACCGCGTCGCTCGGCGTCGTCCTGTTCGACGAGCCGGCGACCGGCGCACGCCTCCTCTGTATCTCCGTGATCGTCGTCGGCATCGTCGGGCTCCACCTCGTCTCCGGGGGCCACTGAGGGGTCCATCATCGGTCCGCGGCCCCCGCTTCGATCTCGCCCCGGACTATATAAATGGTTGACAAGTCGTCGATCGCCGGACCCCCCTCTAGATGCGCGCCACAGACCGCGATTCATGGATTATCAGTCGCGGTGTTTTGCGAGACACCTTTTTCAACGGGCGAATCGTGCACGCACGTATGACTGCCGAGGACGCCGAGCATTCGCCCTTCTCGCCCGACGAGACGGCGGAATCTCCGGCGTCTGACCGGCTGACGGCGGATACTCCGGTGTCGGTGGGGCGATTCTCGTGGCGCTCGTTCCTCCGCGACCGCGGGCGCGAGGACGCCGCGACCGAGCTGTACGCCGACATCGGCGAGGCACCGGTCGTGCCCGCGACCTCCGTCGCCGCCCACGTCGAGGAGGGCGTCGACCGGGTGGTCCGCGCCGCCGGCGTCGACGAGCCGTACACGGCCGACGGCGACACCGCCGTTCCGGGACACGGTACGCCCGAGGCGGGGACGCTCGTGATCGGTCCGGACCACGTCGTTCTCAGCGGCGCGGCCGTCGTCCCCGCCGGGACCTCGACCGCGGCGGCGACTTCCGAACCCGAAGCGGAGCCGGTTGACGAGGCGGAAGACACCGAAGGGGAGGTACAAGCGGGCGGCGAGGGGGAAGAACAAGCAGGCGACGAGAAGGAGGCACAAGAGGGCGACGACGTGGACGAGGGCGACAGCGGCGGCGTCGGTGAAGGAGGCGACGGAGAAGAAGGCGGCGGAGAGGCAGGCGAAATCGAGGGCGGCGGAGAGGCAGGCGAAATCGAGGGCGGCGGAGAGGCAGGCGAAATCGAGGGCGGCGGGACCGCGGACGAGACCACGGAACGGCCCGGCATCGCGGTCGACGGCGCGGGGGTCTCGGGGGTCGTCGTCGCCGCGGCCACTGAGGTGGAGTCGGTTCCGCGACGCGCACCGACGAGCGAGGAGTGGGATCGGGTCGGCGTGGACCCGAGCGACTTCCTCGGGTTCGACCCGTCGGAGACGGCGTTCCGGTTCGGGGGCGCCGCGGCCGTGGGAGACGTGCTCTGGGACCTCTGTTCGGCCCGGTACAACCTCTACGAGGTGCCGGTGCTCAAGGGGTACTACACGTGGGACGACTACCGCGACGAGTACTTCCTCGACGAGGACGGGAACCCGCCGGCCGAGGAGAACGAGGAGGGCGAAGCGGAGCCGCTGGCGTTCACGCACGACGACAAAGTCGAGGCGCTGGGGTTCGATCCCGACCGGACGGAGGAACTACTGGGAGCGGGTGGCGCCGCCGCCGCCGACCTCGCGGAGCTGGTCGACGAGCGCACCGTCAACGTGAACCCAGAGGTCGACGAGGACGCGTTCTTCTCGACGGACGAGGGCCACACCACGCTCGCGAACCGGTACGACTTGGAGAAGGCGGTGCCGATGCCGAAGAAGCGTCACTTCCGCGAGATCGAGCGGTACTGGGTGAACAAGCCGTACGCCTTCGTGATCGTGTTCCGGTCGACGAAGGAGAACGAGGTGAAGTACTACGCAGTCCAGCCGTACCGGACCGAGATCGAGACCGACCTGATCGAGTTCCTCACCGGGAAGCTCCGGACGTCGATCAAGTACGCCGACGAGTCGATCGCGGGCGGCGACGAGGCGTTCCGCGAGGGCGTGATCGTCGACGAGACGCTGACGCTGCTCGACCGGTACGACCTCTACGAGCGCGCGGACGACACCAGAGGCCCCGTCGACGACCTCGTGGACGACCTCGTGGACCGCTTCGGCTTCGACCTCACGGAGGGGATCGCCGGGCGGATCTCCGAGTCACTCGGGTACGAACCGCCGACGGAGTCGAGCCCGACCCCCGAGAAGGTGCTCGCTCGACCCGAGCCGGCGGTGCTCGCGGAGGACCCGAAGACGCTCTCGGAACATCAGGTCGAGAAGCTGCTGTACTACCTCAAGCGGGACTTCATCGGGTACGAGCGCATCGACCCGATCAAGTACGACATCAACGTCGAGGATATCTCCTGTGACGGGTACAACTCCCCGGTGTTCGTCTACCACTCCGACTACGAACAGATCATCACCAACGTCTACCACGGGACCGACGAGCTCGACGACTTCGTCGTGAAGCTCGCGCAGCGCTCCGGGAAGGGGATCTCGAAGCGCCGCCCGCAGGTGGACGCCACGCTCCCGGACGGCTCCCGCGCCCAGCTCACGCTCGGACGCGAGGTGTCGGACCACGGCACCAACTACACGATCCGGCAGTTCAACGACGTGCCGTTCACCCCGATCGACCTGATCAACTGGAAGACGTTCTCGCTCGACGAGATGGCCTTCCTCTGGCTCTCGATCGAGAACCACAAGAGCCTGATCTTCGCGGGCGGCACCGCCTCCGGGAAGACGACGAGCCTGAACGCCGTCTCCCTCTTTATCCCCTCGAACTCGAAGATCGTCTCCATCGAGGACACCCGCGAGGTGGAGCTTCCCCAGCGAAACTGGATCGCCTCCGTCACGCGCCCCTCCTTCTCCGACGACGACAAGGGCGACATCGACGAGTTCGACCTGCTGGAGGCCGCGCTCCGCCAGCGCCCCGACTACATCGTGATGGGCGAGATCCGGGGCGAAGAGGGGCGCACGGCCTTCCAGGTGATGTCGACCGGCCACACCACCTACACGACGTTCCACGCCGACACGGTCGGCGAGGTGCTCAAGCGGTTCACCACCGACCCGATCAACGTCTCGAAGACGATGTTCACCGCGCTCGATCTGGTCTCGGTCCAGACCTCCACGCGGGTGCAGGGGAAGAAGGTGCGCCGGAACAAGTCGCTGACCGAGATCAACCACTACGACGCCGAGAACGACGAGATCAACGTCCAAGACGTGTTCCAGTGGCAGGCGGAAACCGACGAGTTCCTCCAGATGGGCGACTCGAACACCCTCGAAGACATCATGTTCGACCGCGGCTGGAGCCGCGAGACGCTGGACGAGGAGCTCCGGAAGCGCCGCGTCGTGTTAGCGTACCTCATCGACCGCGGGCTCAACAGCTACGCGCAGGTCGCGGCGACGTTCCAGGCGTTCATCAACGACCCGGAGACGGTGCTCGCGCTGATGGCGAACGAGGAGCTGGAGCGGTCGCTCGAGGACCTCCGCGAGATGGAGTCGGTGCTGATCAACGTCGACCGCGACAAAGAGGAGATGGTGCCGCGACCGGAGCCGGACGAGGCGGGCCGGGAGGAGGTCGAGGGGATCCTGGAGTCGGCCGAGGACCTGTTCGCGGAGTACCGCGGTCGGATGCCCGACTCCGTGGCCGACGCCCTCCTCGATGTCGCGCCGGCACCCGACGTCGAGGCGGAGCCCGGCTCCGAGCGCGAGGCGCTCGCGCAGGCGGCGGACGAGGCCGCGGCGGCGGACGCCGACGCGGACGAAAGGGACAGTCCGGACGACGCGGACGACAGCGCGGACGACGCGGACGACGCGGACGAAAGGGACAGTCCGGACGACGCGGACGACACGACCGACACGGACGGAGCGATCGACTTCGACGAGCCGTTCGACGGCGGGATCGACGTGCTCGATTCGGCTCCGGAGCGGGAGTCGGAGCCGGCTCCGGAGCCTGTTTTAAACGGCATCGACGCCGGCGACAAGACGGCTGTCGACGGCATCGATTCCGAGGAAGGTGGAAGCGCAGCACGCGGCGGTGAGGATGACGACGCCGAGAGCGCTGGTGAGAGTGAGGACGCCGAAGGTGACGGCGAGGAGAGGCAGGACGAGGAGGGGGAGGGCCGCGACGAAAGCATCGACGACTGGGGCTTCGGGTCCGTCGAATCCCCGGAGGAGCGGTAGTCCCGTGGTCCGAGCGAGGTGGGTCGCGTGAGTCTCGACACGGGGGTCGGCGACGGCTCCGTCGACGGCAACCTCCTCGCGGGACTGTTCTATCCCGTCTTCGAGCTGATATTCGACGAGGACGGCGACTTCGTCGGCGACGTGGAGCGGAAGCTCGCGGAGGCGCGGATGCCGGATCAGGTGGAGATGTACGTCTCGCGCGCGCTCGGCGTCGGTCTGATCGTCGGCGGAGCCCTCTGGGCGCTCGGGACGCTGACCGGCTACGGGGTGTTCTCGCTCGGGCTGATCGACCCCGAGGCGCTCTCGCTCGGCGTGCCCGCGCCCACGCCGGCGGTCCAGTCGTTCCTGCGTTCGCTCGTCGTCCCCGCCGCGGTCCTCGTCAGCGGACTCGTGTTCGGGGCGATCGGGTTCGCGATCGGGTTCGGCGGCGTGATCGCGATCCCCTACTCGCGGGCGTCGGCGCGGGAGCGCGAGATCAACCTCCTGCTCGCGGACTCGGTGTCGTTCATGTACGCGCTGTCGGTCGGGGGGCTCAATCAGCTGGAGATCCTCCGCGCGATGGCGACGGCGGAGGACACCTACGGCGAGGTGTCACGCGAGTTCCAGAGCATCGTCAACGAGACGGAGTACTTCGGCACCGACTACCGGAACGCGATCCGCCAGCAGTCGATGGAGACCCCCTCCGACGAGCTCTCGCAGTTCCTCGCCGACATGCTCTCCATCGTCAACTCCGGCGGCGACATGGAGAGCTTCCTGAAGGACAAAAAGGAGAAACACCTCCGCACGTCGAAACAGGAGCGCGAGATGACGCTGGAGACGCTGGAGCTGTTCGGCGAGATGTATATGACGCTGTCGCTGTTCCCCCTCCTCCTCATCATCATCCTCGTCATCATGGGGATGATGGGCGAGTCGGACGAACGCCTGCTGTACGCGACGGTGTACCTCCTCATCCCGCTGACGGGCGCGGGGTTCCTGGTGCTCGTCTCCACGGTGAAGCAGGACGAGCCGGGCGACGGCTATCTCCGCCCCGACGGCGGCAGCGAACGACTCCAACAGACCAGTCAAGAGGGGCTGCTCCACTTCGGACTGATCGAGGGGTTCGTCGGCCGGTTCGGCGTCTTCGATCGAATCCGCGACCGCGAGGGGACGTACAAGACCAAACAGATCATGTCGGCGCCGCACGTGTTCCTCCGGGACAACCCCCTCTACACGCTCGCGCTGACCGTGCCGGCCGCGCTCGTCGTCGTCGGCGTCGCGGTCGCCTCGGGGAACGCGCCGACGACCGTCGACGGCTGGATCGCCCGTCCGGTGTGGTCGACGTTCATCTGGGTGTACCTCCCCGCGTACCTCGTGATGGGACCGCTCGCGGTGTTCCACGAGTGGAGCCAGCGGTCCAAGCGGGCGATCACGGGGAAGCTCTCTGAGAGCCTCCGAAAGCTCTCCTCCGCGAACGACACCGGGCAGACGCTGCTCGAATCGGTCCAGACCGTGTCGGAAACGTCGACCGGAAAGCTCGCCGAGGAGTTCGAGGTGGTCCACGCGAAGGTGAACTACGGGATGAGCCTTCGGGACGCCCTAGTGGAGTTCAACAACTCCTACGCGGTCCCCCGGCTCGCCCGGACGGTGAAACTCATCTCGGAGGCGCAGGAGGCGTCCTCACAGATCACGGACGTGTTGACCACGGCGGCGCAGGCCTCGGAGAACCAGGACGACATCGAGCGCGAACGGATCTCCCGGACCCGGATGCAGGTGGCGATCATCGTGATGACGTACGTCACGCTGCTGGGCGTGATGGCCATCCTCCAGACCCAGTTCATCGACGTGATGGGCGGGCTCTCCTCGCAGGCGGACGGCGGGAGTACGGGCGGCGCGGGCTTCGGAGGTGGCGGCGGCGTTGACCCGGGGGTGCTCTCGCTGCTGTTCTTCCACGCCGTGACGCTGCAGGCGATCCTCTCCGGATTCATCAGCGGATACATCCGGAACGCAGACATCGTCTCCGGCGTCAAATTCGCCGTGGTCCTGATGACGCTCGCGCTGGGGGTGTGGATCTATGTGGGATGAGGGGCGCCGCGCGCAGACGCCGATCGATTTCGCGGTCGGTGCGAGCGTGTTCCTGCTGACGCTCGCGTTCGTGGTCGCCTTCGTCCCGACCGTCTTCGACCCCTTCTCGGGCGCGGCGACCGCGTCGCCGGTGGTGAGCGACCGCGTCGCGGCCGGTCTCGCGGGCGACCTGCTGGCCGCGTCGCCGACGGAGCCGGGCGTGCTGTCCCCCGCGTGCACCGCCGCCTTCTTCGAGGGCAACGCCACTCTCGGCAACGTCTCCGGCTGCCCGGACGGGGTCGACGACGACGCCGCGACGCAGTTCGGGCTCGACGAGGAGGTGTTGGTCGTGATCCACGCGCTGAACGAGTCGGCGCCGACCGGCAACGCCTCCTCGACGGTCGCAGTCGAGACCCGACACGCGAGCCGGGACGTGACGCTGAACCGAACCACCGACGACCCGAGCGGCCTCGCCCGGCGGGACGTCAGTGTCTCGCAGCGGGTCGTCTCGATCGACGGTGACCAGTACCGGCTCACCGTGCAGGTGTGGTGACGATGCCCCCGAGAGACGACCGTGGACAGGCCCACACGCTGGAGGCGTTCGCCGCCGCGATACTGATCGTCGCCGGGCTGACGTTCGCGCTGCAGGCGACCGCCGTCACGCCCCTCTCGGCAAGTACGTCGAACCAGCACTTGGAGAACCAGCAGCGCGCGGTCGCGACCGATCTGTTGGAGACGAGCGCCGCCAACGGCGACCTCGAGGCCGCGCTGCTCAGGTGGGACCCCGAAAGCGAGTCGTTCAGGGCGGACGGGAGTTCCGGACCCTTCACCGCGGGCGGACCGCCGAACGCGTTCGGCGAGGCGTTGAACCGGACGTTCGGCGAGAGACGGATCGCGTTCAACGTCGAGCTCCGGCACGGCCGGTGGTACAAGGAGTCGACCCGGCTGGTGTATATGGGCTCGCCGAGCGACAACGCCGTGACGGCGACGCGGACGGTCGTCCTCACCGACGACGCGAACCTCACCATGCCCGCCTACGAGGAGACGACGCTCCGCCAGGTCGCTGCGAACGCGAGCCAGAAGTTCTACTTAGAGGACCCCGACTCCCGGCCGATCTACCGCGTGGAGGTGCGGATGGCCGTCTGGCAACTATGATTCCGACATCCGAGAGCGACGGGGCCCGCGAACGCCTCCGCGACGCCGACCGCGGACAGCTGTTGTTGGTCTCCGGACTCGTCGTGGCCGTCTCGCTCGTCGCGCTCGTGGTCCTGCTGAACGCGAGCATCTACTCGGAGAACGTCGCGACCCGCGGCATCGAGGCCGCCGACGGGGAGGCGCTGGAAGTCCGCGCCGCCGTCGTCGAGGAGACGGGCGCGCGCATCGACACCGCAAACCGGAACGGGGCCACGACCGGTTCGGAGATCGAGACCGGGATCGAGGAACTCAACCAGAATCTGTCGGGGCGGTACGCGAGACGGGGCGGTATCGCCGTCGTCGAGCCCGTCGCCACCACGCCGGGATGGTACCTCTCCGGTCCCGTCGACGACTCGACGACCATCCCCGACGTCAACGGGGCCCGGTCGTTCTCGATCACCAACGAGAGCGCGCTGCCGCCGACGGACACGGGGAACGCGAGCAGCGAGGCGGTTGCCGTCGTCTTCAACGACTCCGCGACCGGGACCACTCACGAGCGGTACCTGTACGCAGAGGGGGACGATGTCGTGGTCGCCGGGGGGAAAAACGGTTCGACGCCGATCGAACGGTGTCGATCGCCGGCGACCGGCGACGCCGTCACGCTCGCTGTCACCGGCGACCGCTTCGACGGTGACCCGTGCCCCGGCGTCTGGCCGGCGGGGCTGAGCGACGGGTACGACGTCGAGTTCGAGAACGCCGGCGGCGCCGGCGTGGAGGCGACCGCGACCGTGGATACGGGAACGGATCCCACCAGCGCCACCGCGCTGACGGTGCGAGACGCCGTGTACGACGCGACGATCGATTTCCGGTACCGAACCGCCGATCTCCGGTTCAAGACCAGGATTCGGGTCGCTCCGGGTGAGCCCGATGCGTGACCGATGGCACGGCGGGCGACCCCGCTTCGCCCGCGACGAGCGCGCGGTGAGCGTCGTGGTCGGCTACGTGCTGACGCTGGCGATCGGCGCGGTGCTGCTCTCTGGCGTCGTCATCGGGATCGGCGGGGTCGTCGACTCGCAGACCGACCGGGTCGTGCGGGGGGACCTCGAAGTGACCGGCCAGACGACGGTCGCGAACCTCGAGAGCGCGGACCGCCTCGCGCGCGCGGCGGTCGTCGACCGTCCGCCCGGTGCCGCCGACTCCACGACCGTCTCGGTGGGCGTCGACCTCCCGAGGCGGCTGGCGGGGCGCTCGTACCGGATCGCGGTCGACGACGACGCCGTGACGCTGCAGACCGACGATCCGGAGATAACGGTCGAGATCCCCCACGCGGCGACGCTACCCGTCGCGGAGACGAGCGTGCGGGGCGGCCCCGTCCGGATCCGGTACGTCAGCGACGACGCCGGCGGTCCCGAACTGGAGGTGAGTGAGCGATGAGCGGGCGCCGGGATCGAACCGTCTCGGTCGGCGGCTCGTCCGCCGGGCGCTCCCTCGCGGGAGACGAGCGCGGCGTGAGCGACGTGGTCGGCTACATCCTCGTGTTCTCGCTCATCACGATCACGATCGGCACGGTGTTCGCGGTCGGGATCACCGGCGTCGAGGACCGGCGCGAGGCCGAGCGTATCGACAACGTCGAACGCGCGTTCGAGGTGTTCGACGACAACCTCCGGGACATCCAGCGGTACGGCGACCCCAACCGAGCGACGGAGCTCCGGTTGGCCAGCGGCACGCTCTCGGTCTCGGGGGAGACGCGCTTCGTGCTCGCGGACACCAACGACTCCGACGACGTCGCCAACGGGACCATCGCCGAGTGGACGTCGAGGCCCCTCACGTACCGGGACAGCGGGACGACGATCGCCTACGACGCCGGCGCGCTGGTTCGCGGCGACGGCGACGGCTCCGTGATGCTGTCCGACCCCCGCTTCGTCGCCGCCGACAACCGGACGACGATTCCCATCGTCGGCCTCGTCCGCGGCCCCGGCAGGGAGCGCGTCGCCGGCGAGGACACCGTGCAGATCACGGTGGTCGAGGACGCGACCGCCGACTCGGAGACGGAGCGTTTCGGCGGCGGCGGCGATCCCCTCTACCTCTGGGTCGAGACCGAGCAGCCGGACGCGTGGAGCCGGTACTTCGACGAGGCGGACGGCTTCGATAACGCGACGCCCGGTGGCACGGACGGGGTCGCCGTGGCGAAGCTGCGACACTCCGAGACCGTGTACGTCCGAGAGACCGTTCGGGTCGTCTCGCTGCGTCGGTGACAGGCCGTGTCGGAGTCGACGGGTCAGCGTCCGACCTACTCGCTCTCGACCTTTACTTGGTGTTTAGAGACGTGGAGGTGACTCACCACGGGCACCGCTTCGCCCTCGAACGGCTGGAGGTTCCGGAGCGACTCGTCGTAGTGGAGGTCGAGGTCGGCGTCGTTGAACGCGAAACTCCCCGAGGTGAACGAGCCGTTGAACGTCATGGCATCAGTGAGCGTCACGCTACTCTCCGGAGCGTACAGGACGCCGGTGAACGCGACCCCGTGGTCCCCCTCGCCGTCGATCGCGATGTCGTCCGCGCTCGAGTACACCCAGAGGTTGCGCGCGACGCCGCCGTCCGCCGCGAGACGCGCTTGGCCGGTGACGTTGATCGTGTCGGTGTTGTACAGTTCAAACCGTGTGTCCGTCGTGATCGGCGCGTCGTCCACGGAGATCGTGCCGTCAACGAGCAGTTCGTTCGGGTTCCCCGCTGCCGCTCCGTCGGTCGACCGGATCGCCCCCGAACCCTGAACGGTGAGGTCGCCCTCGACGAGGACCGTCGCGCCGTCCTCGATCTGGAGCGTGCCGTCCGAGACCGTGACGTCACCGGTGAACGTGGTGCTCGTGTCGATCACAACCGTGGAACCGTTGTCGAGATCGAACCCGCTCTCGCCCGAGCCGGTCGCGTCTCGCGCCTCGTTCATACGCGCCGTTATCGCCCCGGAGACGGGAGTGACACCGCCGAGGTCGCTACCGATCCGCCGTTCGCCCGTCACGGTCAGCTTGTCCGACTGCCCGTTCGGTATCTTGTACGACTCGGCGACGAGGTCCCCGCGGATCTCGATGGATTCGGTGTTCCCGCCCCCACCTGCGGTGAGGTGGAAATCGCTGGCCGCCTGGATCACCGCGTTATCGCTCGCGCTCCCCTTCCCGGGGTACGGCCCGTCGGCTGAGTCGTAACTGTCGGCGTACAGAGTGTTTATCCCGCCGAATTCGAGCCGCGGCGCACCGATCGCGGAGGCGCTCGCGCTGACCGCGGGGTGAACGGTCCGCGTCCGGAGCGCGACCTGGACCTCGGTCGGCGACAGCTGGGTGACGTTCGCCCGGGTCCGGGTCTCGAAGAACCGTCCCCACCCCTCCGCGTACTCGCTCTCGACGGTGATCGTGACGTTCCCGCCGAGCAGCGGGTTCGAGACGTTCTCCGACGGGAACAACCCCACCGGATGTCCCCCGGTCACGACCGCGGAGTCGTCAAGGAGCCCGTCCCCGTCGACCGTCACGAGCGGGAGCGTGAGCGTGTCGCCCCGGTAGTGGAACTCCGGCGGGGAGATCATCCACGACCCCTCGCCGTTCGAGCGCCAGACGCCGCCGCCCTGATACGCCACGCGATCGTCGCCGCGCTCGTAGACGACGGCCCCGAGCGTGACGTTCTTCGTCACCGTTTCCGTTCCCCCGGTCTCGGTTTCCGCCTCTACCTCGATCCGCATCACGCCCGCGTCGCCGTCGGCGCGCACGTCGGCGCTTCGACCGGGATCGAGCCGGACGCGCTGGCTCGTCGACCCGCCGTGAGCGACGAGGCTGGCCTTCGAGTCCACCTGCGTCATCGACCCCTCGATCCGTTCGATGTCGGCGGACGCCTGCGCGTCCGCGAGCGCGTTCGCCCCGATCCCGGCCGTAATACCGACCGCCGTGATCGTGAGCCCCAGCAGCAGGACGGCCCCGATCACCTCGCTCTGCGCGCGCTCGGGGCTGTTCATGGGGTGAGATACGTCTGGAGACGTAATAAACGTCGACGTCCGAGTATCGAAGTTGAGACCGATTCGTCCCCGAACGCACCACTGAAGCCCGCGGCACCGCACGGTTCGGGTATGACCGAGGAGCTGTATCTCGCGGACGACACGGTCACGACGTTTCGAGCCACCGTCGAGCGCGTTCTCTCGGACCCGAACCGGGTCGTCCTCGACCGGACGCAGTTCTACCCGACCGGCGGCGGCCAGCCGCACGACACGGGGACGCTCCGGGTTGCGGACGGTGACGCGGGCGGGGACGGTGACGCGGACGGCGACCCCGCCGACCGCCGCTGGCGCGTCGTCGACGTACAGAAGCGAGACACGATCTACCACACCCTCGAACCGGCGGCGGGCGCGGGCGACGCCGTCGACCTCCCCGATCCCGGAACGCCGGTCGTGGGAGAGATCGACGCGGCGCGGCGGCGGGTTCACTCTCGGTATCACACCGCACAACACCTGCTCTCGGCGCTGCTGCTGAACGAGTTCGTCGCGCAGACGACGGGGAATCAGCTCTACGACGACCACGCGCACCTCGACGCGGCTTACGAGCGCTTCGACGACGGCGACCTCGCCCGGATCGAAGCCCGGCTCAACGAGTTGGTGGCCGACGAACGCCCCGTGACCAGCTACACGATGGACCGCGAGGCGGCCGAGGCGACGCTCGACACCGACCGCACGCGGATCGACCTGCTCCCGGACTCGATCGCGGAGCTCCGGATCGTCGAGATCGGTGCAGCCGGGGGGACGGCTATCGACGGCGACGAGGAGCCCTACGACCGCACCGCCTGCGCGGGGACGCACGTCGGCAACACGGCCGAGATCGGGGAGATCGTCGTCACCGGTCGGGAGACGAAGGGCGGCGACGAGGAGCGCGTCCGGTTCGCGCTCGCCGAACACGTCGACGACGGGGAGTGAGGGGCAAAGCCGAGCGGAGACGACGGGGAGCGAGCGGCGGAACCAAACGGAGACGACGGGGAGCGAGCGGGACCGCGAGGGCGACGCACTGGCGCCAGCGATCCCGCCGTTTATATACGATCCGCGGCTGGTTCCGCCATGAAGTTCTGCGACGAATGCGGCTCGATGATGATGTCCGGCGAGGGCGAGGACCACTGGGTGTGTAGCTCCGAGGACTGCGACAACGAGCTCGGCCGCGAGGACGACGACGACGAGTGGACCACCGAATCGCAGGTCGAGTCCGAGGTCATCGACGTGAGCGACGCGGAGGACAAGGGGCTCCCGAAGACGACCGCCCACTGCCCGGAGTGCGGAAACGACCGCGCGTACTGGTACATGCAGCAGATCCGCTCGGCCGACGAGTCCGAGACGCGGTTCTTCGTCTGTACCGAGTGCGAGCACAAGTGGCGCGAAGACGACCACTGAGCGGCATTTCCTTTTAACTACCTCGGCGGAGAACGCCGCGCATGGACCCGCCCGTCGTTCCCCGCGAGCGCCTCGACGGCTGGCGGCGCGTCGACGAGGTCACGGAGCGGGCATTCGCCGCCGGTCCCGTCTCCGTCGACGCGAGCACGGTGCGGTACGAGCGCGACGCGAGCGAGCCGCCGCGCCCCTTCTGCTTCGCGAGTCGGCTGGAGATCCGGCCGCCGAGCGCGCCGAACTCGGCTCTCACCGCGCTCGTCGAGCGGCAGGCGCGCTCGGGATTCCGCGAGCGCCTCGCCGAGCGCGACATCGAGCGAGTCGAACACCGCGGCGACCGAGCGATCGCGATCGACGATCCGACCGCGTCGCGGGCGACCCTCTCCACGTTTCGCGGCGTCGCGCGCGTCGCCGACGGAGACGGCCAGCGCGTCCCGATCGAGGCGCTGCTCGCGGTCTGGACGGCCGGCGAGTATCTGCTCGGCGGGGGCGCGTATCCGCTCGGTGAGGCGTCGTACCCCGCCGGGGAGGGCCCGGCGGACGCGCGCCGGGAGCTGCTGGGGATCGTGCGCGGGGTCGAGCCGCCCGACGGCCGATGCGAGACGGACTAACAGGGCACCGCGCCCGCGCTCGATTCGATCGGCGACCCGTCGTCGCGGTACGCCGGCTCACCGACCGACCCGTCGAACATCGGGAGCCGCAGCTCGTAGGCGTACAACACGTCGAACGCCGCGAACGGATCCACGCCGTTCGCGATCGCCTCGCGCGCGGTCAGCCTGACGCCGGCGCCGAGCGTCACGATCGGGTCGCCGCCGATGGCCCCCGACGCCTCCATCCCGAACTCGTTGCCGGCGGCCGGATCGGTCACCACGGAGAGGTGGACGAGCGCCTCGATCGTCGCCCCCTCGTCGCCGATGGAGATCGGGTACCCCTCGCCGGCGAAACACTGCGTCGGCGGTGCGATGCGGTCGGCGTCCCCACCAGCCGAGCCGCTCGGCGGCGCGTCGCCACCGGTCGTTGCGGCCGCAGCGCCGACGGCCCCCGCGCTCGCGACGGTCGCCACGACGAGGAGCAGCGCGACCGAGATCGCGGCGCGGGCGGTGAGTCCGGACGGAGCGCGGCGCGTCATCGACGGGGGCTACGACCGACCGGATAAAAACGGCGCGCTCCCGGTTATCCGGTCTGATACTCGACGGAGAGGGCGCACCCGCGATCCGGGTCGCGTCGGTCTCGCGCTCACGCCGCTTCGAGGAGCCCGTCGACGAGCAGTTCCGCGGAGGCGACGTTCGTCGCGAGCGGCACGTCCTTCACGTCGCAGACCCGCAGGAGCGCGGAGATGTCGGGTTCGTGGGCCTGCGCCGTGAGCGGGTCGCGGAGGAAGACGACGCCGTCGATCAGGTCGTCGGCGATCATCCCCCCGATCTGGAGGTCGCCGCCGTACGGTCCCGAAGCCTGTCGGTTCACCGTCAGTCCCGTTTCGTCGGCGATGCGTTTGCCCGTCGTACCGGTGGTGACGAGCTCGCACTCGCCGAGCGCGTCGGTGTGTGCGGTGACGAACTCGACCATCTCGTCTTTCAGCTCGTCGTGGGCGATGAGCGCGATTCGCATACGTGACGTACTCGACCGGGGTTCTTAAAATATCACGCAGAGTCGGAAGCGAGACCGACCGCCGCCGCAGACCCGGCCCGCCGGACATCAGTCGTCCGGCGTGCGCGGTCGTCGAGGGCGTGACGGTGCCGCCAGACGTGACGGAGTCAGTCGCTGGGCATCTCGGAAAGGCCGACCGATGCGAACCGCCCGGTACGGCCTACTTGAACCGGAACGTCTCCAGGTTCTTCGGGGCGAACGTCCGCATGTTGTAGTCGTGGTACAGCGCGGACGAGAGGTCCTGGACGGACCGCTCGTCGCCGTGGACGCACAGCACCTTCTCGGGGCGGGGGTTCATCGTCTTCACGAAGTTCTCCAACCCCTGCCGGTCGGCGTGTCCGGAGAAGCCGTCGACGACCTCGGTCCCCATCTCCAGGGTGAGCGTGTCGCCGCGACCGCCGCCGCCCCAGCCGTCGACCGGAATCTCGTCCCAGCCGTTCTGGATCCGGCGACCGAGCGTCCCCTGCGCCTGGTACCCGACGAAGACGAGGTTCGAGTTCGGGTCGGAGCCGATGTGGCGCAGCCACGACATGATCGGCCCGCCCTCGATCATCCCCGACGTGGAGATGACGATACACTCGTCGCCGTCGGCGACCTCCTGTCGTTCGTCCTCGCCGCCGTCGATGTGGTTGAACTGGTCGGCGAGGAACGGGTTCTCGTCGTCGTGGAAGATCCGGTCGCGGAGGTCGTCGCGGAGGTACTCGGGGTACGTGGTGTGGATCGCGGTCGCCTCCCAGATCATCCCGTCGAGGTGGACGGGCATCTCCGGGATATCGCCGTTGCGCATCGCCTCCTCTAAGACGAGCATGATCTCCTGAGATCGCCCCACCGCGAACGCGGGGATGACGACCTTCCCGCCCTCCTCGTACGTCTCGTTGATGACCTCCTTGAGCGCCTCCTCGGAGTCGGCCTGATCGGTCTGGTAGTCGTCGCGGCCGCCGTAGGTGGACTCCAAGACGAGCGTCTCGACGCGCGGGAAGTCGTTGACGGCGCCGTTGAACAGGCGGGTGTCCTCGTAGTGGATGTCCCCGGAGAAGGCGACGTTGTAGAGGCCGTCGCCGATGTGGAAGTGGGTGACGGCGCTGCCGAGGATGTGGCCGGCGTTGTGGAACGTGAGCTTCACGTCCGGCGCGATGTCGGTCACGTCGCCGTACTCCAGCGGGATCGTGTGTTTGATCGCCTCGCGGACCTGCGACGACTCGTACGGGGGCGTTCGCCCGTCCTTGGCGGCGACGTCGAGGTAGTCGAGGGTGAGCAGCCCCATCAGGTCGCGGGTCGGCTCCGTCGCGTAGATCGGGCCGTCGTAGCCGTACTTATACAGGAGCGGGATGAGCGCCGAGTGGTCGAGGTGGGCGTGCGTGAGGATGACCGCGTCGAGGGTCGCGGCGCCCGCCCCGAGCGCCTCGGGGACCTGGAGGTACGGCACCTCGCCCTCGGCGCCGGGCTTGTCGCCGCAGTCGATGAGGATGCGCGTCTCGGGCGTCGAGAGGATGAAGGCCGCGCGGCCGACCTCGCGACAGCAGCCGAGCGTCGTGATCCGGACCCACTCGTCGTCGGACATCTCCTCGCGGTGGATCTGCCGACCCACGCGTTCGAGGATGTCGCGCCGCTCCTCGCGTTCGTTCTTCAGGAAGCCGCGCACGTTCGAGACGGTGGAGGACTCGATCGGGGGCGTGCGAACGACCTCGGGGGTCCAGCCGACCTCCTGCGTGATCTCTCGGAGCGTCGAGCCGCGGCGACCGATCACCATCCCGGGCTTTTCGGCCTCGATGACGACCTCGCCGGTGTCCTCGTGGAAGTCGAGGTCGGTCACGCCGGCCTCCTCCGGGATCACCGAGCGGACCTCTTCCTCGGCGCGTGCCGGGGGAGAGAGCGCGCTCGGGTCCGGACGGACGGTGATCCGCTTCCGGAGCTTGGAGGCGAGCCGGCGGATCAGATCGCCGTCGCCGGCGAACCGCTTCGGGTCGCGCGTGTACACGACCAGTTCCGGTCCCTCGTATTTCACGTCGGTGACCGTGATGTCGTTCGGAATCTCCTGTTCGATCTCTGATTTCAGGGTATCGAGTTGCTTATCGACTTGACTCATATCTCACCGCGGGTCGTCGCGATCGCCGTCGCCGTCGGGTCGTGTCGCGTTTCGGGACGCGGCTCGGCGCCGGACGGGCGACCGTGACGGGGTAGGCATAGTGGTAGTAGTACTGTCCGTAGGTGGTACCGTGCGGGAACAGCCAGCGAAAACCCGCTTGCCTGATGATAAGCCCGGTCGTTATAAAACCCTTCGCAAATGGCAAACCCCCCGCCTCCGAAGCCCCACACATGCACATCACGCCCGAGAGGGTCCGCGACGAACACGCGTGGGTCCGCGAGCGATCCCCGGTCGTCGTCCCGGTCATCAACGACACGCGCGAGCGGCTCGGCCGCCTCTTCGAGACCGACGTGGACTCCGTCACCCCCGAGGCGTACCGCCGCGAGGTCGACGCGGTGTTCGCGGACGGCGAAGTGGCGGTGAACGTCGCCGGCTGCGTCGCCGTGCTTCGCGACCTCGACGTGGCGGGGGATTACCCGGGGTTCGTCGTCGACGAGGTGCTCGGCCGCGAGCTGGCCGCGACCGTCGCCGGCGGGCGCCCGCTCTCGCTGCTCGCGCAGGCGACGTTCCACCTCGTCGACGTGCGGGTCACGGAGGACGCGACCGCCGACGCGGCGGGCGCAGCGGGCGCCGACGACCTCGACGCCGCGCTCGCGGCGGGGTTCCAGACGCGGCTCCCCGGCTGGGAGTGGCGGGAGGAAGAGAGCCCGTTCGCGGTCGCGGCGGACGGGGACGCGTAGGAGTCAGCTCGTGAACGTCCGGACGAACTCGTACCCCCGATCGAGGAGCGCGTCGGGGAGGAACCGCGCGAGCACGCCGACCCGGGCGGCGGTGCCGGGCTGGACGCGGGCGGGCGGCTGCGTCGCGCTCGCGGCGTTGACGATCGCGGCGGCGACGACCCCGGGCTCGACGGCACCGGGGCCGTCACCCCCGAGCAGCTGGGTGTCCTCGAAGATCGCGTAGAACTCCTCGTAGGCGCCGGAGCGGTCGATCCCCGACTCGTCGGATGCGATGCCGTCGGCGTCAGCCTCGCTCCCGCCGTCGGTCGCCCCGCCCGCCTCTCGCTCCGCGCGCTTCGAGAAGTTCGTTCGCACGGGGCCGGGTTCGACGACGACCACGTCGATCCCGTACTCCGACACCTCGTTGCGGAGGGCGTCCGACAGCGCCTCGATCGCGAACTTCGAGCCGCTGTACACGCCGCCGCCGGGGAACGACACCCGCCCGGCGACCGAGGAGACGTTGACGATCGTGCCGTCGCGCTCCCGGCGCATCCCGGGGAGGACGGCCTTGATGAGCCGGTGCGGGCCGTACACGTTCACGTCGAACTGCTCGTGGACCTTCGCGGTCGGCACGTCCTCGACCGGGCCGAACTGGCCGTAGCCGGCGTTGTTGATCAGCGCGTCGATCGCGCCCTCCTCGTCCAAGATACGGTCGACGACGCGGTCGACGTCGCTCTGGTCCGTGACGTCGAGCGTCGCCAGCTCGCAGCCCGCCTCGCCGAGCGTCTCGATGTCCGCGGGGTTCCGCGCGGTCGCGTACACGGTCCACCCCTCGTCGAGGAACGCGCGCGCCGCGGCGCGACCGATGCCCGAGGAACAGCCGGTGATGAGTACCGTCTTCTGCACGCGTCGTGGGTCGGTCCCCGACGGCATAACTCTCCCGACCGTCGACGGAAATCGGCTCCGAAAAACGAAACGCGCGACCGCGGACCGCCCGCCGTCGCGTTACTCCTCGTCGTCTGCGTCGTCTGCGTCGTCGCCCCCGGCGCCACCGGACTCGTCGTCTTCCGCCTCCTCGTCCGTCGCGAGCAGGTCGCGCTCGGCGAGGATCGCCTCGATCTCGTCGGGCGACCGCTCCGTGTACTGCTCGTCGTCGACCGCGATCGTGGCGACGCCGACGCCGTCGGGCGACAGTTCGCCGTCGTTCGACTGCGCGAGCGTGTCGAGCGCGAGCGCGATGGCCTCGTCGATCGAGAGCCCCTCCTCGTACTCCGCTTCGAGGTAGTCGCGGAGGTCGCTCCGGTCGGAGCCGATCGAGAGCGCCTGCCACTCGTAGGGGGTGCCGGAGGGATCGGTCTCGAACAGGCGCGGCTCGCCGTTCTCGATCCCGCCGACGATCAGCGCGACGCCGAAGGGGCGCGCGCCACCGACCTGCGTGTACTGCTGGATGTGGTCGGTGATGTTCTTCGTCAGGGTCTCGATGCCGATCGCCTCGCCGTAGCGCAGGCGGTTCACCTGCGCCTGCCGGCGCGCGAAGTCGATGAGCTGACGGGCGTCGGCCACGTGGCCCGCGCTCGCGACGCCGACGTGGTCGTCGGCCTTGTGCAGTTTCTCGATGCTTTCCGGCTCCATCAGCGGGGACCGCGCGCGCTTGTCCGCCGCGAGGACGACGCCGTCCTCGGCGCGGATGCCGACGCTCGCGGTCCCGCGTTTCACCGCCTCCCGGGCGTACTCGACCTGGTAGAGTCTGCCGTCGGGAGAGAAGATGGTAATTCCTCGGTCGTACGCCTGCTGTTGGGATTGGCCCTGCATGATATCACTCGGTGTCGAACGCCGCCGCGCCGACGTACCCCGACTCGGTCCGCACGTCGTACGCGTCGCCACGCACTATCGCGGACCGCTCGGCGCCTTCGAACGCGACGTCTCGCTGTGTCGAATTAGCGCTCGCGCGACCCATATATCTTTCCTCACAGGCACGCACCGTCCCCGAAATCCCGCGAACGCGGATCCCGACGGGGTCGCCGTCGACCTCGGCCACGCAGCCGATCGCCGCGCGCGCGTCGTCGACGTGGCCGTGGCGGGCCCGGACGATCGCCTCTCCCTCGCCGCCGTCGTGCGAGAATGACAGCAGCGTGAGGTCGGCGTCGGCGCTGCCGGCGTCGCCGAGGAGGTTGCCGGCGGCGTACCACAGCGCTCGCTGGAACCCGCGGCGGCCGATCTCGGCGTCGGGCCACGTCTCGATCCCGACCGCGAGGTACCGCCAGCGCGGCCGGAGGTGTTTGGGGAGGTGTTTCACGGCGGAGTCACGCCCCGCGTCCCTCGACCGAGCCCGTCTCCGCCGCGTCGGCCAGCGCCGCGCCGCGCTCCGCGACGATCACGGCCACCTGATCGTGGACGCGCTCGACCGCGGTCACCGCGAACCCCTCGACCGTGAACGCCTCGACGAGGGTGCCGACGGTCGCCGGGTCGTCGACCTCCGGCCCGTAGAAGGGCGCCTCAGGGTCCGGCTCCTCGAAGAAGGCCACGTCGCCGAGGACGATACGGCGGGCGCCCGTGGCGGCCATCTCGCGGATCGCCGCGCGCTTCTCGTCGTCCGCGAGGTGGTGGAGCGCGAAGTTCGAGGTGACGACGTCGACCCGCTGGTCGGGGTCGACCTCGGGATCGCGGAACTCGCCGTACGCGAACGCGACGTTCGCGAGGCCGCGCTCGTCGGCCTTGCGGCGGCCCTCCTCCATCATTCCCTCGCTGATGTCGCGGGCGAGCACGCGCTCGGCGTCGGGGGCGAGCGCGAGGGCGATGGCGCCCGTGCCGGCGCCCAGATCGAGGACGACGTCGTCGGCGTTCGGCGCGGCGTAGTCGACGACGAGGCTCGCGCAGGCGTGGTACTCGTCGCTCTTCGAGTCGTCGTACTCGGCCGCCTTCTCGGAGAAGCGCGCGGCGTGCTCCTCAACCGTCTTCTTCATACCTGCCCAGTCGGACCCCCGGCTCTATGAAGGCCCCGGAGCGACGGTCCCGGTTGCGCTCCGCGATCTCGCCCCACGCTCGGAGCCCCGCCTCGACCCACTCCGGGTCGAAGCCGACCGCCTCGGCGGCGGCGACGACCTCGCGCGGCGCCCGGAGCTCGAGGTGCGACCGCGGGTTCGCGCTGACGACGTGAGGCGCGTCGTAGTAGGTCACGATCTCGCGGAGCTTCCGGAGGTCCGCCAGCGCGCGGACCCGCTTCCCGCCCGTCGCGCGGAACAGGGGCCCGAGGTCGAACTCCACGTGGACGTCGTTGTCGCGGGCGGCCTTCGCGAGGACGTGGTTGAAGTCGCCCGAGCCGTCCATCGGGCGGACTAACACGTCGACGCGGGGCTCCTCGACCGCGAAGCGGTTGAGGCCGTCGTCGCCGCCGACGAGACAGACGACCGTGCGGCTCGACCGGTAGTTGCCCACCGCGCCCGAGGCGCTCGTGGCGTCGTCGGCGTCGATCTCGACCGCGTCGACGACGTCGACCCCGTTCGCCTCGCGGAGCGCGGCTGCCTCGCGTGACCGGTCTTCGGCGGCGTTGCCGCCGACCGGATCGAGCCCTTCCCGCGTGCGGACGACGACCCCGTCGTAGCCGTACCGCGCCGCGGTGGCGGCGTGGCGGGCGGCGGTCGCGTCGCCGTCGGGGCGGGCGTGGACGGCCTCGTACATGTCCGCCCGTTTCGGCTCCGGGGGTATCGAGGTTGCGCTTCGCCGACGGCTTTTTGAACCGCTCTCCGGAACGGCTCGCATGGCCGCGGAGTTAGAGGAAAAGACGGACCGCTACGAGGGGATGCTCGCCGACGCCCTGGAGGTCGCGGAGCCGCGCCCGCCCGCCGACACCCCGCTCGGCGAGGCCGCCGCCGACGTGCTGGAGATGGCCGAGTCGTACCTGGACGACGGGAGGCATTTCCGCGACGCCGGCGACCCGGTCAACGCGCTCGCGTCGTACTCGTACGGCTACGGCTGGCTCGACGCCGGCGTCCGGATGGGGCTGTTCGCCGTTCCCGACGACACCGAACTGTTCACCACGTGAGCCGCTCACCTCCCGGCCCCCCTTTGCGACGTATAAACCCCGCGACGCCCCTCGTCGCTTCCGGGCGCGGGCGCTTTTTACGTCGAGCGCGTCAACGGAGAGTCACACATGACTGACGCGCTGTTCGTCGTGAGCGAAGAGGGGTACTGGGCCGAGGAGTGTATCGAGCCGCTGACCACGCTCGAAGCCGAGGGCGTCGACGTGACGGTCGCGACCCCGTCCGGGTCGCCGCCGGCCGTCGACGAGCGGTCGCTCGACCCGGAGGCCGCGGGCGGCGAGGAGCGGGTCGCGGAGCTCCGTGAGGTCGACGAGGAGCACCCGAAACTGAACGATCCCGAGCCGATCGCGACCGTCGCGGCCGAGGAGTACGACGCGGTCGTGTTCCCCGGCGGTCACGGCACCGTCTGGGACGTGAACCAGGACCGGCACGCCCGGCAGCTCCTGCTCGACGCGGTCGCGGGCGAGGAGAGCGTCGCGCTCGTCGTCTGCCACGCGGTCGGCATCCTCGCGTTCACGCGCGAGGCAGACGGGACGCCCCTCGTCGAGGGACGCTCCGTCACCGGCTTTCCGAACGCGTGGGAGGAGGACATCGTCGACGACGACGACGTGATGCCGGACGGCCGAAAGCTCCCGTACTGGGTGGAAGACGAGGTCGTCCTCGCGGGCGCCGACTGGGACGCCGAGCTCGGCGCCGACACGAGCGTCACGGTCGACGGCGACCTGATCACCGCGCGCGGCCCGGGCTCGTCGGCCGACGCGGCGCAGACGCTGCTCGACGCGCTGTAGGGAGGGACGAACGCGGCGTACGCGTCAGCGAATCACGAACGCCGGCTCCTCGATCCGCTCGCTCTTACACTCCGGGCACCGCGAGGGCTCGTTGATCGGGTCGTCGAAGCCGTCGAAGCCGCAGTCGCGGCACGCGGGCGGCGCGACGAGGAGTTCCTCGTCGGCGCCGTCGTCCGCGACCGACCGCGAGACGTGTTCGACGTGGTCGTACACGACGGGCGTCGGCAGCGACAGCGCCTCCCCGAGGTCGCTCGCGGTCGCCGGTTCCTCGCGGAGCGTGTCGGCGATGCGCTGGCGGGTCGTCTCCATGGGTCGATTTTGGGGGGAGTAGATAAAACGTCGACGGCGATTTCGCCGGCGTCCCGCCTCACTCGTCCGTGGTCGGCGCCAGCACCACGAGCGCCGCGGCGTCCTCGGTCGCGGTCGGCTCGACCGCCGTCTCACCGTCGAATCGGACGATCTCGCCGGCCTCGACGGCGTGTTGTTCGCCGTCGAGTCGGAGCGCGAACGCCCCGCTCAACGCGTGGAACAGCACCGTCCGGTCGGGATGGGTGTGCTCGGGGACGCTCTCTCCGGCGTCCAGCGACAGCCGAACCGTCTTCGGCTCGCGTCCCGGGAAGACCGCCGCGTGCGGCTCGCCGTCGAGGCCCGCGAGCCGCACGGTCTCCGGACCGGACGCGGGCTCGACCTTCGGGAACTCGGCGACGAACCGAGACGCCTCCTCGCGCTCGACCGCGTAGCCGTCCGCGTCGAACGCGGGTTCCTCCGCCGCCAGCTCGCGGTAGAGCGGCGTCGGCTCGTGGTCGTTGACGACGGTGAGCGTCTCGCCGGGATCGAGGTCAGCAAACGCGGTGCGTATCCGGTCGTGTCGCTCGCTCGGCGGGAGCTGCCTGACATCGAGTTCGGACATCACGCGTCACTCGCCGTCCGGGGACGATGGGTCGTGTCGCGAACACGTTCGGCTCTCCCGCTCTCCGGCTCTCAGTCGTGGACGGCGGAGCTATCGCCGTCGTCGCCGTCACCGTCGACCAGCGCCGCGATCCGGTCGCCGATCCGCGCCATGGTCGCGTCCGAGAGCCCGTGGCCGTCGCCCTCGTCGATCCGGAGATCGACCGCCGCGCCGCCCCGGCGGAACGCCGCCGCGGTCGCGCGAACGCGCTCGGGCGGGACGTACGGGTCGCCCTCGCTGCTGTCGATCGCGACCGGCGTTCCCGCGAGCCCCCCGTTCTCCCCGTCGTCGGCCACCGAGCACGGGATCAGGTCGCCTCCCGGGAGCGCCGCGGAAACGACGAACGCGCCGCCGTACCGCCGCGGACGACGGCGGAGGAACTCGCTCGCGACGGCGCCGCCCTGCGAGACGCCGACGAGCACGACGCGCTCGGGCGGGATCCCGATCTCGGCGGCGGCGTCGACGGCCGCGGCGACGCAGTCGACCGCCGAGGTCAACGCCGGCTCGTTGGCGGCGATCGGTGCCTCATGGCCCGCCGGGAACCAGTTCGAGCGGACCGCGTTCGGGGCGATCAGCGCCGCGCCCGGCCGGTAGAACTCGTCGGCGAGGCGGAGCAGCCCGTCGGCGGTCCCGCCGCGACCGTGGACGAGCACGACCGCGACCGACGCGGCCGCGGCCGGGGCGCCGCCCGTCTCCAGCGTGGCGTCAGCGTGGGGGCCCTCGACGCCGGAGAGCGCCCGCGTCATCGTGGTCGGGAACGGTCGCCTTCGATGTCGAAGTCGGGGAGCTGGCTCTCGATGAGCTCGCGGTCGTCCTCGAACCGCGGCGGGAGGTACAGCTCCGTCGCGTGACCGGTCGCGTCGGGGTCGGCGAGCCCGGGAGCCCGCGGCCCGTCGGGCGTCGGCGCCTCCGTCGCGAGCTCGACGAGGAGCCCGCCGGGGCCGCGCACGTATAGCGAGCGGAAGAAGTGGCGGTCTTTCACCCGCGACACGTCGTAGCCGCGCTCGCGGAAGAGGTCGTGCCAGTCGAGCAGCGCCTCGCGGTCGGGGACGCGCACCGCGGCGTGATGGAGCGCGCCCGGCCCCTCGCGGAGGTACGGCGCGTCCCGGTCGAGGAGGTCGACGACCGTCGCGCGGTCGCCCGGGGCGCGGTAGCGGATCCGGTCGCCGGCCTCCACCTCGTACTCGAAGCCGAGCGTGTCGAGGACGCTCGCCGTCCCGTACGGGTCGGCGGGGAGCGCCGTGACGCCGTACAGCCCGCGGATCGCGGCCGATTCGGGGACCGAGTCGGCGTCCGCGGCCGCCTCCTCATCGCCGAGCCACGGGTCGCCGCCCGCGTCGCTCTCGACCAGTTCGACGCGGGTACCGGAAGGGTCGGCGACCGAGAGCGCGGCGTCGCCGAACCGATCGGACGCCGGGAGGTCCTCGACCGCGACACCCCGATCGGTCAGTCGGTCGCGCCAGTAGCCGAGCGAGTCGGGCGGGACCGCGAAGGCGACGGCGGCGTACCCGGGCTTCCCGGCGCGTCCGGAGTCGCCGTGAGGGTCCGGGAAGACGGTGAACACGGAGCCGGGCGAGCCCGTCGCGTCGCCGAAGTAGAGGTGGTGCTGGTGGATATCCTCGTAGTTCACGGTCCGGCGGAGCAGCCGGAGTCCGAGGGTCTCAGCGTAGAACGAGGCGTGAGCGCCGGCGTCGCCGACGATCCCCGTCACGTGGTGGAGGCCCGGGGTGTCCGAGAGCATGCCCGAACATGATCGCGCCGACGCAAACCGATGTCGGTGGGGACGGTCCGGGGTCGCGACGACTCACGCCATCAGCAGGAGCCGCATATTGCTCGCGGTGAGGTAGGTGCCGACGATCGTCAGCAGCACCGGCGGGAAGTAGTAGAGGAGACCGTCGCCATCGCGGGCGCCGCTGACGCTGATCCAGAGCATGACCAGGTAGACGGCGATCTTCAGGGCGACGAGGCCGCCGAGCCCGAACGAATCGAGCGCGAACGCGACCACCGGATTCGCCTCTTGAATCGTCGGCACGTACTCCAAGAAGGCGATCGTCGAGACCACGTCGCCGACGCCGTACGTCGCCGTCGCGGCGATCCACAGCCAGTAGAACTCCTGTGGCCGCTGGAGGTAGGCCGGGCGTCGGCGCCGTCGGTTTCGGGACCGGGACACGCCTCGTCATGTCGAGGAGACGACCTGAATCTATCGGTTCGAAACGGGGGCGCGGGCCGAGAAGCGCGTCGTTTCCGGATCGTTCAATGGCGCCCGCGCGGAGGGATCGCTATGGGCACGCCACTGGAGCCGCGGGAGGAGCAGGTCGAGGAGGTCCTCGACCGGCTCTACGAGGAGTACCCCGATTCGACCATCTCGCTGAACTACTCGAACCGGCTTGAGCTGCTCATCGCCGTGATCCTCTCCGCGCAGTGCACGGACGAGCGCGTGAACGAGGTGTGCGCCGACCTGTTCGAGACGTACGAGACGCCCGAGGAGTACGCGAACGCGCCACAGGAGGAGCTCGCGGAGGCGATCAACTCGATCACCTACTACAACAGCAAGGCGGAGTACATCCGGTCGTCCTGCGCCGACATCGCCGAGAAGCACGGCGGCGAGGTTCCGGACACGATGTCGGCGCTGACCGATCTGGCGGGCGTCGGCCGGAAGACCGCCAACGTCGTGCTCCAGCACGGCCACGACGTTGTCGAGGGGATCGTCGTCGACACTCACGTCCAGCGGCTCACTCGCCGACTCGCGATCACGGAAGAGGAGAGTCCGACGAAGATCGAACAGGACCTCCTCGACGTGGTCCCCGAAGACGACTGGCAGCAGTTCACGCACCTCATGATCGACCACGGCCGCGCGACGTGCACCGCGATCAACCCGGACTGCGGCGACTGCGTGCTCGCGGACATCTGTCCCTCGGAGAAGGGCGACGGCGACGTGGACCTGGCGAGCGGCGAGGCGTGGTGAAACGGGCGACGCACGGGCAGCGTGGCCGAGAAGCGACGAGACGCGACGGTTCGGCTGAGTGGAGTATTTAAAGACCCAACCGACCGGGGGAAGTCGCCGATCCCTTCCACCGGAAAGGGAACTCGCTTCCGTGTTTATCACTGCAACCGGTGTATCCGTAAGTGAGGAGAAACACAATGTCCACAAAAACCACAAACGAGTTCGGCGGAGAGATCGGCGGCGTCACGCTTCTGGGCAAGGCCCACTCGCTGTCGGCGCTGTTCATCGTCATGCTCCGGGCGACGATCGGCGGGATGATCCTGTTTGCCGGACTCGGGAAGATCACCGGGGAGGCGTTCGACGCGAGCGGCTACCTCGTCCACGGCGTCGACGCGGCGAGCCCGGTGAGCGGGCTGTACGCCGCCATGGGCTCGACGGCGTGGTTCGTCGAGTTCGCGAACGTCTTCGTCCCGGCCACGCAGCTGCTCATCGGCATGGCGCTCATCGCCGGGGCGTTCGTCCGGCTGGCCGCGCTCGGCGGCGCGATGCAGATGACGCTGTTCTACCTCGGCGGGTGGAGCGGCGACGCGCTCGCGCTGTTCGACTCGACGCTGGTGTACGCGGTCGTGTTCCTCACGGTCGCCGCGTTCGGCGCGGGCCGCGTCCTCGGCCTCGACGCCTACATCGAGCGGCTCGAGGTGGGCGGGCAGGCGCTGGTCGAGAAGTTCCCGGTGCTCCGCTACGTCCTCGGGTGAACTGAGGCGCGTCGCGAGGGCGTCTGACGAGTGACCGCTCGTCGCCGGCTCGGTTTTCACTACCTGTTGCGGGCTCGTTTTTCGCTGTCTGTCGTCAGCTCGTTTTACGCTGCCTGTCGTCAGTTCGTGTTCGGCTACCGCCTCCAGCCAGCCACCTCGCGCAGACACGGATTCGGTTCGGCGTGTCTGCCGAACCGGTCAACGGGCCGCAGCCGTCGACTCCGAGCGCGCCGGGTCACGGGCCGCGGCCCGTCGTCGACGTCGAGAGCGACAGGTAGGCACATAACCCGAGAGGCAGACGGGACGAGGTGATGACCCGCACTGAATCGCCCGGGGGCGATCGGAACGCCGACATCGATGACGTGCTGACCGAGTTGGACGAACTGGAGGAGATGGTCGACAAAGACGAGGAGTTACAGCAGGTCCGAGAGACCATGCGGACCGCGCGAAAGGTCCGTCCGAGCGGCGTCATCGGCCGATTCCGGACGCAGTTCGGCCTCCGTGACGCCGGCGAAGCGCTGGTGGGAAGTTTCGTCTTCGGCCTGCCGATGATCGTCGAGGACGGCGCGCTCGACATCGGCCGGTTCATCGCCGAGCGGCCGCTGGCTCTCGCCCTCACGCTCCTGTTCGGCGGGGCGGTCGTCTTCGGGATACTGCGCGCCGGCGAGTTCGAGCGCGTCGTCGAAGACCGGATCGGGGGCGTCGTTCCCCTGCGACCCGTCGCGATCGTTACCATCGCGAGCGGGTTGGCCGTCGCGTTGATGACCGGTTGGGGCCGGGTCTCGTGGAGCGAGCCGACGGTCGCGGGCGCACAGACGCTGCTGATCGCCATCGTGATGAGCGTCGGCGCCTCCGTCGGCGACATCCTCCCGGAGAACTAACTGCGGCGGGCCGGGGTGGCCGACCTCGGAGGCGTCCGCGCGGAGTGGGTGGAGTATCGCGGGACGGAGCGAAGGGGCGTGAAACGGCACAGAGCGAACGGGAGTGAAACGGCACAGAAGGGTGTGAGGTGGCGCAGATCTGCGGACCGTTTCGCGTTCGACGACGGCGTCACCGCGCCGCTTTCGGGTTCCAATCCATATAAGACCGCGCGGCCGGTACGGAGCGGTAATGGAACTCGGTTCGCGGGACGCGTTCGCTCGGATGGGGACCCTCGGCATCGAGGAGGAGTTCTACATCGTCGATGCCGACGGCCGCCCGACCTCGGGGACCGACGATCTCGTCTACGGCCGCGATCCGCCGGCTGCGGTGCCGGAGGGGTTCGACCACGAGCTGTTCAAATGCACCATCGAGGCGCAGACGGAACTGATCGAGGATCCGTCGAACGCGGGCGACGCCCTCTCGACGGTGCGGGAGGCGCTCGTCGACCACGCCGCCGCCGACGGCTACCGGATCGCGGCGGCGGGCCTCCATCCGGCGGCGAAGTGGCGCGAGCTGGATCACGCCGAGAAGCCGCGCTACCAGGCGCAGTTGGACCGGATCCAGTACCCGCAACACCGCAACACCACGGCGGGGCTCCACGTCCACGTCGGCGTCGACGACGCGGACAAGGCGGTGTGGATCGCCAACCGGCTCCGGTGGCACTCACCGATTCTGCTCGCGCTCTCGGCGAACTCACCGTTCTGGAACGGGTTCGACACCGGGCTCGCCTCGGCTCGGGCGAAGATCTTCGAGAACCTCCCGAACACGGGGATCCCGTCCGCGTTCGACGACTTCGACGCCTTCCAGCGCTACGAGCGCCGGATGGTCGAACGGGGCGCCATCTCCGACCGCGGCGAGCTCTGGTTCGACGTGCGCCCCCACACCGGCCACGGCACGGTCGAAGTGCGCGCGCCCGACGCCCAGCGCGACCCGGCGGTCACCCTCGCGATGGTCGAGTACGTCCACGCCCTCGTCGTCGACTACGCCGAGCGCTACGCGGACGGCGAGTCCCCGCCGACGCTCCGCCGAGAACTGTTAGACGAGAACAAGTGGCGGGCGATTCGGCGCGGCCACGACGCCTCCTTCATCACCCGAGACGGCGAGGAGACGGTCTCGCTGGGCGACGTGGTCGCCACCGAGTGCGATCGGCTCGGGATCGACGGGATCCGCGCGGTGTACGACGCCGAGAGCGGCAGTCGGCGCCAGCGCCGGCTCCGCGACGAGAGGGGCCTCGACGCGCTCTGCGAGGATCTCGTGTTGTCGCCGTGAGCGGGAGGGCAGGACGCGGTTCGTGTGAGCGAGAAGCCGGAACGCGTTCCGTTGGAACCGAAACGACGAGAAACGCTTTTGGGCGCGCGGACCCCAAATTCCGGTATGACTACAGACGATCACGGCGACGGCGCCGACGACGAGTCGCCGACCGATCGAACCCGCGAGGAGCTCCGGAAGACCAAGGAACGGCTCGGAGAGGGCGCGGACAAGGCCGTCAAGGGGTTCGACGACAACGTCGTCGACCTCCTGTCGTGGCTGCTCGACACCGAGACGCGCGCGCGGATCTACGTCTTCCTCCGCGACAACCCAAACAGCACGAGCGACGAGGTCGCCGACGGCACCGGCCTCTACCCGAGCACGGTCCGCGAGGCGCTCGCGGAGCTCCACGACGAGGGAACCGTCGAACGCGACAAGCGCGAGGCCAGCGGCGCCGGCAACAACCCCTACGAGTACGAGGCGATCGCCCCGAGCGAGCTGGTACAGGGCGTCGTCGGCGACGTGCAGCGGGAGCTCAACGCCGTGTTCAACCTCGATCGGCGGCTCGGCGGCGAGTCGCCCGACGGCGACGCGGAGCCGGTCCAGATATCTGTCGACGGCGACGACGGCGAAGTAGACGGCGACGGCGACGACGGCGAAGTAGACGGCAACGCCGACAGCGACGACGGCGAAGGAGACGCCGACAGCGACGACCGGTAGGGCGCACTCGTTCGCTCCCGCTTCGAGACGTTTTAAGTCCCGTCCGCGCAATCAGTGTGCATGAACGTCGCGCTGGGTGGTACGTTCGATCCCGTTCACGACGGCCACCGGAAGCTGTTCGAACGGGCGTTCGAGCTGGGTGACGTGACCGTCGGACTCACGTCGGACGAGCTCGCGCCGAAGACCCGCCACGTCGAGCGGTACGTCCGCCCGTACGACCGGCGCAAGCGCGACCTCGAAGCCGAGCTGTCCGGGCTCGCCGACGAACACGACCGCGAGTTCGAGGTCCGCAAGCTGACGGATCCGACCGGCATCGCGGTCGAGCCCGAGTTCGACGCGCTGATCGTGTCCCCGGAGACGAGAGACGGCGGCGACCAGATCAACGAGATCCGCCGAGAGCGCGGCCACGACCCCCTCGAACTCGTCGTGGTCGACCACGTCCCGGCCGAGGACGGCGAACGCATCTCCTCGACCCGGATCGTCGCCGGCGAGATCGACGAACACGGCAACCTCACCCCCGAACGGGAGGGGCGGGGCGCGACTCGCCCGGAATGACGACGGACGACGGATCCGGGCGCCGCGCCGCCCGCGTCGCGCTCGGTGAGACGGGGTTCGAACGCGCCGCCGTCTGGAGCGCGGTCGGCTTCGCGGTCTCCTACGTCGCCTTCGACGCGGTCTCGATCGCCACCGCGGCGGCGGCCTCGCTCGGTGCGACGGGCGTCCCGCAGAGCCTCGCCGCTCCCGTCGCCGGGGGGATAGCGGTCCTGACCGCGATCGGCGTCGCCGCCTTCGCCGCGGTCGGCGGGGGCGTGCTCCCCGCGGCCCTCCTCGCGTACGGCCCCTTTGCAGCGGTCCTCCTGCGGACGGTCGGCCCGGCGCCGTACACGCTCCCGTTCGCCGACCCCGTCCCCTTCCTCGCAGCGCTGATCGAGCCGCTGGGCGTCGCCTCGGCAGGCGCGGTCGCGGTCGGCGCCGCCGGCTACGCGGTCGGGCGCGTCGTCAGCGGAATCGGCGACGGTCCGACCGGGAGCGATTCGTCCCCCGCCGACGGAAGCGCAGGCGCGGACGACTGAGTCGCACCGTCAGTCGTCGTCGAGCGCGCCGTTGAGCACCTTCGCAGCGACGAGGATCGGGTCCCACACCGGCGAGAACGGGGGCGCGTACGCGAGGTCCAACCGCTCGACCTCCGGAACGGTCATGTCCGCCTCCAGCGCGGTCGCGAGCGTGTCGATCCGGATCGCGGCGCGGTCGGGGCCGACGATGCTCCCGCCGATGAGCCGCCCCGTGTCGCGGTCGGCGACGAGCGTCACGTCGGTCGGCGCCGCGCCGGGGTAGTAGCCGGAGCGCGAGCCGGCAGTCACCGTCTCGCGGACCGGGTCGAACCCCGCTTCGCGGGCCGCCGCCGCGTCGATCAGACCGACTCGGCCCGCCTCCATGTCGAACGCCTTCACGGCCGCGGTGCTGGCGATCTCACCCACCGGCGAGGGGTCGCCGGCGACCGTGGCACCGACCGCTCGGCCGGCCCGGTTGGCGGTGAGCCCGAGCGGCATCCACGCCTCCTCGCCCGTGACGGCGTGGATCGCGGTCGCGCAGTCGCCCGCGGCGTACACGTCGGGGAGGCTGGTCCGGCCGTACTCGTCGGTGCGGATCGCGCCGCCGGCGCCCAGGTCGACTCCCGTCCCGTTGAGGAGTTCGGTGTTCGGTTGGATCCCGACGCCGACGACCGCGAAGTCGACCGGGAGCGTCTCCACACCGTCCGCGCCGTCGAAGGCGATGCCCTCGATCCGGTCGTCGCCGACGAGCCCGTCGACGGGGGCGTCCGTGCGGACCGTCACGCCCTTCTCCGTCAGTTCGGTCTCGACGCGCTCGCCGACGGCTTCGCCGAAGTCCGAGAGGAGGTGTCCGGAGCGGTGGAAGAGATGTACGTCGAGCCCGCGCCCGACGAGCGCCTCGGCCATCTCGATCCCGACGTAGCCGCCGCCGACGATCGCCGCCGTTTCGGGGGCGGGCATCGAGGCGTTGCGGTCGACGCGCTCGCGGTCGACCGCGCTCACGTCGGCGCGGGCGGGGTCGTAGGCCTCCGGCTCGGCGATGTACGCGTCGATCGCGGCCGCGGCGTCCATGCTGTGGAGCGTGAAGGCGCCGTCGAGCCCGCGCACGTCGAAGGCGCCGGTCGACGCGCGGCCGCCCGTGGCGACGAGCAGGTCGCCGTAGCTCTGTTCAAGAGTGTCGCCCGCGGCGGTCTCGACGGTGACCGTGTTCGCGTCCGGATCGACGCCGACGACCTCGTGGCCGCGCCGGAGGTCGATCCCGCGCTCGTCGACCTCGCTCGGCGAGAGCGAGAGGAGGTTCGACATGCGCTCGATGCGCCCCTCGATGAAGTACGGCATTCCGCAGTAGGCGTACGAGATCCATCGTCCCTTCTCGAAGACGACGACCTCGCGGTCGGGCGCTTCGCGGCGACACTTGCTGGCCGCGCTCAGCCCGGCGGCGTCCGCACCGACGACGACGAACGGGTCGCTCATGGACGGGTCGACGGTAGGCGATGATAAAAATCCACGCCGACGGGGCGACGGGGGAACTCGGCTACCTGTGAGGAGCCCGGCTACGTGTCGTCGTCCCGCAGTCGCGACAGCGTCTCTCGGGCGTTCTCGACGGCGGCCTCCTTCTTCGCCGGGTACGCCTCGACCTTCGCGCGGACGGTGACTCCGGGGCCGAGCCGGACCTCGCCGCGAAACGCGGCCTGCTTGTCGACGCGGAGGAACAGCGCGCAGTTGTCGTCGACCCGCTGGTCGAGCTCGTCGATCACGCGGTCGACCTCGTCGAGCTCGGAGAGTCGGTCGAGGACGTGACGCATTCCGTCGGCGTTCTCGATGCGAGCCGAGAGCACGGCGATCCGGTCGCCGTGGTGACCGACGTTCTCGACGCGGTCCAGCTCGACGTCTTCGGGGAGGAACGTCCGGAGGGCGTCCGCGACCCGCTTTTCGTCCTCGGTGGCGTACGCGAACGCCCGGAGGTCGACGTAGTGGAAGGGGACTTTGGCCATGCGGGTCGGGAAAAGGAGTTACTCCTCGCTCTCGACGGCGTCGAGGGCGTCCTCGGGGACGCCGGTCTCCTGCCCGTCCTCGAAGCTGACCGTGTAGGTCGCGTCGCCGAACATCGTCTCCATCACCTGCGTGATCGTGCCCGCCTCACCGTCGTAGTCGCTGTGTTTGTCGTGGAGGACGACCTCGTCTTCCTTCTCGAAGCTCATGCGCGATCGTTCCGCTGGCACGGTTAAAAGCGCCCGGATTCGCGGCGATCGGCGGGAGCGGTCGGCGGCGAGGAGAACGCCACACCACCCGCCCGCTCCCGTCACCACGCCGCCAGAAGCACCGTTCCGATCGACACCATCAGCACGACGGCGACGACCGCGGTGACGATCGCACTGTCGAGCGCGAGCGCGACGGCGACGCCCGCGGCCAGCGCGAGGAACGCGGCGATCGCCCCGGGAACGCCGCCGCGCTCGATCAGCCGGTCGACCGCGTTCGCCGCGCGCTGCGAGGGCGGGACCTCCGGCGGGCGCTCCGGGGGTTTCGTGAACGCATCGTCGACCACGACCTCCTCGGGGACGGTCTCTTCGGGCGGTTCGAGCCGAAGGTCCACGTACCGGGTCTCCGAGCCGTAGCCGGTGACGATCTTCAGCTTTCCCCGAACCGGCTCCGACGCGTCGTCGACGGAGACGTGGACGTGTTTCGTGGCCTCGTCGTCGACGAAGTGGTTCGTCTCAGTCACCGAAGCGACCCGGTCGAGGTCGTCGTCGAAGTGCAGGTGGACGTGCGTAGAGCGGCCCGCGTTCTCGAGCGCGACGGCGAACGGGCCGGTCGTTTCGAACCGAGCGGGCGCCCGGATCGAGTGGACCGCGTCCCCGTTCAGTTCGACGGAGAGTGTCGACACGCTCGGGTCGACGCACTCACACTAAAAAAAGATGCAGTACGGAACGGGCGGTCGGCAGCCGGGGACGGGAGCGGCGTCTGCGCCCTACGCCGTCGCCTCCTCGCGCATGTCCGGCGGGAGGAGGTTCGGGATGCCGTCCTCGATCGGGTAGGCCTCGCCGCACTCGGTGCAGGTGAGCGTCCCCGCGAGGATCTCCTCGCCGTCCCGATCGTCGACGTCGAGGTCCAAGTCGGCCTTGTCGAGCGGGCAGCAGACGACGTCCATCAGGGATTCCTTCATGGCGCGTCGTTCGCGCGGACCGATAAAAAAGCGTGCGGGTTGGGGAGCGCGGCGACGGGGCGCGTTCCAGTCGCGTCCGGAGCGACGCTCCTCGATGGCAACGACTTTGCCGGTCGGTCACCCCCGGCGAGGTATGGGGATCCCGTCGGAACGGATCGACCGGCTGTTGACGCTCGCCCGCGAAGCCGTCGTCGACGGCGAATACGACCGCGCGCGGGAGTACGTCGCGCTCGCGCGGCGGATCGCGGAGCGGAACCGCTGTGGCGTCCCGGCCGAGTTCTCCCGGAAGACCTGCGACGACTGCGGCGTCTACCTCCGACCGGGGAAGACGAGCCGGGTCCGGCTCCGACCCGGCCGGGTGGTCGTCCGCTGTCGCGAGTGCGGAGCGACCGCGCGATACCCGTTCGACTGATTCGGCCCGACCTCGCGAAGCGCCTCCGGCCCCGAAGCGTCCTCGGCCACCGAAGGGCCACCGACCGCCAAAGCGTCAGCGTTTATGGCCCCCCCCGCGTTCCCGCGACAATGAGCGTTCCCTGCGTCGCGGTCGAGCGCGAGCGCGGCGAGACGGTCCGCGAGCGGCTCGCCGACGCCGACGCCCTCGACGGCGACCACGAGATCGCGGTCGACGGCGACACGATCTACATCCCCGTCACGGACCCCGACGCGGCTCCCGCCGACCTCGCCGCGACGATCGTCGAGCGCGACGCCGCCGAGCGCGACCGTCCGCGGACACCCGCCTCGATCCTCGGCTACGAGCCCTCGCTGGAGCGGCTCGGCGACATCGTCATCGTCGACGAGGACGACGACGAACGCGCCCGCGAGATCGCCGAGGCGGTGATGGCCTCCGACGTGCCCTGCGAGACGGTGCTCAACCGGGCCTCCCCGATCGAGGGCGAACTGCGCGTCCGGCGCTGGGACGTGCTGGCGGGGAACGGCACCGAGACGGTCCACCGCGAGTACGGCCACGAGTTCCTGCTGGACGTGGCTGAGGTGTACTTCTCGCCGCGGCTCGCCACCGAGCGCCACCGCGTGATCGAGCAGGTCGGCTCCGACGAGACCGTCGTCGACATGTTCGCCGGCGTCGGGCCCTACGCCGTCCCGATGGCCGCCCGCGGAGCCGACGTAGTCGCCTGTGACCTCAACGAGCACGCGATCGAGTACCTCCGGGAGAACGCCGAGCGCAACGGGGTGGCGGACCGCGTGACCGCGATCGCCGGCGACGTGCGGGAGATCGCCGCCGACCACGCCGGGAGCGCCGACCGACTCGTGATGAACCTTCCGCACTCCGCCGACGAGTTCCTCGACGCCGCCGTCCGGCTGGCGGGCGACGACTGTGTCGTCCACTACTACGACATCCAACACGAGGACGACCCGTTCGGCCCCGGAACGCGGGCGATCCGCGCGGCCGCCGGCGATGCGTACGACGTGACCGTCGAGACCGAACACGTCGTCCGGTCGTACGCCCCCCACGAGTACAACGTGTGTCTAGATGTCAGGCTGACGCGAGCCTGAAGCGCGTCCCCGCCGGTGTGCACCCCACGTCGCCCACACCTGCGAACAGTCACCGAACACCTCGAGAATTCGTGCGTCGGTGGTCCGTAAGGAGTGGCACGGGCGTAGTTTTGCTAGAGTGACATCTTTATGGTACTGTAACCCGTGGTATCGTGTATGAGTGATAGTGCGGACCCCGAAGAGCGCATCGATGAGACGACGACGTGGCCGGACCTCGCCATCGGCCTCTACGATCGGCTGACGGGCCGCAACGCGGAGATCGTCTACGAGTTCGAGGAGATGACCGTCGATGTCCCGAGCGGCACCGGCGACGACGTCGAACACGCCAACTGGCGCCTCGACGGCACCGTTCGGGTCACGACCCGTGAACGAGACTGACGCGCGGGCACCGCTCTCAGTTACCACAGACGACCTGACGCTTACCGTCGAGGGCGTCGATCTCGACGTTCGATCGACTGGAGACCGCCTGTTCGTCGAGGTGCAGACGGTCCGCGACGCGATCCGGGTCGCTCGGAGCCTGCCGGACGACGCTGACGCCGGTGGCCTCGCCGCGTTGTTGACCGGGACGGACCTCACCGCCGAGATCCGTGTCCGGGGGCGAACCGTCGCGCTCGTCGGCGCCGACGCCCGCCCAGGAGCGGTCTCCCGCGAGCTCGGGACCGCGCCGGCGGAGGTTCGACTCGCTGGTGGGTTCGGAGCCGCGGTGAGCGGGCTCTCGGCGGTCGTGAGTGCGCTCCGGCGGCGCTTCTAGGAGGGGGGAACGCCTCGACGGACTCTCCGCCTGATTCGGACGCCCCGATCGCCGGCGACCGCTGGCGAGGTGGCGCGTCGGTATCGACAGCATGACCGCCGTCCCGACCCGCTGCCGGGTCGGGACGGCTACGGGCCCGTCACATGACAAGAGTCTACGGCCGTGAGGGGGTCGGGGCCAGAGGCGATTTCGCGCTTGGCACGTCGGAGACGTGAGCTACACGTCGGCCGTGTCGGATCACTGATAGTGGTGACAGTCGCGCCGGGTCGCGGTGGGGGTCGCGACCGGCGGGACGAGCGACGCCCGGTACGGGCTCCGACCGGGCAGACACCGTCGGGGGAGTTGATCCCCGCCATCACGGCACACGACCGGTGTGGTCACGTCTCAGATGAAGCCCGAACAAGTATATATGCTTTTTCCTTATATTCCTGTGACGATCGCTTACTGTGCACTGTGTTCCAACCGATAACCAGAGTATTTCAAAACGAACGCAAACTCTGGTTCGGTCGCGATCGACGGGCCGGAACCGGGAGATGTCGCGTGATCTCGCGGACCGTGGCGTCGCGGTTTCGGAACCCTTATTTTTCCGTTCGGGAATGGTAAGATGCGCGCCGGGGTAGCTCAGCTGGCAGAGCGATTCCTTCGTAAGGAATAGGTCGAGGGTTCAAATCCCTCCTCCGGCTTTCTGTCCGGTTCGCGTCTCTCGCCGAACCGATCGTTCGTTCACAGAGCGCCCGGTGCCTGATTATACTCTGTAAAGAATATTAGGGTTGTTTCTATGACACTCGGTATCGTATGTCATCATATGCGACCAGAATCAGAGGTGAGCGGTCAAGAACTGTACGAGTGTTTCAAATGCGGTGCGCGCTCGGAGACGAGCGGCACCTGTGAGTGCGGCGGCGACCTCCAACATCTCGGGCGGTCACGAGATCTGTAACGAGAGCGCTACTCCTCGTCGTCGTCGCGCTCGGTCTCCTCGCCGGCGTCCGCCGCCGCGTCGTAGTCGGGGAGCGAGAGAACGTTCTCCCGCCCGAGCCGGAACCCGTCGAGGTCGTCCTCGTCGCGGAGTCCCGTCACCACCTGGCTCGTCTTGGCGGCGGTCCAGTCGAGCTCCTCGGCGACCTGCTTCTGTTTCATCCGCCCGCCGTTGGCTTCGATGAGCCGGAGCACCTGCTCCTCGTTGCTCAACAGGTCGTCGTCGATCGGCGGCGCCGAGTCGGCGTCGGCCTCGCCTTCAGCCCCGCTCTCGTCGCGCTCGGTTCCATCCTCGGAGCCGTCGTCTCCGCCGGCATCGGTCGCGGCCGTCGCGGCCGCCGCGCCCTCGGAGGCCTCCGCGTCGTGCTCGTCGCCCGAATCGGTCGCCGCCGAGTCAGCCGTCGCGGTCGGCGCGTCCGACGAGCGTTCGGGCTCCGACCCGCCCCACGGTCGGCGCCGGTAGCCGACGACCGCGACGACCGCCGCGAGGAGTCCGACCGCGGCGAAGACGAACGGGCCGGCGGCGCGGCCCTCCGGCTCGATCGCCACGCGCGGCTGGCCTTCCGTGAAGTCGACCGGCCCCTGCCAGACGACCGCGCTGTCGCGGGTCTCGGTCGGCGTCGGCGACGCGTCGCCGAGCCGGTAGCCCTCCTCCCACGAGACGATGAGCGACGTGGTTTCGTCGAGGAACAGCGCGTCGATCGCGTCGCCGACGACGAGTCGGTCCCCGTCGACGGCCGCGAAGTTGCTCCACTCGAACCGGTACGTGAGCACGCCGTACGACTGCGGGAGTTCGCGCCGCTCGGCGGTCACCGTGACGTTCGTGACGTTCATCTCCCGGCCCGTCGCGTTCTCGGCGGTGGCGGCCGTCGCGCGCATGCGCTCGCCGAACCGCCCCGTGTACGCGTCCGGGTCCGACTCCACGTCCGTTCGGAGTTCCTCGAAGGCCTGCTCTTCGTCGTCGTTCGCGAGCCGGACGCGGTACTGCGTCTCCCAGACGGCGTCGCCGTCGGGTTCGACGGTGGCCTCGATCAGGATGTCGTCCGGGCTGACATCCATCTGTCCGAAGCCGCCGGCGGGGACACCGGCCCCGCTCTGTGCGGCTCCGATCGACGCGAAGCCCGCGCAGGCGACGACCGCGACGACGAGGAGCACCGTTCGCTGCACGGACGGATAGTTACGAGGCTCCGATAAATCGCTTCCCATCTCAGGAGTGCGGACGGTCGTGAGGCCGGCCCCCGCGCGATCCTCCGATTGGGCGCGGGTGACTGCCGATTCGCTCGCTCGCGGTCATCCCGCGGCGGGACCCGATCGACCCGCGCCTATCCATCGATACCGACGACGCGTCTGAGGAAGTCCGCCCCGTCCGTCAGCGGCCCGGCGAGACGCTCTGTGACCGGACCGACGGCGATCACGGTGTCGGTGCCGGAGTCCCGTCCGTTGCCGCCTGATCGGTCGCTGCCGTCAGCGCCGGGACCGTTCCCGGTACCGCCCGATCGGTCGCCGCCGTCAGCACTGGGACCGTCCCCGGTACCGCCCGATCGGTCGCCGCCGTCAGCGCCGGGGGTGCTCTCGCTCCCACTCGGTCCGTCCTCGCCGTCGCCGCCGTTAGCGCCGTCTCCGCCATCAGCGCCGTCTCCGCCATCAGCGCCGTCTCCGCCATCAGCGCCGTCCCCGCCGGGCGCGGACGGGTCGTCGCGCGGGCTCGTCGCGTTCCCGTCACCGCTTCCGACCCCCTGACCGGCGCCGCTGCGCCCGTTCGCGCCGTCTCCGTCCTCGCCCGTCGGATTCCGGACCGCATTCGTCGAGTCGTCGGTGGCGTTGCCGTCGGCGTCAGTCCCGTTGCCGCGGTCCCCCGGTCCGTTGCCGGCTCCCGGTCCGTCGCCTGGACCCGAACGGTCGTCAGCTCCCGGTCCGCCCCCGCGCTGGGGGCCCTCACCGGCGCCCGCGCCGTCCGGCGGACCGCGTCGGTCGGACGCCAGCGGACCGCCCACGCCGTTGCCGGCGACGCCGCGAGCGATGGCCGCGACCTCGGGGCCGCTCGCCTCGCTCGCCCGCTCGCGGAGCTCAGTGATCCGCTCCTCGTTGAGCCCGCGGTTCGCTCTCGCCGCCTCCGGGAGGTCGCGGGCGACAACGGCGCTCCGGTTCGCCTCGCGCTTGATCGTCTCGGCCCGAGCGCTCGTCTCCGCCATGCGGGCGGCGAACGCGCCCTGACTCAGCTCGCCGGCCTCGCGGCGGTCGCGGAGCTCCCGCTGGCGCCGCTCGATTTCGGACAACCGCTCCGCCGTTCCGTTCAGCCGCCCGGCGACCAGCGCGGCCCGCTCGTCGGGCGCCTCCGTCCGGTTGAGCGCGACCTCGAACGCGCGGGAATCGACCTCGCCCGAGATCTCGGCCTGCTGGACCCCGATCACGCCGGAGAACCGCTCTCCGGGGCTGATGTCGGTCCCGTTCGCCGTCTCGTTGCCCCCGTCCGTCCCGTTCGTCGCCACCGGGTCGTCCTGCGCGACTGCGGTCCCGACCGGACCGGCTGCGGCGAGTCCGGCCACGCCGACCAGCACGACCGCGACGGCGACGAGCGCGATCCTCCGATTCATTACCTGACGGTACGCGACGTATCCGTATATATACCCATCTCCGTTAAGCCGGATCAACGCGGATTAAACGCGAGACTGCGAGGGGGAGGCTCTCCCGCCCGGCGTCAGTACGACTTCGCGAAGTACGCCGTCCGCTCGGCGTCGTCGTCGCAGATCGCGCAGGTCTCGTCGTGGTCTCCCTCGGCGAGGGGGTCCTCCTCGTCGAACGGGACCATCACGATCTCGGCGGCCATCGGCTCCTTGATCGGCGCTTCGCAGTCCTCGTCGCCGCACCACGGCGCCTTCACGTAGCCGCCGTGCTGGCCCAGCGTACCGAGGATGTCGGCGCGGTCGTCGGCCTCCCGCACCTCGCCGTCGAGGGTCTCCTCGGCGGCGGCGTACAGCTTCGCGTACACCTCGTCGAAGTGGTCGTGGACCGTCTCGACGACCCCGTCGCGCTCCTCGACGACGCTCTCACCGTCGGGACGGTGGACGAGGGTGAGCTCGCCGTCCTCCACCTCGTGGGGACCGATCTCGATCCGGAGCGGGACGCCGTTGAGCTCGTGTTCGTTGAACTTGAAGCCGGGGTTGCGCTCGTCGCGGTCGTCAAGCTCGACGCGGATCCCCGCGTCGTCGAGGTCGTCGGCGACGCCCTGAGCGTACTCCAGCACGTCGTCTTTCGTGTCCTCCTGCCAGATCGGGACGACGACGACCTGCTCGGGGGCGACGCCGGGCGGGAGCACGAGCCCCTGCTCGTCGGAGTGCGTCATGATCAGCGCGCCGAGCGCGCGCCACGAGAGCCCCCACGAGGTGGTGTGAGCGAGCCGCTCTTCCTCGTCCTCGTCGGAGAAGGTGATGTCGAACGCCTCGGCGAACGACTGCCCGAGGTGGTGGGAGGTACCCGCCTGCACCGACTTCCCGTCGGGCATCAGCGCCTCGACGGTCGTGGTCGTCTCCGCGCCGGGGAACTTGTCGTGGTCGGGCTTTTGGCCCTTCAGCACGGGCATCGCCAGGAGGTCCTCGTAGACGGAGGCGTACTGGTCGAGCCGCGTCATCGTCTCCTCCCAGGCGTCTTCGGCGCTCGCGTGGGCTGTGTGGCCCTCCTGCCAGAGGAACTCCTTCGTGCGGAAGAACGGCTTCGTCTCCGTCGCCTCCCAGCGCACGACCGAGCACCACTGGTTCACGCGCAGCGGGAGGTCGCGGTGGCTCCGGACCCACTGGCTGATGTACGGGGTGATGATCGACTCGGAGGTCGGGCGGACCGCGAGCCGCTCGTCGAGCTCCTTGTTGCCCGCCTCGGTCACCCACGCGACCTCGGGGTCGAACCCTTCGACGATGTCCTTCTCCCGTTCGAGGTATGACTCGGGGATGAACATCGGGAAGTAGGCGTTCTGGACGCCCGTGTCCTTGAACTTCGCGTCGAGGAACCCCTGCAGTCGCTCCCACACGGCGTACGCGCGCGGACGGGTGACGATGAAGCCGCTCATCCCCTCGGGGCCGTAGTCCGCCAGCCCCGCCTTCTGTACGACCTCGGCGTACCACTCGCCGGTGTTGTGTGACTTGGACTCGGTGATCCCGAGCTCCTGGTCGTCGTCGCTCATTGTCCAGTGAAGGGTGGGTCGCGTGCTTAAAACGTCCGAAGCCGCGCGGCCGGGGGACGCCCTCGACGGGTCGTTTCAGACCGCCGGAACACGGAGAAACGTTAACCCCGCCCGAGCGCCTACGGCCGACATGGACCTGACGGGGCTCCGCCGACACACGCCCAACGAGGTGACCCGAGCGCGTCGCGAGGCGGCCGTGCTGGCACCGGTCATCAAGCGGGGCGGCGAGGCCCACATGCTGTTCACCAAGCGCGCGGCCCACCTTGGGAGACACCCCGGACAGATGAGCTTCCCCGGCGGCGGCCGCGAGCCGATCGACCGCACCCTGACGGACACCGCGCTCCGCGAGGCCAACGAGGAGGTCGGCATGCGGGCCGACGAGGTCGACGTCGTTGGGCGGCTCGACGACACCCGGACCTCCTCCGCCTACCGGATCCGCCCCTTCGTCGGAGTCGCGCCCGACCGCGAGTACGTCCCCGACGAGTCGGAGGTCGCCGAGGTGGCCGTGCTGCCCGTCAGCGGGCTGACCGACCCCGCGAACTACGAGACGGAGCGTCGCACGGGTCACCCGGAGTACGGCGATCACCGCATCCACTTCTTCCACGTCGACGGCTACACCGTCTGGGGCGCGACCGGCCAGATGGTCGTGCAGCTGCTGGAACGGACGACCGACTGGCGCGCGCCCGAGGAGGTCGATCGCGTGGTCGGCGCAGACGCGGAGCTTCCGATCTGAGACCGAGAGCGGCGTCCCGCCCGGTCAGTCGGCGGACTCGACTGCCAGCCGCAGCGCGACCGGCGCGCCCTCGGCGAGCGCGGCCACGAGGTCCCGGTCGAGATCCGCGGCGGCGCCGTCGCCGTCGACGAAGATCGTGCGCTCGTCGTCGGTGTAGTCGCTGGTCCGCCCGACCATCGACCGATCGTCGAGGAGCGTGAGGTCGGGGTCGCCGCGGCCGACGATCTCGTCGACGTGGGCGGGGGAATCGATGTCGACCGCGTCGTCGGTCGGCTCGCCGACGGCGACCGTCGCCGTGATCGTCGCGGTCGCGTCCCGACACGCGTCGCGGAACGCGGCGGAGAACTCGCGCGGCGTGCGGTCGGCCTCGACGCCGACGATGCAGTCGCCGGCGGGGGTGAGCCAGTCGTCGGTCGTGAGCTCGAGGGTGCTCGCGTGCTCGGCCGTGACGTGCTCGTGGCCGACGGCGCGGACGACCTCGACGAGAGCGTCGTCGCCGGGGTCGCCCGCGGACTCGGCGTCGTTCGGACCGGCGTTCTCGGCGTCGCTCATGCAACCTCGGTCCGCGACCCCGCGCCAAGTGCCCGTCGCTTCAGACGTCGGCCCCCTCGGCGAGCGCGGGGATCAGCCGGGCGGGGTTCTTCGCGAACACGCGGCGCATCAGATCCTCGGAGACGTCGAGGGTGAGCACCTCCATCACGCCGACGTTCGGATGCACGTCGGGCGCGCCGGAGCCGAAGAGGACGCGGTCGGGGTGTTCCAAAACTCCCCGCTCGAGCACCTCCCGATACCGCACGGCGCTTGTCTCGACGTACAGTCGGTCGTACTCCGCCAACAGGTCGAGGGTCTCGTTCATCAGGTCGGCGTCAAGGGGGTAGCCGCCGAAGCTGGCGAGCACGATCGATATGTCGTAGTCGAGCAGTTCGCGCTCGACCGCCGCGGGCGGGAACTCCGTGCCGGCGTGGACGATCACCGGGAGATCCGCGGCCTCCAGCCGGGTGAGCACGTCCTCGTTCGGGAGCCCGTCGACGTGCGGGACGAGGGTGAACCCGTGGAAGCGGTCGTCGTAGGAGTACTGCTCGACATCGTCCGGGCGCGCGTGGTGGTCGTCGCGCTCGGCGCGGAGGTTCCTGACCGCGGAAACGGGACCGCTTCCCGGATCTCGAGGGCCGTTGAGCCGCGCGAACGCGACGAACGGCCGGTCGATCGAGAGCCGCGCGACGGCGTTGTTCGCCCGGAGGTAGCTCTGTTCGGGCGCGCGCCGCCCCGGGCTCGCGACCGCGCGGACGACGCCGGCCTGCAGCATCTCACGTTCCAGCAGCTCGGGAGAGATGTCCCGCCCGTGGGTCGCTACCGACGACTCGTCGGGGTCGAGCGTCGCGCGGGTGTCGACGATCCGGAAGTCGTGCTCCAGCCCGAGCATCTACCGGCCAGTCTCGGGCGATCCGCATGTGCCTGTCGGTCGCACGGCGGTCGTCGAACGGGTCGAAGAGCTGGCCCGCGAGGCCGACCGTGACTCCCTCACCGCCTCCTGCGAGTGGCGCAACGACGGCGCGCGACGCTTCTACCGCGGCGCGGGCTTCGAGCCGAAGCCGGTGACGTACGCGCGACCGCCGGAGTGAGTCGGGGTCCGCCGACGGCGACACCCGCCGCAGCCCCGATTACGGCCCCGCGGTCGAGACGATCTTCACCACGTCGCCCTCCGAGAGCTCGTGCCCTTCGCCGATCCGGCGCGAGGAGCGGGCGTCGACCGCGTGGAGGTACCCCTCACCGATGTCGGTGTGGACCGCGTACGCCAGGTCGGGCGGCGTCGCGCCCGACGGGAGGAGAAACGCGTCCGGGAGGACGTTTCCGGTCCCGTCCGTCCACTTGGAGGCGTCCTGCACCGGGTAGACGGTGATCCGGTCGAGCAGGTCGTACACCGCCGCGTTCAGCGCGGTCTGGACCCCGGTGCCGCCGTGGTCAGTCATCGCGCCGCGGATCGCCTCTAACCCCTCGCGCTGGCCGTCCGAGACGTCGCCGACCACGTCGAACCCGTCGTCGCCCGGATCGTAGTCGACGACGCCGGCCTCAGCGGCGCGGCGCAGGCCGAGCTCCCCGTCGGCCGTGGCCGGCACCACCGGCTTGTCCGTCCCCTCGCGGAGCCGGTCGATCGCCCCCTCGGGCGCGGCGTCGACCTTGTTGGCGACGACGACGATGGGTTTGGTCCGGCGCCGGATCGCCCGCGCGAGGTCTTCGCGGTCGTCGTCGGTCCACTGCTTCGGGTCGTCGGGGTACTCCAGTCCGCGGAGGACCGCCGTCACGTCGTGTTCGGTGGCGCCGAACCCCGTGAGCAGATCGGTGACCGCCGCCTCGAGATCGAAGTCGGGCGAGCGCGACTGGCGCTCGACGCCCTCCCAGTTGCGGTCGACGATCCCCGCGAGCCACAGGTCCATCTCCTCCTCGATGAAGTCCACGTCGTCGAGGGGGTCGTGCGCGCCGACCGCCACGGGCTCGCCCTCCGCGTCGGTCGCCCCCGAGGCGTCGACGACGTTCAACACCACGTCCGCGTTCGTCAGCTCGTCGAGGAACTGGTTACCGAGGCCCTTCCCCTCGTGGGCGCCCGGAACGAGCCCGGCCACGTCGAGGAGTTCGACGGGGACGTACCGCTTCCCGGCCCGGCAGTTCTCGTTGCCGCAGCGCTCGTCGCGGTCGAGACAGGGGCACTCGGTGCGGACGTGAGTCACTCCGCGGTTGGCGTCGATCGTCGTGAACGGGTAGTTCGCCACGTCGACGTCGGCCATCGTGGCGGCGGTGTAGAAGGTGGACTTGCCGGCGTTCGGCTTGCCCGCCAGCGCGACCGTGATCATGGTGGTGCGTCGCGGCCGCGCGAAAAGCGCCTTTCGGTCGGGCCTCGCGGTGACCGACCGTGTCCGACCGAGCTCGGTTACTTCGGACCGAACCCGGTTACTTCCGCGCGACGATGCGGAGCACGTCCTCGTCGGCCAGTTCGTGTCCCTTGCCGACCTGCTGGTCGTCGTGTTTCGCGCTGGGGCCGGAGACGCGGGCGAACTTGAACCGGTCGTCGAACTCCCCGCCGATCTTCGCGCAGGCGTCGCCGACCGTGTCGCCCTCGAAGAGGACCAGCGGCTCCTCGTAGTCCACGCCGCGGCCCGGCTTGTCCATGTAGATCCGGATGAGACCGAGCTCCTCCCAGAGCCGCTCTTTGAGCCCGTCGAGCCCGCGCTCCTTCGCGGCGGAGATGAAGATCACGTCGTCGGGGTCGAGTCCGCGCTCGCGGAGCTCCGCCTCGACCGTCGGGAGGTACTCCTTGTCGATGAGGTCGGCCTTGTTGACGGTGACCATCGAGGGGAGGTACTCGCGGTTGTCCATCACGGCGTCGACCAGCTCGTCGATCGTGAGGTCGTGGGGGATCGTCACCTTGGCGTTGACGTAGCCGTACTCGCGGAGCACCTGTTTGACGGTGTTCTCGTCGAGGCTCACGTCGTCGCTCATCGTCACCCCGATCCCGTCCTTGTGGGTCTTCCGGATGTTGATGTTGGGCGGCTCCGTGTCGAGGCGGATGTTGGTGTTGTACAGCTCCTCGCTCAGCCGGTCGTACTGCTCGATCTCGAACACGGAGAGGACGTACACCACGAGGTCCGCGGTCCGGACGACGGAGAGCACCTCCTTGCCGCCCCCGCGTCCCCCCGCGGCGCCCTCGATCAGCCCCGGCACGTCGAGGATCTGAATGTTCGCGCCGCGGTACTGCAGCATGCCGGGGTTGACGTCGAGGGTCGTGAACTCGTAGGAGCCCACCTCGCTGTCGGCGTTGGTGAGGGCGTTGATCAGGGTGGACTTCCCCACGCTCGGGAACCCGACGAGCGCGACCGTGGCGTCCCCGTGTTTCTCGACCGCGTACCCGTGGCCGCCGCCGGCGGAGGACTGGTTCTCCAGTTTCTCCTTTTTCTCCGCGAGCTTCGCCTTCAGCCGCCCGATGTGTGCCTCGGTGGACTTGTTGTAGGGCGTCTCGGCGATCTCCTCGCGGAGGTCCTCGATCTCATCCTCCAGTCCCATTGACCTACAGTCGGCCGTTCGACTCGTTAAAGGTGTTCTTTCCGCCTCACGATCGCGTCGCCCGCCCTCGGTGGCGTGATTTTCGGCGGACGCCCTCACGCCCGGACCGCGACCGCCCCACGGCGACCGGATCCGCCGGCGGCGGGCCGGCGTCGATTCGGCAATCTTTCGACACGATTATACCGGTTTACTGCGACGGACGACACGTCGAATGCCCGATCCGTCGAGTCTCCGTGACAGCACGCAGATCGTCCTCCCGCGTCGCGCGCTCGACGGGCTGCGGGACGGCATCTGCGATCGGTTCACCGTGACGGTGGTCGAAGGCGACGACCACTACCGGATCATCGGGAGCCCCGTCGAGATCAAGGCCGCGAGCGACTTCCTCGCCCGGAACGGCGTCGCGGTCGCCTGATCACAGCGGTTCGTGACGGGCGCTTCGAGAAAGCAGACTCGAGAGAGCAGACTGTTCCGGCGGACGGCGGTCCGGCCCGAAGTCGGTCGTCCCCGTTCGGATCCGGGAGTCCCCGCTCGGATCCCGACCGCCGCCTGACCGGCTATCCGGAGAGTTCGGTCCGACCGGCTAGCCGAAGAGACCGATGAGCAGTTCGGCCGCGATGAGCACGAGAAACACGAGCCCCGACGCGAACGACCCGGCGGCGACGCCGTGGGCGTTGCCGAGGCCGCGACCGCGGGCGCCGAAGTAGGCGCCGAGGAAGACGAATCCGGTCAGCAGGATCCCGACGGCGACGTACACGAGGGTGAGGAGGCTGCCGGACAACCCTTCCGGCAGTCCGAAGTTCCCGACCGCGAGGAGCGCGACCGCGCCGATCCCGACGGTGATGGCGACGAAGGAGACGGCCCACGTCACCGGCTTTCGGGCGATATCGCCGAGGACGCCGGTTATCGCGTCGTACCTGCTGACTGACTCGGCACCGGGAGCGGTGCGTTTCCCGCCGATCTGTGCGACGGCGACGAAGGTGCCCACGACGAGCAGCCCCATCAGTGCCGTGCTCAAGAGCGTGAGTGAGACCATGGTGAGTTCGTTGTTAGGCGGTCCGTTCCCGCGTACAAATAGCCTTCGTATGTTCCGCCGATTCGTGTGTTTCGTCGAGCGACTCTCCAGCCCCCGTCTCGTCGACCCGTTCGATCACCCGGTCAAGCGTCCCGTCCCGACACGTCGTGACCGCGGGTCTCTTCCCCCGAGCACTGCCGTCCTTCCGACGGCCAAGCGGTTCGCCGCTCGGTCGGTTCACACAAGAGTTAACTGCGCCTTCGCTAAGGGACGTACAAGAGCAGAGAGACGAACATGATAGATTCACTCATCCTGCAACAGGGGAGCGACTGGCGCGCACAGGCGGAGGTCTTTGACGAGATCTTCTTCGTCTTCCTCGCGTTAGGGACCCTCATCGGAACCATCGTCGTCGCGTACACGCTGTGGAACGTGTACAAGTACCGCGACGACGGCGGCGAGCCGAAGGAGGACTTCGACGCGCCGGAGGTCGGCGAGCTCCCGACGGGACAGGGCGGTCCGAAAGCAAAGAAGCTCTTCCTATCGTTTGGGTTGAGCGCGATCGTGGTGATCAGTCTCGTTGTGTACGCGTACGGGATCCTCCTCTACGTCGAGGAGGGGCCCGACTCTCCCGAGGAGAACATCGAGATCATGGTCGAGGGGTACCAGTACGGCTGGGATTACGAGTACCCGAACGGTCACACCGAGAGTGGTGAGATGGTCGTTCCCGCCGACACGCGGATCGACATCACGGTGACCTCACGGGACGTGTGGCACAACTTCGGATCGTCGGAGCTACGGATAAAATCCGACGCCATTCCCGGAGACACCAACGAGAACTGGTTCTCTGTGAGCTCCGAAGAGGTCCAGGCGCAGGGCGGCGAGGCGACGTTCATGGTCGAGTGCTTCGAACTCTGCGGCCCCGGTCACTCGGCGATGAAGAGCCAGATCACCGTCATCCCCGAAGACGAGTGGGAGACGTGGTACGAGGGGACCGGCGGTAACTCCTCCAGCGTCGAGGGCGGCGTGACCGCCGACGGCGCCGCAAGCATTAACGCCGCCGCCATCGGAGGTGTGAGTGCATGAGCGAGCTTCCGCCGACGACCTCGGTCAAGCGCTGGTTCGTCACCACGAATCACAAGGACATCGGGATCCTGTACACGATCACCGCGCTGTTCTTCCTGCTGTTCGGGGGGGTGCTCGCGCTGCTGATCCGGATGCAGCTGTGGGACCCGACGAGCCAGATCCTCTCCGGGCTGGCGTACAACGAGGCCGTCACCGCACACGGGCTGATCATGGTGTTCTGGTTCCTCTCGCCGTTCGGATTCGGCTTCGCGAACTACTTCGTGCCGCTCCAGATCGGCGCTGACGACCTCGCGTTCCCGCGTCTGAACGCGCTCTCCTACTGGATGTACCTCTTCTCGGGCATCCTGCTGGGAATCAGCTTCTTCCAGGGCGGAACGCTCAGCGCCGGGTGGACGATGTACGCCCCGCTCAACATCCCGATGTATACGCCAAGCATCGGGTCGACCGGGGCGGTGCTCGCGCTGTTCATGTTCGTCGTCGGCATCACGGCGTCGACGGTGAACTTCCTCACGTCCATTCACCACTCGCGCGCTGAAGGGATGGGGATCATGGACATGCCGATGTTCACCTGGTCCATCCTCGCGACGGTGTGGATGATGCTGTTCGCGTTCGCGGCGCTGCTGGCGGTCGGACTCATCCTCGCGTCCGACCGCGTGCTCGGGAGTGTGTACTTCTCCGCGACCGAAGGGGGATCCCTGCTGTGGGGCCACCTCTTCTGGTTCTTCGGTCACCCCGAGGTGTACATCGTCTTCTTCCCGGCGCTCGGCGTGATGTTGGAGCTGTTCCAGACGTTCTCCGGGCGGCGGCTCGTCGGCCGGAAGTGGGTGATCATCTCCATCTGTCTGATCTCGGTCCAGTCGTTCCTCGTCTGGATGCACCACATGTTCCTGACGACGATCAACCTCGAGATCAAGACGCTCATGATGGCGACCACCATCGGGATCTCGCTACCGTTCGACCTCGTGGTGTTCTCGCTGATCTACACGCTGATCAAGGGTCGCATCCAGTTCACGACGCCGTTCCTCTTCGCGTTCGGGGCGCTGCTGCTGTTCATCCTCGGCGGCATCACCGGGGTGTTCCTCGGCGCGATCGTGCTCGACTACGAGTTCCGCGGCACCTACTGGGTGGTCGCGCACTTCCACTACGTGATGTTCGGCGGTGCGACGGCGCTGTTCGGCGGGGCCTACTACTGGTTCCCGAAAGTGACCGGGAAGATGTACGACGAGCTGCTCGGGAAGATCCACTTCGTGATCTTCTTCATCAGCTTCAACATGGTCTACTTCTCCATGTTCCTCGGCTGGGAGACCCCCCGCCGGGTGTTCGAGTACAACCCCGAGTTCCAGATCTACCATCAGTTCGGGACGATCGGCGCGTTCGTGCTCGGACTGTCCTTCTTCATCATGTTCTACAACTTCGCGAAGTCCTACGTCTCCGGCGAGCCCGCCGGGGACAACCCGTGGGACTACTCGCGGACCGCGGAGTGGGCGGTCTCCTCGCCCCCGCCGCTGGAGAACTGGCCCAACCGCCCCTCGTACGCCTCGGGCAAGCTGGAGTTCGTGAAGGATTACGTGCCTGACGGCGGCCCGGCGGTGAAGGCCGACGCCGAGGGCAACGCCGCGACGGACGGCGGCGACAGCCACGAAGAGCACATCTCGGAGTACCCGTACTGGGACAAACACCCGAGCCACGCGAGCATCTGGCCGTTCGCGATCTCGCTGGCGCTCGGGACCGTGCTGCTCGGCCTCTCCGGGTTCAGCGAGTCGCTGTCGTTCGTCCTCGGCGACTCGATAGCGAGCACCACGCTCAACGTCTCGAACCCCGTGTACCCGATACTCGTCGTCGTCGGACTGGTCGGAATGGTCTGGTCCGGCGTGAAGTGGGGGCTGCAGGACTTCTACGCCCCGCCGAACGAGTTCGCCGAGCGGTGGCCCTTCGAGGGCGTCGAGAAGGTGAAGCTGGGGATGTGGTTCTTCCTCGCGTCGGACGTGATCGTCTTCGGCGCGTTCCTCTCCGCGGCCATCTTCGTCCGGTACAACGCCGGCTGGATGACGTGGGAGCCGCTGACGGAGTCCCTCCCCGGCCTCATCAACACGTTCGTGCTGATCACCTCGTCGTTCACCGTGATCCTCGCGCTGGTGGCGGCTCACCGTAAGAGCCGGCAGGGGCTCCTCGCCTCGCTCGGCGCGACGATCGCGTTCGGCTTCGTGTTCCTCGCGATCAAGCTGTGGGAGTGGAACCACGAGATCTTCGACCGCGGCGTGACGATCAACGCCAACGCCCACGGCGATCCGGTCCAAGCGTCGATCTACTACGTGACGACGGGGCTCCACGGGATCCACGTGGTGATCGGCCTCCTGATCGCCATCTACCTGTTCGTCCGGGCGTATCAGGGCCACTACCTGGACGACGAGCGGCCGATCGAGTACTTCGGCCTCTACTGGCACTTCGTCGACATCGTCTGGGTGTTCATCTTCCCGCTGTTCTACCTCTTCTGAGGGGACGGCGGACGCCACGGCCCGGCTTTTTTCGACGACGCTGTTACGGCTCCAGCGGATCCGCACACCACTGACAGAATTCCAGCTTTGCGTCCGTGTCGCGGCCGCAGTGCGGACACGAGACGGTCGAATCACCCGGTCCGGACGAGTCGGGCTCGTCGCCGTCCTGCGTCGCTTCGTCTCGGCTGGACTCGGACGCGTCCGGGGCGGCGTCAGTCGACGCCGCCTGGCGCTCGCGAGCGCGGTTGTTCCGGACGGCGAGGACGTACGCGTCGACGACGCTGGCGCCGACAGCGACGAGCGCCGGGGCGAGCGCACCGATCGGCGGACGGTCGCCGGCGACGAGCTGATCGATCGCCCCGTCGGGGACGAGGAACACGAGCGTCGCCGTGACTACCGCGTACCACCCGAAGGCCCGCGCCCACCGGCGGAGGTAGGCGTGACCGAGTCCGGACACCAGAAGCGCCAGCGCCGCCGCGAGCCACGGCCGACGCCGGCTGATATCGGGATCGCTCATGTCGTCGCGGACGAGCGCCAGCGCCGAGAAACTACCCCTCCCTCGGAGCGTTTATGTGGCCGAGACGCCGAAGGTGAGTATGTTCGGCGTGCCGACCGGAGAGTTCCTCATCGGGATCGGGTTCGCGGTCGCCGGGGTCGGGACCTGGTTTGTCGGGCTCGGCGTCGCATACCTCCTGTACCGGCGGTGGCGCGGTGACGGGCCGCGCGCTGACGGCGAAGACGGCGGAACGGCCGACGACGAGCCGCGACCGGAGAACTGATCGCCCGCTTCGGTTCGGGCACGCTTTTGAGTCTGCTTCCCGGAGGATCTGTATGACCGACACGGCGCTCGTCATCGGTGGGACGCGATTCATCGGTCGGCACACCGTATCCGATCTGCTCGCGAACGGCTACGAGGTCGGGATGCTGAACCGGGGGACCCACGAGAACCCGTTTGCCGACGACGATCGGGTGACACACGTCGAGGGCGACCGGAAGAACGAGCGGGACCTCCGGACCGCGAAGCTCTCCGTCGACCCAGATATCGTGATCGACTGCGTCGCCTACCAGCCGGGCGACGTGGAGGCGGCCACGGAGGTGTTCGCCGACGTTGAGGGGTACGTGTACATCTCCTCGGGCGACAGCTACGCGGCCGAGGAGATCCCCAAGCGCGAAGGAGAGACCCCGCTTCGCCCGTGTACGCCCGAGCAGGCGACCGACGACGAGCCGGACACCTACGGGAATCGGAAAGCCGAGGGCGACCGTGCCGTGTTCGCAGCCGCCGAGGAAGGGGTCAACGCGATGGCGGTGCGCCCGTGTATCGTCTACGGGCCGAACGACTACACGGAGCGGCTCGACTACTGGATCGATCGGGTGCTCTCTCACGACCGCGTCGTCGTCCCCGGCGACGGGCAGAACCTCTGGCACCGCGCGTACGTCGAAGACGTCGCGAGCGCGCTCCGGATCGTCGCCGAGCGCGGCGAGGCGGGACGGGCGTACAACGTGGGCGACCGCCGGGCCCTCACGCTCGAAGAGACGCTGGAGACGATCGCCGACGCGGCCGGCGTCGACTGCGATGTCGTCACGGCGAGCGCCGACGCGCTGGCGGCCGGCGGTCTCGAGCCGGACGACTTCGTGTTGTACCGGGAGTATCCGCACCTGCTCGACACGTGCGCGCTCGCCGCCCTCGGGTGGGGGTCGACGCCGGTCGAGGAGGCGATGGCGCGGACCGTCGCCGAGCACCGTGACGCCGATCGCGACGGGAGCGAGTGGGATCCGGGACGAGAGGCCGAGGAGCGCGTGCTGGGCGTGAAAGAGACGCTGTAGCTCGGACCGGGAGGCGCGCGTCAGTACGCCGCGTCCCACCGGGCCGGCTTGCGCCGGTTCCCGCAGTCGCGGCACTCCATCCGGTCCATCGTGTCGATGGCGACGTTCGTCCCCTCGCAGTTCCCGCAGAGGTAGCCGTAGCGCTGCGACAGTTCGGCGTCGGCGTACGCCACGTAGAACGGGGCGTGGGAGCCGCGGTCGCTCTCGTCGAAGGCGACGTGGACGGTCTCGCCGTCGTCCGTCTCGTACGTGCCCTCGGAGATGCCGGTCAGCCGTCCGATCTGTTTGCGGTACTCCCGCTCGTCGAACGTCTCGTCGCCGACCTCCACCGACCGCTCGCCGTCGAGGTCGTACCCCTCGCGCTCGTAGAACGCCGTTCCCGCCTCGTTGGCGACGAGGACGCGCGCTTCGATGCGGTCGACGTCCGCCGCGCGCAGGTCCGACTCCACCTCCTCGAGGAGCGCGGACCCGATCCCCGACTCGCGGTGGTCCGGGTGGACGTGGAGCCAGTCGATCTCGCCCACGCGCTCGCGCCGACCGACGACGTAGCTCTCGGCGAAGCCGACGACCGACCCGTCGACGACGGCGACGGGGAACACCGTGTCTTCGTCGCCGATGTCCGCCCCGAGGTCGTCGGGATCGTACCACTCGTCGACCGCCTCCGCGAGCAGGGTCTCGTCGACCGCGTGACCGTAGGAAGCGATCAGCGATTCGCGCGCGACCGTCCGGATCGCGTCGATGTCGTCGAGCGTTGCCGTTCGAGTATCCATACCAGTTCATTCGCGCGGGGCCACAAAAAACACACAGGCGGGACGGGTCGAGAACGGAGAGGGGGTCGAGGTCGAAATCGGAACGAGAACGGACACAGACGCGAGGGCGCCGGAGCGCCGCGAGCCGGTCTACGAGATGGAGTACGTCGCCGCGGCCATCAGCAGCATGGTAAGCGCGAGGGCGAGCGACATCACGTAGGTGAGCGAGCGGTTCTCCCACCGGAGGTGCTGGAAGTAGGCGACGATGAGCAGCGTCTTGACCGTCGCGATCACCAGCGTTCCGCCGAGCGCCTGGGCGTAGGTGAAGTTGAGGAACTCGGCCTCGAAGAGGACGAAGTTGAGCGACGCCGCGACCAGGAGCGCGACGTAGATCGCCGTGTACAGTTTGAGCGAGTCGTCCGACATTGCTTGCCTTCGCCTTCGTCCGTACGCTTAAAGAATTAACCATCCGGGGGGCGTTACCGCGCCGGCCACGCCGGCCACACCGACCGTGCCGGCTGCGGCTCCCGAAACGCCTATCCGCGCGACGCACCCACCTCACACCGGTCGCAGTTGCCGACCGGTATCATCGTGGACCCGCTCGAACCGACGGACGATCTGCTCGAATCGCTGTACGTCGTCAACAAGGTCGCAAAGCAGTTCGCCGACGAGGCGAGCGCCGCCTACGAGCGCGGCGATCTCACCGAAAGCAACGTCCGGTCGGCCCGCAAAGACGCCCTCTACCGAACGAAGACGGCCGTCCTCTCTCGCGTCGTCGCCCACGATCCGTCACGCGTTTCCGGGGAGTACCACGCGATCAACGGCGACGTGTGGCTCTTTCTCGACGTCGACGGGTGGAAGTTCCATCAGCCGGCGTACGCGATCGGCGGCGAGCTCACGGACGCGATCGACATCGCGAACGCCCGGTCGGACCCCCTCGACGCGCCGTACGTCCGCGATTCGGCCGTCGAGCGCTCGGACCGCACGCTGGCGGAGGCCCTGTCGCGGCTGGCCGACGCCGGCGTCAACGCGAACGACCACCTCGCGCGCCCGACGGTCACGAGCGAGCACGACCGGATCGTCGACGTGCGGTGGTCGTTCCTCCCGTAGCCGTCCTCTTTCTCAGCCGGGCGGCGCTGGCGTCCGACCCGAGAACGGTCGCACCGCTGCCGGACCGGCGCGCCGTAAAAATCGAACCGCAGTCAGGGGCGTTACGCCTCGACGACTTCGATGGCACCGAGCATCCCGACCGCTTCGTGGGGGGTGCAGTAGTAGAGCTGAATCCCGGTGTTGTCGAACGACTGCTCGAAGGTATTGCCTTCCTCGCTCACGGCGTCGCCGCTCTCGAAGTCGGACTCGGAGTCCTCGGCAGAGGCCACGTTGTGCGCGCCGCCCTGCCCCGTCCACTCCCAGACGACGGTCGTGCTGGAGTCGATCCGGATCGCGGGCGGCTCGAACGCCAATCCGTCGCTGCCGCCGCCGACCGCGACGGTGACCTCGTCCTGTCCGGTGTAGTCCATGATCTGGCCCTCGTACAGCCGGGCGTCGGCGAGGTACTCGTCGATCTCGCTCGGGACGTCGTCGGACGCGGAGCCGCCGCCGTCGGATCCGTCCGAACCATCAGAACCGTCGGATCCGTCCGAACCGTCGGATCCGTCCGAACCGTCACCGCCGTCCCCGCCGTCCCCGCCGCCGGAACAGCCGGCGAGCGTTCCCAGGGTCAGCGCGGCTCCGGTTCCGGCGACGTACCGCCGTCTAGACAGTCTATTAGACATCACTGTTTGGTAGGGGTTGGAGCCTTACAAACCCCTTGATGCGCCTCACCGTTCGGGAACTGAGCGACGGTTCTTGAGCGGGAGAAACGGCCCGCCGTCGGCGGCTTTATTCGCTGTCGCCTCCGAGGTCGGTCCATGCGGGAGGACGAGCTGGCGACGCGCGTGGTCGACCACTACGCCGCGGTCCACGACGACCCCGAGATCCGGTTGGAGGAGCCGTACGACGCGGAGGGTCGTCGCGGGGTCGTCGACGTGTACGTCCGGGTTCGCACGCCCGAGCGCGTCGACCACGTCATCGAGCTCAAGGGCGACGCCGCCGTGCGGGGCGCGACCGGCGCCAACGAGGTCCTCCGGCAGTACCGCCGGATGGAGCGGTACTTCCACGCCGACGCGAGCCACGCGCTCCGCCCGAAGCTCGGACGCACCGAGCCGGGCGCGCGGTTCCTGCTCTGTTTCGCGCCGACTCCCACGTGCGTCTACCACGTCGCGACCCACCGGTCGCTCTACGGCACCGTGGACCAGGCGGGCCGGGTCGACGACGTACCCGCGGTGCGGACGGTCGCATTCCTCACGGGGCTCGACGACGACCCCGCCGACCTCGGCATGGTGTCGGTCAACGCGGACGCGCCGTTCGGTTCCGCGGCGTTTCTCAGCGCCGTGCCGGACGGCTCGCGGCTGGCGGAAAGCATCCGACGGGTCGACGACGACGTGATCGACCCGGAGAACGAGAAATAGCGGCCGGAGGCTCAGTACTCTTCGTACGCGAGGTTCATCATCCACTGCGAGAAGGCGTCAGCCTGCGCGTCGACCTCTTCCTCGCCGATGAACGGCGACAGCATGTCGCCGGCCATGAGCAGGGAGAAGTCGAGGTCGCGGGGCGCGGGTTCGAGGTAGTAGGTGTTGTGGCCGTCGTAGACGGTGTCGGACCGCTGGATGAGCCCGGACTCCTCTAACGCCTCCGCGATCCGGCTCCCCTTCCGCGAGGAGACGTCGAGTTCCTTCCAGAAGTCGCTCTGGTGGATGCCACCGGTCTCGCGGATGAGTTCGAGGCCGGCGCGTTCGTCCTCGGAGAGGTCGGCCTCGAGTTCGGACACACTCATATCATACAGGGCGCCCGCGAGTCGCTTAAAACTGGCTTTCCGCGCCGTCGCCGTCGCTGCGGCGATCCATCCGATCCGCTCGGTGGCTCCGCTCCGTCGGATCCGCCGGCTCGTAGCTTCCGCCCGCTCGGCTTCCCTACCGGCTCTCGCCCGACCCGAATCCCGCCGGCAGCGGCACCGTCTCCGCGGGCGTCTCGCAGGGCGGGCCGGCGGCGTACGCGAACTCAGGGGAGGCCTCGGAGGCGGAGGTGGAAGCGGTCCGAACACGGGTGAACGACCGCGTTCCGAAGCCGTCGCCGTGCAGGCAGGCCCCGTACTCGTGGTCCGCGAGCACGGCGCTCGCGCGGTCGAGCCACGCCTCGCCGAACTCGCCGGGCTCGGGCGCCAGCGCGGCCGCGACCGCCCGGGCGCTGTCGGCGCGCTCCGCGCCGAACTCCCGTCGCCGGTCCGGGATCGCGAAGCGCTCGACGCCGTTGACAACGCCGCCGACGTTGCCGACGACGTGGACGCCGGGATCCAGCCGGGTGATCGCCAGCCCGCCGTCGTACGAGAGGAGGAAGGCGGCGATCTCGTCGGCGAGCACCAGGTTGAACCCGTCGTACGACCGGGTTTCGAGGTCGCGCTCGACGGCACGCACCGCGGCCTCGGCCGAGTCCGCGGTCAGGCAGTCTCGCACGAGGAGTCCTCTGGAGCGGTCACGCTCGCGGTCGGCGTCGAGCCAGCGGTTCGTGACCGCGGCGACGACCCCCGACTCGGCGAGCCCGATCCACGTCCCGCCGGCGTCGGCGTCGCGGGGAGCGACGTACCTCGCGTCGCCGCTGCCGTCGCTGTCGCCGTCGAATTCGCCGTCGCCGCGGAGGGTCGGCGGCTCGGACGGCCGGTCCAGCGCCTCGTCGCGGTTCGCGGCGAGCGCGATCGGCGCGTCACCGAACGTCCGCCACGCGAGTGTGAGCGTGCACACGGCGGTGGTCCGGGGGCCGACGAGGAAAAACCCGCGGTCGGGAGAGGCGGAGATTCTTTACTCATAATAAAAGAAATCTTTTGGTGGCTGACCGTCAAAGCAGTTTCATGAAAGCGATCGCCGTGTACGACGGGACGGACGAACCGGTCGTGACAGAGAAGCCGCGACCGGACCCGGCACCCGGGGAGGCGCTCGTCAGGACCCTCCGGGTCGGCGTCGACGGGACGGACCACGAGGTCATCTCCGGAAGCCACGGCGGCTCTCCCGAGGGCGAGGACCACCTCGTGTTGGGCCACGAGGCGGTCGGCGTGGTCGTGGAGCCGAACGACACGCCCTTCGACGCCGGCGATATCGTCGTGCCGACTGTCCGGCGACCGCCCAACGGGGCGAACGAGTACTTCGCGCGCGGCGAGCCCGACATGGCGCCGGACGGCCAGTATCACGAGCGCGGCATCGTCGGCGCCCACGGGTTCATGGCGGAGTATTTCACCAGCCCGGCGGAGTTCCTCGTCGAAATCCCGCCGGCGCTGGCCGAGTGGGGGTTCCTCGTCGAGCCCGTCTCGATCGCGGAGAAGGCGATCGAGCACGCCTACGCCAGTCGGTCGGCGTTCGACTGGGAGCCCGAGTCGGCGCTGATACTGGGTAACGGCTCGCTCGGGCTCCTGACGATCGCGACCCTCGACGAAGAGTTCGACCGGATCTACTGTCTCGGCCGCCGCGAGCGCCCGGATCCGACGATTGACATCATCGAGTTCCTCGACGCGACGTACGTCAACTCCAACGAGACGCCGGTGCCGGCGGTGCCGGCGGCTCACGAGCCGATGGATCTCGTCTTCGAGGCGACCGGCTACGCGCCGCACGCCTTCGAGACGATCGAGGCGCTCGCGCCGAACGGCGTCGGCGCGCTGCTCGGGGTCCCGGGGGACTGGGAGTTCGAGGTCGACGGCGGGCGGCTCCACCGCGAGTTCGTCCTCCACAACAAGGCGCTCGTCGGCAGCGTCAACTCCGGCTACGAACACTTCGAGGCCGCCGTCGACTCGCTGTCGGGCTTTTCGGACGCCTTCCTCACCGATCTCGTCACGGGCGTGCACGGGCTCGACGACTTCGAGGCCGCGTTCGCGGATGACGACACGACTATTAAAACGGCGGTCGAATTCAGCGCATATGAAGAACGTTGACGACCTGATAGACAGCGCAGCCGAGCTCGCGGAACACGGGCTCTCGAAGGGCGAAATCGCCGACGAGCTGAACGTCTCCCGAGAGACTGCCAGCTGGCTCGTCGAGCGCGGCGGCGGCAACAGCTCGAGCGGCGAGGTCGCGGCGACGACCTCGACGGCGGACATCCACGTCGATTGGTCGGCGCTGGGGCGCGACTCGACGCGGCTCCAGTACGCCGCGAGCGCGATGGCGGACCTGCTCGCCAAGCAGGGGGAGAACGTCGACCTGACGGTCGGCGTCGAGAAGGCCGGCGCGCCGCTCGCGACCGCGGTCGCGAATAAGCTCGACACGGATCTGGGCACGTACGCGCCCGCGAAACACCAGTGGGACGAGGGCGACATCGACGAGCAGGGCGGCGGCTTCTCCCGGAACTTCGCCGCCATCCGCGACCGCGACTGCTACGTCGTCGACGACATCATCACCTCGGGGACGACGATGCGCGAGTCGATCGACGCGATCCGCGAGCAGGGCGGCGAGCCCGTCGCGTGCGTCGTGCTCGTCGACAAGCGCGGCTACAACGAGATCGACGGCGTCCCGGTGTACTCGCTCGTCGACGTGGTCCGGGTCGACCGCGAAGAGTAACCCGCGCGTCGCGCCCCCGCAGAACGCGGGCTGGAAACACCGATCCCGTGCGAGGCGAACGCCGATCCCGTGCGGAACCCATTTGCATCGCCGGCGCATACCGGCCGTCATGACGTTCCAACCCGAGACCGACGCCGAGCCCGACGAGATCGCGGCCCGAGTCGAGGAGACGATCGCCGACAACGACGTGGTGCTGTTCATGAAGGGGAACCGCCTGATGCCGCAGTGCGGCTACTCGAAGCGCGCCGTCGAGCTGATCGGCCAGCACGTCGAGGAGTTCGAGACGGTCGACGTGCTGCCGGCGCTGCCGCACTACCGCGAGGCGCTGGAGTCTCACAGCGGTTGGGAGACGATCCCGCAGACGTTCGTCGACGGCGAGTTCGTCGGCGGGAGCGACGTGCTCGCGGAGCTCGACGAGCGCGGCGAGCTGGCCGCTGAGCTGGGCGCCGAGTAACCAGAGCCGAACACCCGGAGCCGATCGTCTCGCGTCCCGATTTTTCCCGGATGTCACCGATCTACCTCGACTCCGTCAAACGGGTCCCGATCCGTCGAAACGACGCTCGCGGCGGAGCCGACGCCGCCGGCACGTCGGCGTGTGCCGTGTTCGATCTTCGAAAGTCGAAGGGCAGGCGATATAAACCCACGGACCGTAAGTAGGGTAGGTGCAGCAGTCGTTGCTGCCGCCGTGGCGATCGGTTCGACCCCACCTCACCCAACTAACAATGACAGGCCGCGTGTTCAGACTTCATTCGACGCTCGAACTGCCACTCGAAGACGTGGAGACGTACTTCGAAGAAGATCCCGACCTCCCGCCGGAGATCGACGACATCGACATCACGCGTCGAAACAACACCCTCATCATCAAGGCCCTGTCCGACGACGAGAGCATTAGTAAGTACACGCCGACCGCCCAGCTGAAGGCGTCGGTCACCGAGACGCGCGTGTGGGAGGAAGAGCCCCCGCGCGCCGGCGGTCCCCAGTGGATGGACGACGAGGAGGAGGAGATCCCCTCCGAGCTCGTCGAGTTCGCCTGCTTCAAGGGCGATCGCGAGACCGTCCTGCAGAACTCCGCGCTCCAGTACCCGATGTTCCTGGTGCTTCGGAAGATCGCGACCCTCTCCGAGAAGGGGACGCTCACCGCGATCACCGAGGAGGACGGCGAGCTGGAGGCGACCCGCATCGTCGAGGGCGAACCGCGCCCCGCGAGCATCGAGGTCGTCGAGAGCCCACAGGGGGCGGGCGACGGCGACGGCGGCGTCAACTGGCGCGACAACGAGTTCATCTCGGACTGAGACCCGGTTCGGAGCGGACGATTCGTCGGCCCGACCCAGATGCTTACCGTTTTCCTCCGCTGTTCCGCCGTTCACCGCCCCAGCGACGGCGTCGCGGACCGCCGACGCTTTAGGCGCGCCGAGCGTTCTCCCGCCAATGACCGACGACTGGGTGAGTCTCTTCTCGGGCGGGAAAGACTCCTCGTGGGCGCTGTACCGCGCGCTGGAGGCGGGCCTCGACGTCTCGCGACTTCTGACGGTTCACCCCGCAGGCGACTCGTACATGTATCACACGCCGGCGACCGAGCTCGCCGAACTCGCCGCCGAGAGCGTCGGGATCGACCTCGTCGAGGTGTCGCCCGATGACTTCAGCGCCGACGACGTCGACGACGCGGGCGCGCAGGGAGACGCCGAGCTGGAGCCGATGGAGGCGGCGCTTCGCGAGATCGCCGCGGGAGACGACATCGACCTCGCGGGCGTCACCGCCGGCGCGGTCGAGAGCGAGTATCAGACGAGCCGTATTCAGGGAATGTGCGACCGGCTCGGGATCGACCTGTTCGCGCCGCTGTGGCAGGAGGACCCGGTCGAGCTCGCCGAGGCGATGTTCGAGGCGGGGTTCGAGATCCGGATCGTGCAGGTGGCCGCCTACGGGCTCGACGAGTCGTGGCTCGGCCGACGCTACGACGCGGCGGCGCTCGCCGAGCTCGTCGATCTCAGCGAGGAGTACGGGGTCCATCCGCTGGGCGAGGGCGGCGAGTTCGAGACGTACGTCGTCGACGGGCCGCATATGGACCGGCGGATCGACATCGAGTACGACGCGGTCTGGGAGGGCGACCGCGGCCACATCGAGATTCGGGACGCGCGGCTGGAGTAGACTCCTTCTCGAAGGGCCGGACTACGGCCAGTTGCCGGCCTGTTCGGAGGCGTCGACGATCCGACTGATCGCGACGACGTACGCCGCGGTCCGGAGGTTCGGCGCCTCGGTGGCGTCGAAGGTGTCGACGATTCCGTCGAACGCCTCGGTGATAACGCGCTCTAGCTCCTCGTTCACCCGCTCTTCCGTCCAGTGGAACCGCTGCCGGTTCTGGACCCACTCGAAGTACGAGACGGTGACGCCGCCGGCGTTCGCGAGGATGTCGGGGACGACGTACACGTCCTTCTCGGCGAGCACGTCGTCGGCGGTGGGGGTGAGCGGTCCGTTCGCGGCCTCGACGATCACGTCGGCGCGCACGTCGGCGGCGAGGTCGCCGTCGATCGCGTTCTCCAGCGCGGCCGGCACGAGGAGGTCGACATCGAGCGTCAGGAGCTCCTCGTTCGTGATCGGCTCCGCGTCGCCGTACCCGCTGATGCTCCCCGTCTCGGCCTTGTGGTCCTTCGCCGCGCGCGGGTCGAGTCCGTCGGGCACGCGGATGCCACCCGAGGAGTCGGAGGCCGCGACCACGTCGGCACCGAGGTCGTCGAGCAGCGCGGCGGCGATCGAGCCCGCGTTCCCGTACCCCTGAACCGCGACCGTCGCACCCTCGATGTCGCGGTCGAGCCAGTCGAACGCCTCCCGTGCCGCGAGCGCGACGGAGCGACCGGTCGCCTCGACGCGCCCCTCGCTGCCGCCCGAATCGAGCGCTTTCCCGGTGATGACGCCGGGAGCGGTCGTGTTCTCTAACGTCTCGTAGGTGTCTTTGATCCAGTTCATCTCCCGCTGTCCGGTGTTGACGTCAGGTGCGGGGATGTCGCGGTCCTCGCCGATCAGCGGGCGGAGCTCGGTCGCGAACGCGCGGGTGAGCCGCTCCAGTTCGCTCTCGGAGTAGGTGGCGGGATCGATCGCGATCCCCCCCTTGCCGCCGCCGTACGGGATGTCGACGACGGCGCACTTGTACGCCATCCACCCCGACAGCGCCTTTACCTCGTCGCGGGTCACGCCCGGGTGATACCGGATCCCGCCCTTGTACGGGCCGCGGTCGCCGTTGAACTGCGACCGGTACGCGCGGACGGTCTCGAGCGAGCCGTCGTCGAGCTCGAAGGTGAGGTTCGTCTCCAACACCCGCTCGGGGTTCTTCAGGCGGGTGACTACACCGGACGGCGCGTCGAGGAAAGACACGGCGTCGTCGACTTGTTCTTTGAGGCTCTCAAAGGGATTAGCTTGACCGTCCATACTTCTGTCTCCCTGCGGATTGTGGTTAACTGTGACGAACGGTTCGGTTCTTGACTCAACCGGAGCCCTCCGAACCGCCCGCGGCGGCCCGCTCGACGATCCGCTCCGCCTGCGCGATCAGGGGTGCGTCGATCATCTCGCCGTCGACTTGGAAGACGGCCCGCCCCTCGCGATCCGCGGCGTCGCGGGCGCTGAGCACCGTCTCGGCCCACTCGACCGCCTCGGCGTCCGGCGTGAACGCCGCGTTGATCGGGTCGACCTGAGCCGGGTGGATCGCGAGCTTCCCGTCGTAGCCGAGCGTGAGCGCGAACGCGGCCTCCTCGCTGAGCCCTTCGGTGTCAGAGAAGTCGGTGTACACCGTGTCGATCGCGTCGACGTCGGCGGCGCCGGCCGCGAGGACGACGTGCTCGCGGGCGTACAACACTTCGGTCCCGTCGTCGGTACGGGTGGCGCCCACGTCGGCCGCGAGGTCTTCGGCGCCGAAGACGAGCGCGTCGGTCGCCGGGGCGGCCGCGATCGACTCCGCCGAGAGGACCCCCGACGCGGTCTCGACGAGCGCGAACACCGCCGGGTCGAGTCCGCGTTCCGCACAGAGCGCCGCGGCGTCTTCGACGCGATCCGGCGACTCCACCTTGGGGAGCATGACCGCGTCGAGCCGCAACGATCCGTCGGGATCGCCCGAGTCGCCGCCGTCCGCGGGTCCCGAACCACACAGCGCGTCGAGGTCGGCAACCGGGTCGGCGGCCGTGATCCGGACGCACACCTCCGCGTCGGGGTCGAAGTCGGGGTCGGTGAGCACCGCGCGGACCGATTCGCGGGCCTCCGCCTTCCGATCGGGCGCGACCGCGTCTTCGAGGTCGAAGCAGATCACGTCGGCGCCGGCGCCGGGTGCCTTGCGCATGAGCTCCGGGCGGTCGCCCGGCGAGAACAGCAGGCTTCGTCGTGCCATGTCGCCCGGTCCGCACGCATCGACATAAATCGTCCCGACGCCGGGAGAGCGGTAGCGATTTGACCCCGCCCGCCGACGGTGGCGCCATGTCCGGACGCTACTACGAGGAGTTCGCGGTCGGTGAGACGATCGAGCACGCGAAGCGGCGAACGATAAGCGAGGCCGACAACCAGCGGTTCTGCGACATGACGATGAACCAGCAGCCGCTGCACCTCGACGCGGAGTTCGCCGAGGAGACGCAGTTCGGCGACCGGCTGGTCAACGGGCTCTACACCATGTCGCTCGCCGTGGGGGTGTCGATCCCGGAGACGACCGACGGCACCATCGTCGCGAACCTCTCGTACGACAGCGTCGAACACCCGAATCCGGTGTTCCACGGCGACACGATCCGCGCGCGATCGACCGTCACGGACAAGCGGGAGACGAGCGACGGCGAACGCGGCGTCGTGACGATGCACGTGGAGGCGTTCAAGATCGACGAGGGCGACGACGTGCTCGTCTGCGAGTTCGACCGGACCGTGCTCTCGGAGAAGCGGCCCGACGGCGAGGAGTAGCCGGCCGTCGGGAACCCGCCGTCGGGCGCCGGCTCAGTCGTCCCGCTCGCCGTCGGCCAGCAACAGCCCGAGATACGACGTGCGGACCTGCGAGTCGCCGTCGAGCCCGAGCCGGTCGAGGGCCGCCAGCGCCTCGTCGCGGGTGGCCTCGATCGCCCCCTCGTCGCCGATCTCGCGCTCGATCTCGACGAACTCGCCGACGCCGTCGACCGCGTCGAGAGTGACGGTGAACCCTTCGAACGACCAGAACTCGCGGCGCTTCTCGACGACCGCGGCCGGGTCGAATCCGAGTTCGGAGAGCACGCCGGCCATCGCCTCGCCGTCGTCGACGGCGGTCTCGTGTTCCACGCGCGTCTTCGACTCCCGGTCGAGGCGGGGCCCCTTGTACGTGAGTTTGGTCGTCTCCGCGGACGAGTCCGCCGACGACCGGGGCTCTCCGTCGATCCCGTCCGAGAGGGGGACCTCCCGTCTGACCCGAAGCGCCTCGTCCGTCTCGGCGAAGTCCCGGTGGGGGGCGTCGTAGTACGCGTCCCGCTGGCGCCGGGCGTCGACGCGCTCGGCGCCGGCCTCCCGCAGTCGCTCTCGAACGACACCGACGTCCGCCGGGACCTTGATCTCGACCTCGTACATACCCGGACTCCGCCGGCGCGGTTGTTAAGCGCGATGGGACGCGCTCGCTGGGAAGGCCCGTTCTCGCGGCCGTTCGCTCCGTTTCGACGGGAGCGTCGTGAGCCGCTGCGACGCCGGGTCGAACCGTGCGCCTTAAGGGTGTAACAAGAGACGTTCAGGGTATGAGCGATCAGGAGCAAGCGGACGCGGCCGAAGACGCCGACGAGGCCGAGACCGAGGGACTCGCCGACGGCGACTTCGTGCGCGTCGCGTACACGATCCGAACGGCCGACGACGGCCGCGTCATCGACACGACCGACGAGGAGACCGCCGAAGAGGCCGAGATCGACACCGAAGAACACGAGTTCGAGCCGCGCATCATCGCGCTGGGCGCGGGTCACGTGTTCCCGTCCGTCGAGGAGGCCTTCATCGGCGCCGCGGTCGGCGACGAGGGCGTCGTCGACGTGCCCGCCGAGGACGCCTTCGGCGCGTACGACCCCGAGGAGGTCGAGACGGTCAAGGCCGACAAGATCCCCGAAGACAGCCGCTACCCCGGCGCACAGGTCCAGATCGACAACCAACAGGGCTACCTCGAGACGATCATCGGCGGCCGCGCTCGCGTCGACTTCAACCACCCGCTGGCCGGCGAGGATCTCGAGTACGAGTACGAGATCTTAGAGCAGATCGACGACCGCGAGCAGCAGGCGTCCGGTATGCTCGGGATGTACCTCCAGGAGGCGCCCGAGGTCCGCATCGAGACGGTCACCGAAGAGGAGGAGAGCGTCACCGAGGACGACGACGGCGAGGAAGTCGTCGAGACCGAGGAGGTCGAGAAGGACGTGCTCTACGTGACGGCGACGCAGGCGATGCAGATGAACCAGCAGTGGATGTTCCAGAAACAGCAGATCGCGCAGGACCTCATGAGCCGACTCGACCTCGACCGCGTCGTCGTCGAGGAGGTCATTGAGGGCGGCGGCATGGGCGGTCTCGGCGGTATGATGGGCGGCATGGGCGGCGCCGGTGCGGGCGACATCGAGGAGGCGCTCGAAGACGTCGACGTCGACGCCGACGAGATCGTCGACGAGATCGACGAGGAGTAACTCCGACCCCGGTCGAATACATCGGACCGGCCGGATCGGCCGAACCGTTCGTGCGACCGCGAACCGATCCCTTTTGAACTGCGGTCGACCCACGGAGAGACATGGAAATCGAACGTGCGCGCGACGACCTCGTCGTCGCCGCGAGCGCCGGGGGTACGACGATCGCGATCGCCCTGCTGTCCGGCGTCGCCGGCGTCGTCGAGGTGTCCACCGTGCCGACGCTGGCGCCGCTCCTCGTCTATGCGGGGTACCTCTTCTCGCGGAAGGGCGGGCCGTACGGCTCGCTCGACCGCCCGCGGAACTGGGCGGCGACAGCGGTGCTCGTGGGCAGTATCGTCGTCGCGGCGTCGATGCTATCGGGGTGACGCCGGCCCGCGCGCCGGCTCAGGCGATGTCTCGACTCGTGTCAACCGACACGGTGTCGGTGAGTTTCAGTTTGAGGGGCTCCTCGAGGGCCGCGCCGCCGCGGAACTTCGGCACGATCAGGCGATTCACGATCTCCGTGCCGGTGACCGTCGTCCGGAGGTCGAAGACCACGTCCGCGATCTGCTCAGTGACGGTCCGGTTTTGTCCGTTCTCCCCCTTGAGTGCGTGTATCACCGCGATTCCCCCCGACTCGGCGACGTGGCCGCGAAGGTCGGTGAGAAACGACCCGTATCGCGATCGGTCGGCCGCCTCCAACGGCTCGACGGAATCGACGACGAGCGTCGCGCGTTCCGGGAGATCCGCGGCGGCCGCCAACACGTCGTCGATCGGGTCCTCGCGGTCCGTTTCCTCGACGACCGTGTCCCCGTCGTCTCCTTCCGTCCCGTCGCCGTTATCTCCCTCTCTCTCCTCGTCGAGGACGAGGGACGCTTCGACCGCGTCGGCCGAGCGCACCGTCGTGAGGTAGCGACACTCTCGCGGGCGCGAGAACCGGTCGACAATCAGCTCCGACTGGCTTGCGGGGTCCGCCTTCAACACGACGAGGCTGCCGCTCGGGAGTCCGCCGCCGAACTCCCTGTCCAGCACGGAGATCCCAGTCGGGAGCGTCTCCATACCCTCGCTGCCGGCTCTGGAGGTTTGGCTCTGTCGATGGGGGACGAGCGCCCGACCTGAACCGGGTGCGGGGCTCACGCGACCCGCCAGCGCTCCGCCCCGTGTGCGTCGGCGAGGCGGCGAGCCAGGTCGTCGTACGCCGCTCGCACCGACGAGTCGGACAGCGGCTCCGGTTCGGCCCGCGGGACACGCCCGAGCACCTGACAGCCGAGCAGGTCGCTCACTCCCGCCGGGACCGACTCGGCCCGGACGGCGACGACGCCGATCGGAGCGCAGTCCAGTCGACGCGCGAGCGCAGCGGTCTTCGCGGCGTCTCGGAGCGCCGCCCGCCGAAGCGGCGTGACGAGGAGAGATCTGTCGGCAGCTCGGAGCGGGGCCGCGGCGTCGGGCGACGCTCCCGCGGGACAGTCGACGAGAGTCGGCGAGTCGTCGGGAACCGCCGCTGACAGCGCTCCGAGGGCTCGCCTTGCATCGGCATCCGCGGGCGCGTCCGGCGGCGAAAGCACCGTCGGCGCCCGGCGGTCCGGGGAGATTTCTCTCTCGCCCCGGACCGCGTCGAGCACGGTCGGCGCGTCCGCGGCGGACTCGCGGTCCGCACCGGTCGCGCTCGCCAGCCGTGCGAGGTTCGGGAGGTCCCAGTCGGCGTCGGCGGCGACGACGGGGGCGCCCCGCCGCGACAGCGCCCGCGCGAGCCCCAGCGTGGTGGTCGTTTTCCCGCTTCCGCCCTTACCGCCGGCCACAGCTATCACGGGGTGTGTGCGGCGGGATCGCCGATAAAATACGGGAGAGGAACAGGGAGGGTCGGGGGGAGGCGGGTGAGGTCGGAACGACTCAGTCCTGACAGCAGCCGCCGGCCTCGCCGCCGAAGTCGACCGCGAGCGGCCCCGAGATGGCCTCGTTCACGGCCTCGAGAGTGTCGGTCAGCTCCGCCTGGGCGTCGAGGAACTCGCTCATGACGGGCATCGAGTGAAGCTCGTCTTGGGCCGCTTGGACCTTCTGGAGCCCGGAGTTCGTCGCCTGTCCGGTTTCGCGAGCCTGCATGAACTCCGCGCGGAGCTGCTCGAACTCGTCGATCTTCGCCTGGACTTCCTCGTCGCGCTGGACCGCTTCGCGAGCCGACTCGAACCGCTCGTACTCCTGCGTTCGGGCGATTCGCTCGCCGAGCTCGCGACCGAGGTCCTCGATGGTGGCCTGTTCGTCCGGAGAGGCCTGTTCGACGCTCATACCCGATCCTCGGGACGGATCGGTTTCAACCTGCCGGAGCCGGGGGTGTCTGGGTGCGTCGGTCGGGACGCCGACGAGCCGCCGTTTCGGCCGTCCGGTCACTCGGCTCCCGCGACCTGCGACTCCACGAACGCCACGACATCGCTCAGCTCCCGTTGGCCGATACCGTGACCGCCCGGGTAGCTCCCCCGCGTCACGGCGGCGCCGACCTCGGCGAACCGGTCGGCCGCGGCGGCCGACCGCGACTCCGGAATCACGCGGTCCCCCGCCCCGGCGCCGACGAACACCGGCTTTCCCTCGATCCCGTCCGGCTCGAGGTCGCCGTGCGCGTCCGCGAGGTAGCCGTGGAGCGCGGCGACCCACGCGTAGCGGTCCGGGTCCTCCAACAGGAGCGAGAGGCTCGTGATCGCCCCCTGGCTGAATCCGAGCAGGCCGATCCGGTCGGCGTCGAGGCCGTACTCGTCGACCGCGGCGTCGACGCTGTCGGCGACCAGGTCGAGGCTCCGTCGGAAGCCCGCCGCGTCCGGCTGGCTCGCTTCGAGGCCCCCGGCGGAGAGGTCGAGCTCGTACCACGTGTACCCGCCCTGCAGCGGGTCGGGCGCGCGCAGGCTCACGACGTGAAGCCGGTCGGGGAGGCGCTGCGCCACCGGCAGCAGGTCCTCCTCGTCGGCCCCGCGGCCGTGGAGCACGAAGACGCCGGGGGCGTTCTCGGGGTCGTCGTCGGGCGCGACGTGAACGTGTTCGAGGGGAAGGTCGGCCATGTGTCCCGCGTTCGTCGGCTCGGGGGTTGTATCCGTCGGCCGCGGCAGCGATCGGGCAGGCAGAGAGGTGGACCCGAAACCGGACCAAGTGGGTGGATCGGACGGCGAGTCGGGGGCCAATCAGACGGCGGCCGCGATCCGCGACGATCCGCGCGTGACCTATTTGTGGGTCGCGTCGGGAGTGCACATCATGGATCCCCGCACCACCGCCGCCGTAACCGCGACCCTCCTCCTCGTGGCCGGAATCGCCGCCGCCCCGATGGCCGACGCGCGCGCACCGCCAACGCCGATATGCGGCGTCTGTGACCTCGATCGGACGGCGCCGGACGGAACGAAAGTGACCGCCGGCGAGAGCTCCCTGACCGTTACGCTCCACGGGAACGGGTCGACGACGTGGGAGGCGCGGGCCGATCTCGCGGCCGGCAGCGACGCGCTCACGGCGAACGAGTCGCTCCGACGAACGGTCGTCGCCGAGGCGGTTCGCGACGGGATCGCGGAACCGAGGGACGTCGACGCCCGCATCGACGGAGACACGCTCTCGGTCGAGTATCGCGATCCGAACGTCACGGAACGCCACTTCGGCGTCGTGGTGTTCACGCCTCTGACGCCGGCATCCCCCTCGGGTCTACTCGTCGCCGGTGGCGAGGGGCCGCGGTACCTCGGCGCCGATCGGCTGACCGTCCGCGGGGCACCCGGCTGGGAGGTCCGCGGCAACGCGAGCGCGAGCCGTTCCGACGGGCGTCTCGTCTGGACCGACGACGCCGGCGAACCCGACGATCGGGGGCGGGTCTTCGTCGGCGTGGAGCAGGACCCGGTCGCCGTCGAGGAGCGTGCGATACTCCCCGGCCCGCGGGCGTGGATCGGGCGGCTGCTCACGAGCAACACCCTCTGAGGTCGTGCGCACCGCTCTGGAACGTTCACGAACGTCTCGGACGGAACTCACGGTCGAGCGCGCCGTTTAACCGTCCTGCCGCACAATTCGTTCGACATGAGCGGCTCCACGGAGGGCGACCTCACCAAGACGGGGATGGCCCTGAAACACGATCGCGAGTGGGACTACGAACTCGACCGGATCGTCGAAGCCATCGAAGAGCGCGACGCCTCCAAGGTCGGCCTCCAGTTCCCCGAGGGACTCAAGCGCCGCGGCCCGAAGGTCGCCGACGACCTCCGCGAGGTGGCGCCGGACGACGTCACCTTCATGCTGTCCGGGCAGCCCTGTTACGGCGCCTGCGACCTCGACACGTACCTGATGCGCCGGACGGACGTGTTCGTCCACTTCGGCCACACGCCGATGAAGGAGTCCGACAGCATCGTCTACGTCCCGCTGTTCTCGAACGTCGACCCGTTCCCGATCATGGAGGACGCGCTGGAGGAGGAGCTCGCGCCGCCCGAAGAGGACGCCGACGTGGGGCTCGTCACGACTGCCCAGCATATGAACCGGTTCGAGGAGATGACCGACTGGCTGGAGGAGCGCGGCTACGAGGTCCACACCCGCCGGGGCGACGACCGACTCACGAAGGAGGGGCAGGTGCTCGGCTGTAACTACGCCTCCGCGGACATCGACGCCGAGCAGGTGTTGTACGTCGGCGGCGGGAAGTTCCACCCGGTCGGGCTCGCGATGGAGCACCCCGACAAGCGGGTCGTCATCGCCGACCCCGTCAACAACGCGGTGTCGGTCGCCGAGCACGACCAGTTCCTCAAGCAGCGCTACGCCTCGGTTCACAAGGCGATGGGCGCCGAGAAGTGGGGCGTCATCTTCTGTACGAAGATCGGCCAGGGCCGCTGGGAGAAGGCCCAGGAGATCGTCGAGAACAACGAGAACGCCTACCTGATCACGATGGACGAGGTGACGCCGGACCGCCTCCGCAACTTCGACATGGACGCGTTCGTCAACACCGGCTGTCCCCGGATCACGACCGACGACGGCCCGCGGTTCCACAAGCCGATGTTGACGCCCGGCGAGTACGAGGCCGCGATCGGCGAGAAGCCGCTCGACTCGATCGAGTTCGACACGTTCCACGACACCTGGTAGGCCCGCGGGACGCCACGGCTCGCCGTGCCGCCGGCTAGGCCCCTTCGCCGTACCGCCGGTTGACCCCCATTCGCCATTTCGTCGGTTGACGCACTTTCGCCGTGCCACAGTAGCGGCGTCGGCCGTGGATCGCAGTTCTTCCTCGGGCACCGGCTCCGAGTCAGCGCCAATACTTATACCGTGAGCGACCGCGGGATCAGTACACGGGTTAGCGAAATGGCATCGGCCGGCAACTCCGTCACCGTCGCCCTCGCCGCGAGAACGCCGAAGCGAGCGGCAGCGATGGCGACATCGCTGGAACGCACGGACGGTCGCTTCGTGGTCGAGCCGGTGTCGGGAACCGACGCAGCGCTGAGCATGCTCGAAAACTCGGCGGTGGACTGCGTGGTCGCCGTGGGCGACCCCGCCGGCGCGACCGGGGTTCGGTTCGTTGAATCGGTCCGGGACCGGCACCCGACGCTCCCGATCGTGTTCTGTCCCGGCGGAGCGCGCGAGCCGGAAGCCGTAATTGAGGCGTTCGAGGCGGGCGCGACCGATGTCGCGCGAGCGTGCGGAGAACCGAACTGGACGCCCGTTCTCCGACGCCGGATATCGAACGCCGTCGCGTCCGCCCGCGCCATCGCCGAGGCCGAGCGACACCGCAAGCGCCTCGAAGCGTTCGTGAACGGGGTGTCACACGACCTTCGGAACCCGCTCAACGTCGCGCAGGGGCGGCTCGACCTCGTGCAGCGCGAGGGCGACCTCGAACACGTCGACGACGCGGCGGCCGCGGTCGATCGGACGCTCGAACTGATAACTGACCTGCTGACCCTCGCGAAGCAGGGGGAGCGACCGGAGGAGCTGGAGTCGATCGAGCTGTCCGAACTCGCCGACCGCTGTTGGGGGAACGTCGCGACCGGCGACGCGACGCTCGTCGTCGACAGCGACCGGACGGTGGTTGCGCATCCGAGCCGGCTGAAACAGCTGTTGGAGAACCTGTTCCGGAACAGCGTGGAACACGGCGGAGACGACGTGACCGTCACCGTGGGGGACATCTCACCGATGTACACCACGACGCGCGCCGAGGCCGTCCTTCCCTCTGGATTTTTCATCGAGGACGACGGACCGGGCATCCCCCCCGCCGACCGCGAACGCATCTTCGAGGTGGGGTACACGACGGACGAGAACGGCACGGGGTTCGGCCTCAACATCGTTAGCGAAGTCGCCAGCGCCCACGGGTGGAACATCGAGGTGTCCGAAGGGACCCGCGGAGGCGCCCGGTTCGAGATCACGGGCGTCGAGAGCGGCGGCTGATCGCCGGGCTGTCAGTCCGTTCTCGCGGCGCGCTCGACGTATGCCACCGCGTCGCTCGGCGATCCGACCGCTTCCACGCCGGCGACGTCGTGCGTGTCGAGCCCGGCGACGGCGCGTCCGTGCGCGAGCGCCAGCCCGATCTCCGAGAGCGTGCCGTGTGCCCCGTCGACCGCGATCGCGGCGTCTCCGTTCAACACGACCAGCGCGTTCCGGGCGTGGCCGAGGCCCGTCGCGATCGGGACGGTGACGTGGGGGTTCGCGTCCGCGCGGCTGTCGGTCGGCAGGATGCCGATCGTCTCCCCGCCGGCGTTTGCGGCGCCCCGGCAAACGGCCGCCATCACCCCGCCGAGCCCGCCGCAGACGACCGTGTGACCACGGTTCGCGAGCCGTTCGCCCAGCTCTTCGGCGACCGCCGCCGTCTCGGGCGGAACCGAGCTCCCGCCGATGACGCTGACGCGCATACTCCGGGTCGGGGGCCGGGAGTATATAAACGAACGCCGTATCCGCCGTGGGATTGGTGAAACCCTTTTAAGTGCTGAGCGTCGATGGTTCCTATGACGTACGATACCGTCGTGTTCGACAACGACGGTGTCCTCGTAGGCCGCACGCGCTTCGACGTGCTCCGGGATGCGACCCGGGACGCGTTCGAGGAGTGCGGCGTCGAGGAGCCCGATCCGGACGACGTAGAGCGCATGACCATCGGTGCGACCCCCGGCAGCGTGGGGACCGTCTGCCAGACGTACGACCTCGATCCGGGGTCGTTCTGGCGGACTCGCGACGACGTGGTCTCGAAGGCCCAACAGCAGGAGGCGCGCGAGGGACGCAAGACGCCCTACGACGACCTCAACGAGCTACAGAGCCTCGACGTGGAGATGGGAATCGTCTCCTCGAACCAACAGGCGACCGTCGACTTCCTCGTGAACCACTTCGACGGATTCGACCGATTCGGCGCCGCATACGGCCGAGAGCCCACGATCCACTCGCTCCAGCTCCGTAAGCCGAACCCTCACTACATCGAACAGGCGCTCGGCGACCTCGACGCCGGGAACGCCCTGTTCGTCGGCGACAACGAGTCCGACGTGCGCGCCGCCGAGAACGCGGGCATCGACTCCGCGTTCATCCGCCGGCCCCACCGGCGCGACTGGGAGCTGAACGTCTGGCCGACGTGGGAGATCGATCGGCTCTCGGACCTCCACGACATCGTCGGCTAGGACGACCTCGCCGGTCGGCACCGTTCTCTCAAGCTTTAACTCCGGTCGGGAGCAACGCCGCCACAGTGACAGACGCCCCCCCGTGGACCGACTTCTTCGGCCACGAAGAGCCGTATCCGGAGCAGGCCGACGGGATCGACGCGGCGATCGACGCCGCCGAGGACGGCGGCTTCCTCGCGCTCGAGGGCGCGTGCGGGACGGGGAAGACGATGCTCGCGCTCACCGCCGGGATCGACCGCGTCCGAGACCCGGACTCCGACTTCGAGCGCGTTCTCGTCCTCACGAGCGTCAAACAGCAGCTCCGCCAGTTCGAGACGGACCTGGAGACGGTCAACGCGAACCTCCCCGACGGCTACGACCCGGTCTCCGGACTCACCTTGGTCGGGAAGGCCGACGTGTGTCCGTACGCCCGCGAGAACCGCGGCGGGATCGACCGCGAGAACGTGTACGAGCGCTGTGAGGGGCTCCGCGAGCGCACCCGCAACCTGGTCGGGGACGGCGGCGCGACGACGACCTCGAATCTCGTGAGCGAGGCGCGGAACCAACAGGTCGGGCTGCTGGACTCCGGGACCGCAACCGCCTCGACCGGCGACGGAGGCGGCGGCTCCGGCGCCGCCGACTACCTCGCCGTCGACGGCGAACCCACTCCGTACAGGCCGGACACCGAGGAGTTCGAGGGCACCGAGTTCTGCCCCTTCTACGCCGGCTTCCTCGACGACCTCCCGGAGGACGGCGACCCCGCGGAGGCGGTCCCGTTCGACGTGACCGAACTCGGCCACGTCGGGCCGGCGGAGCTGGTCCGGCTCGCCGCCGGCCACGGCACCTGCCCCCACTCGATCATGGGCGCGCTCGTCCCCGAGGTCGAGGTCGTGATCGGCAACTACTACCACGCGTTCGACCCCGTGACGACGGGAACGTTCACGGGCGCGCTGCTCGACGACTCGACGTACGTCGTCTGTGACGAGGCCCACATGCTCGAACCGCGCGTGCGCGACCTCGTGAGCGACCGGGTCGCCGACGCCAGCCTCCGGGACGCCGAGAACGAACTCACGCGCGTCGTCCAGCCGCTTTCCTTCGAGACGGCGGGCGCGGAGTCTGACGACGCCGCGCTGGTCCGCGGCGAACTGGAGGACGCCGACGTAAGCGTCGACGAGATCCAAGTGGTTCGGGAGTTTTACGCCGATCTTCGCGGCGAGCTCGATCGCCGGGTTACCGAACGACTCGACCGCGAGCGTCCGGACTGGCGGGCGTCGATGCGCGATCTCGACGACGATGAGATCGCGCTCCGCGACCCCGAAGAGCCGGCCGAAGACGAGATCACGACGTGGGCGAAGCGGGAGGGGTACGCAGACCGCGTCTGGGCCCGCGCCGAGCAGGTCGGGGCGGTCGTCAAGCGCGTGCTCGACTCGCTGGAGGAGGAGGACAAGAAGCGCGCCGCGCCGGGTGTCGGTCGCACCCTCAACGCGTGGTACCGCGAGGACCACGAGGAGTTCTTCCGCGCTATCGACTTGGAGCGGACGTGGGACGAGACCGCGCCGCCCGACTCGTGGCGGCGCGCGTACAACGCCGGCCTCGCGCTGTACAACTGCCTGCCGAGCGAGCCGATCGGCGACCGGCTCGCGGAGTTCGGCGGCGGCGTGCTGATGAGCGCGACGTTGGAGCCGATGGACGTGTTTCGCGAGGTCACCGGACTCGATCACCTCGAAGACCGTGGGCGGCCCGTCGTCGAGCGCACCTACGGGCTCTCGTTCCCGGAGGCGAACCGCGCGAGCCTCGCGGTCGACGCGCCGAAGTTCACCCATCAGAACCGCGGTGCGCCCGGGGAGGAGAACGACACGCGCCTCGCGCACCTCGACGCGACCGCGGCGGTGGCGAGCCGCGAGGGGAACGTGCTCGTCGGGATGCCGAGCTACGCGGAGGCGACGTGGATGGCGGAGTCGCTCTCGGAGCGGCTCGACAAGCCGGTGTTGCTCGACGAGTCGTCGGGCGACCGCGCCACGGAGTCCCTGAAGGACGACTTCTTCTCCGGAGCGGGGAAGGTGCTCGTGACGAGCCTCCGGGGGACGCTCACCGAGGGCGTGGATTACCGCGGCGATCGCCTGTCGGCCGCCGTGGTCTGCGGCGTCCCGATAATCAACACCGCGCGACCCCGGACGCGGGCGGTGATCACGGCGTACGACAGGCGGTTCGAATCGGGGTTCGAGACCGCGCTCACCGTTCCGGCGGTCCGGAAGGCCCGTCAGGCGGTCGGTCGCGTCATCCGCGGTCCGGACGAGCGGGGGGTCCGCGTCCTCCTCGACGCGCGGTACGCCCGCGAGTCGTGGAACAGCGTCCGCGAGTACCTCCCGGCGCACGAGCGCGAGGAGTACCAGCCGGTGAGCCCGGACATGCTCGGGCTCGCGCTCGATCGGTTCGAGCGGCGGGTCGGCGGCGACTGAGGCGTCGGGCAGTGAGCCGCTGGCGGCGGCTGAACCGACCGCGTATCGCGGGCGGTCCGCTGAAGTTACCACTCACGTAACGCCCCGTTCGACGGGGGTATCGGGCTCGTAACTAACCCCTCGGGGCGCCCAGAAGGCCATGATGAATCATTCGGGATCAAAACGGCGATACCACGTGGTCTGCAGAGAGTGTCGGCTCGAACGGCTGTTCAACATCGTCGACGACGCGGACAGCCTCGAACGCGAACACGTCTTGGAGACCGGCCATCGAGTCGCAGTCGAGCGGATCTGCTAACTCACGCCCTGAACGGGGCCGCTGCGGCGCGCGGTTCGAGAGCGGACGGAGAAGATCAGTTCTCGCGGCGGGCGAACGCGAGGTTTCCGGAGACGTTCTTGATGTAGGCCGTGACCGTTTCGCCTTCCTGCGCCCCGGGGACGAACACCGTGTACTCGCCGCGCTCGGCGACGCCGTCACCCTTGCGTCCGGTGCCGACGATCTCGAGCTCGTACGTGTTGCCCGACTCGATCGCCTCCTCCTGGCGCTGCGTGTTCGAGGTGTTCTGCTTGGCGACGGGCCGGAACGCCCCGCAGGCCTCACAGCGGAGCATCGGCGTGCGGTTCTCGGTCTCCAGCCGCGTGTCCGGGAGGCCGCACTCAGAGCAGGTGACGAACGACTCGATGTACGAGTCGATCGCGGCCTGGAAGTCGCGCTCACGGAAGTTCCCGCTGTAGCGGGCCCGCCCGTCCTCGTACTGGCCAGCGGTACCGAGCTCCTGCTGGATCTTCGAGTGGACGTGTTCGGGGTCGCGGCTCAACGCGTCGGCGATCGCGGAGAGATTCGTTAGTCGGGTGAACGCGCCGTCCTTCTGCGCCTCCGGGTCCGGGACCGACAGCCGCTCGTCGGAGCCGCCGAGGTCCGGTACCTCCTCCATCGCACGGTCGAGGCTCGATTCGTAGTCCATACCGGACGGAACGGCGGCGCGACGGAAATCGCTTCCGGGTTCGGAATCGATCGACGGCGACACCGCTACGCGGCGGGAGATACGAGCCGAATCGGACGAGAACCGATGAAACGAGGGGGAACCGAACGCGCGACTCAGCGTGTGGCGTTCGTCCAGAAGTAGCGGGAGGTAGATTTGAACTACCGATCTCCGGGTTATGAGCCCGGCGGAATCTCCTGGCTATCCCATCCCGCTATCGTATCAAAACCGCGTGCGACTGTTAAGGGTTCTGATCCCGTCGCCGTGTGCGATTCCCCCACGATGCGTTTAAGTACCGATCGGCGGCGGTTGCAGCCGGGGATCAGCGCGCCTCGTCGTCGGCGGCAACATCGTCCGAGTCAGCGCTCGCGGCCGCGTGCCGCTGGCTGAGCCGAAGCGCGGCGAGCGCACCGATGGCGAATCCGATCGGTAACAGGGCCTGGGCGGGCTCACCCGAGAGCGCCCGCGGGGCGGTCAGTCCGGCCATCACGGCGAAACACAGCGCTATCAGCCCGGCGATCGGGACCACGTAGCCGTCGGTGATCGGCGATCGGTCGGAGTCGTCGCTCATACGGGTGTCTCCGGGTGGCCGGAGTAAAAACCCGGGGCGGACGCGACGGGGGTCGCGGTCGAGCCGGCTCCGAACGGGCCTCCTCGAGCCGAACCGATCGCGGCGTCCGTCTTGCTTCGGCCACAAACGCTATTATGAATCATAGATAGTTATAAATTGATGCGAAAACCGCTACTGACGACGGACTTCCTAGACCGGGCGCGGCGCCACTACGCCGACGAGGAGGCTGTCCTCGCCGTGGACGGAACGCGATACACCTACGCCGAGTTGGGCGAGCGCGCGGATCGGTTCTCCGCTGCCCTGCAGGAGCGCGGGATCGAGAAGGGTGACCGCGTCGCGGTGTTGGACCCGAACACCCACTACCACCTGGAGGCCGCTTACGGCGCGATGCAGACCGGCGCGATCCACACTCCGCTGAACTACCGACTCACGCCAGGCGACTTCTCGTACATGCTCTCCGATGCCGGCGTCGACGCCATCTACGCGGACGCCGAGTACGCCGCGAACGTCGAAGCGGTCCGCGACGAGGTGCCGACCGAGACGTTCCTCACGAACGACGCCGACGCGGTCGAAGGCGACTGGGAGTCGTTCGACGAGGTGCTCGACGACGCGGACCCCGATGCCTACGAGCGCCCGGAGATGGACGAAGACGACGTGATCACGATCAACTACACCTCCGGGACCACCGGCGATCCGAAGGGGGTCTGTCGCACCCACCGCTCCGAGACGCTGCACGCCTACCTGATCACGATCCATCAGGAGATCACCGACGACGACGTGTACCTCTGGACGCTGCCGATGTTCCACGTCAACGGCTGGGGGCACATCTACGCGATCACGGGGATGGGCGCCCGCCACATCTGCACCCGCGGCGTCGACGTCGCCGAGACGTTCGACCGGATCCGCACCGAGGACGTGTCGTACTTCTGTGCGGCGCCGACCGTCCTCAACATGCTCGGCGACCACTACGCCGAGCACGGCGGCGCGACGACCGGCAACAACGACGTGCGGGTCGCCACCGCGGGCGCGGCGCCGCCGGAGACGACGATCCGCACCGTCGAAGAGGAGTTCGGCTGGGGGCTCAAACACGTGTACGGCGCGACCGAGACGGGGCCGCTCGTGACGACATCGGACGCCAAGCGACACTACGACGCCGACTCCGACGACCGGTTCGCGATCAAGAAGACGCAGGGGATCGGCTACCTCGGCACGGACGTGCGCGTGGTCGACGAGGACGGCGAGGACGTGGCCGCCGACGGAGAGACGATCGGCGAGATCGTCGTCCGCGGCAACCAGGTGATGGACCGCTACTGGAACAAGCCCGAGGCCACCGAGTCGGCGTTCTCCGAGCGACTGGAGGGGTATTACCACATGGGAGATCTGGCCGTCGTCGACGAGGACGGCTTCGTCTCGATCCAGGATCGCAAAAAGGACATCATCATCTCCGGGGGCGAGAACATCTCCTCGATCGAGTTGGAGGACACCCTCTTCGAGCACGATGTCGTCTCCGACGTTGCCGTCATCCCCGCCCCCGACGAGCGGTGGGGCGAGACCCCGAAGGCGTTCGTCGTCCCCGAGAGCGGCGATCCCGACGACCCGGGCGCGACGCCCGAAGAGCTCACCGCGTTCGTCCGCGATCGCGTCGCCGACTACAAGACGCCCGGCGAGGTGGAGTTCGTCGCCGAGCTACCGACGACGGCGACCGGGAAGATCCAGAAGTACGAGCTGCGCGAGCGCGAGTGGGACGAGGAGGACCGGATGGTCGGGGAGGGATAAGAGCCGACGGCGGAAGAAGAGCGGTCGCCTGGTCCGGCTCTCGCCGAATCAGTCCTCGCCGAGGAGGCTCTCGACGAGCTCCTCGGGCTCGAACAGGGTGAGGTCGTCGTACCCCTGCCCGGTCCCCAGGAAGAGGATCGGCTTCCCCGTGACGTACGCGACGGAGATGGCGGCGCCGCCGGAGGAGTCGGCGTCGGCCTTCGTGAGGATCGCGCCGTCGATCTCGGCGGCGTCGTTGAACTCCTTCGCGCGGTTCACGGCGTCCTGCCCCGCGACCGCCTCGTCGACGAACAGCGTCATGTCCGGGTCGACGACGCGGTCGATCTTCTCCAGCTGGGCCATCAGGTCGTCGCTCGTGTGGAGCCGGCCCGCGGTGTCGCCGAGGACCACGTCGATGTCGTTCGCCTCGGCGTACTCGACGCCGTCGTAGATCACCGCCGCGGGGTCGCCGCCCTGATCGTGGGAGATGAGCTCCCGATCGAGCCGGTCGGCGTGCTCCTGTATCTGCTCGTTGGCGCCCGCGCGGTACGTGTCGCCGTTCGCCATCACGGACGAGTAGCCGCGGTCGGCGAGCCATTCAGAGAGCTTCGCGATGCTCGTCGTCTTCCCGACGCCGTTGACGCCGGTGAAGACGATCGTGACGGGTTTGTCCGCCTCGGCGATCCGCTCTTCGAAGTCGAACTGCCCGACGGCGATCACGTCGAGGAGGGCGTCGTGAAGCGCCGATTCGACGAGCTCGCCGGTCGTCTCGACCTGTTTGCGCGACTCGCCGAGCATCTTCTCTCGAACGGTGTCCAGGATGCGCTCGGCGACGCTCATCTCCACGTCGCTCTCCAGGAGGGCCATCTCCAGGTCCCACAGCGGCTGCTCTAGGTCCTCCTCTTCGATGATGATCCGACCGGTCGCGAACGCCTTCGCCCGCTGGAAGGTGCTCGGCTCGTTGTCGCCGTCCTCGTCGTCAGCGGCGGCGTCCTCGGCCGGCGATCCAGCGGGGGCGGTTTCGCTCGCCGCGGGCTGCTCGCCCCCGGAATCCTCGGGGGCTGCGCTCTCGTCCGCCGCTGCCTCGTCCCGCTCTGCGGGCTCCTCGACCTCGGCGTTCTCCTCGACGTCCTCCCGGAACCCGGAGAGCTTGTCTTTCAGTCCGTCAAACACGGTCGGTCGTTACTCCTCGTCGCCCTGGCCCTGCTGCATCTGCTGCATCTGCTGTTGCTGCATCTGCTGTTGCATCTGCTGGGCCTGCTGTTCGAGCTCGTCGCTCTCGTCTTCGAGCTCGTCGACCTCCTCCTCCGTCTCTTCGATGCGGTCGTTGAGCGCCTCCTGCTTCCGTCGGAGCACGTCGATGGCGTCCTCCTCGCTCTGCTCGGCCGAGTAGTTGCCGCCGAGCGAGACGATGATCTCGTCGATGTCCTGAACCTCGGCGCGGACGTAGGCGCCGCCGCCGAGCGGAACCTGCACCGTCGAGCCCGAGTCGAGGGTCTCGATCGCCTCGACCGCGTCGTCGATGTCGGACTGCTCCTCGCGGTAGTCGGCGATCTCGGCTTCGAGCGCCTCGATCTCCTCGTCGAGCGCCTGCAGCTCCTGGGAGAGCTGCTGGAGCTGCTGTTGCCCGCCGCCCATCATGCCGCGGACACCTCCTCGATCTCGATCTGGGTGCGCTTCCGGCTGTGCTGGCTCCCGACCGTCGTGTAGATGCGCTCGCGGGCGAGGTCCTCGTTCTCCGCCTCGACGTCCTTGGTGAACGGCTGGAAGCCGTCTCGACTCTGGAACCGTCCACTCACCGTGTAGGTACTCATGTTCACCGATCCGGCAGGGACAGGGAAGTATCTTCCTAAAAAGCGAGACGCGAACGCGCACGGCCGAACCAACCTGAGCGCCACACAGCGGCCCACGTAGTCCGAAATTCGACACCACCGACTGGCAGCATCCGTCTCCCTGTGACGCACGGCCGCAGAGCGCGATCGGCCTGCCGGAACCGGGGGCCCGGAGTCGTCTCGCCGGCGGCCACCGTCGGGAATCGATCTCTCGTCGGGAACCGACATTCGATAGCGGACACCCAGTACGGACAGACACCCGCCACTCTGCGGCGCGTTGAAACGAGGGACAGAACCGCCGGAAAAGGCGCGGTCGGAGCGGCTGAGTGTGAAGGGCGTGCCGGCCTCAGTCGATGAAGCCGAGCGTCTCCTCGATCCGGCCCAGTTCGGGACCGGTCGTCTCCTCGCCGACGACATATCCGTCGTCGGTGGCGACGAGCCCGGAGCCGACGAGCGGCGCGCCGTAGTTGATCGTTCCGAGGTCGGCGCGGACGTCGAGCGCCTCCTCGACGGCCTGCAGCTCCGATTCGGTCGATTGGGGGTGACAGAGCACGCCGGTGTTGTTAGCGACCGCGGCGGTGCCGACCGTTCGCACGTCGCCGAGGTCGCCGCGGACCACGGGGACGTCGAGGGTCTCTCTGATCGTCACGATCGACTCGCGCGGCAGGTCCGGGTGGACGTAGGCGCCGTAGTCGTTCGCGAGGACGACGTTCCCGGCCGCGTTGATCTCACCGGGGAGCTCCCCGACCTCGCGGTCGGCGGCCTCGGCGATTCGCGACTGCTCCCGTTCGGTCGCCCTCGCGGAGACGAGCACGCCGTTCTCGTTGCCCGTCGCGAGGGAGCCGACGGTGTTGGCGCCACCGACGGTCGTGAGGAGGGGATCGGCGCCCAGTTCCTCGCCGAGCGCGTCGGCGAGGTCCTCGTCGACGTCCGGCCGGACCAACAGGAGGTCGTCGATCGCGCGGGCGAACACGCCCACGTACGACGAGCCGGTGAAAGTCGCCCGTAACACGTTACTCGGCGTGCTCGGCTTCGACGACGGGCTCGCCGTCCTCGACGAACCGGGCCGCGCGGACGCGGACCTTGCTCGGCGGGTTCTGGCGCCCGTTCGCCCAGACGACCTCGTTGACCGAGGTGTCGAGGACGACCTCCTCCTCGTCGACGGAGAAGTGCTGCGCGAGGTGTTCGCGGACGATCTTCATCGCGAAGTCGGCGCGTTCCTGGACCGGCTTGTCGTTGGCGTCGCGGAGCGGGACGGTGACGACGCGCTCCTCGAAATCACTCGTCGACATTTACTCGTCCAGGTCGTTCCGGCGCCAGTTGCGCCGCTTGGGGTTTCGCGTCACGTTCATGTCGGTCTTCATCATGACCCACGCGGGGACGCGGGTGTTCTGGCGTTCCGCCTTCGCCAGACGCTTCTTTTGAGCCTTCGACTTGTCTCCCATAGTGGCGCACACTTCCCCCGGGGCGCATAAAACCCCTTCCATACCGCGTCGCTCGGTGGGATCGAGCGTCGCGCGGCGCACCGCGTCGCGGCCGGGTCAGAACGCCCGCTCGCCGAGGGTCTCGTAGATCCGGTAGCAGCGCTCCAGCACGTCGACCGCGACGCTCTCCGACTCGGTGTGCGCCTCGCCCGGCTCGGAGGCTCCACAGACGACGCAGTCGGTGCCGGCCTCGGCCAGCCAGCCCGCGTCGGTGGCGTGGGGTTTGACGACGTGTTCGGGCGCGTCGAGCCCCAGTTCGTCGTGCACCTCGCTGGCGGCCGCGAGCGCGGCGTCCGCGAACGTGTCGTCGCCGCAGGCCATCGGCGGCAGGTCCTGATCGATCTCCCAGTCGACGCCGTCGACCGCCTCGGCGGCGCGAGCGAGGTCGGCGCGATCGCCGGGGACCGTGCGCTCGTCGATCGTCACCTCGCAGCGCTCGGGGATCACGTTCCACGTCTCGCCGCCGTGGACCATCGTCACCGCGAGCGATCCGGTGACGCGCTCGCCGAAGACGGTCGCCGACGGCGCGGCGAGCCCTCGCACCTCGTCGATCGCGTCGCTCGCGCGGTAGATCGCGTTCTCGCCGGCCTCGGGCTCGGAGGCGTGCGCCGCGACGCCGCTCGCGACGAGCGTCGAGGCGCGCCGGCCCTTGTGCGCGACGGCGATGTCGGTGACGCCCGGCTTCGAGTACTCCGTCGACCCCTCGGCCACGACCGCGTAGTCGGGGGCGAACCCCTCCTCGATCGCGTGGCGCGCGCCGGTCCCGCCGACCTCCTCGCCGACGAACGAGGCGACCGCGAGCTCGCGGCCGGCCGGCGGTTCGGCCTCCCGGAACGCGAGCAGACAGGCCGCGACCGCGCCCTTCATGTCCGCCGCGCCGCGGCCGTAGATCCGCCCCTCGCGGCGCTCGACGACGTAGTCGCCCGCGTTGCCTTCGCCGGTCGTCTGGCGGTCCGCCGGCGGCACCACGTCGTGATGGCCGACGAGCGCGAGGGTGTCGGCGTCGGGGTCGTCCGTCGCGCCTTTGTACGCGAGCACGTTGCCCGCGTCGTCGCGCTCGATCCGCGCGTCGGTCTCGTCGCGCAGCCACGCCTCGATCGCGTCGCCGGCGGCGGTCTCGTCCTCGTGGGACGGTATGGCGACCAACTCCTCGGTCAGGTCCGCGAGTTCGCGCATACGGTCGGGTCGGCGCTCAGCCGCTTAAAAACTGAGTGTGCGGAGACGGTCGCACCCCGGTCGCGGTGGCGCGGGCCATTAATACGTCTCCGAGCCCTTGCTCCCAGTATGTCCGATCAGCTCGAAACCGCGACGCTCGGCGGCGGCTGCTTCTGGTGTGTCGAGGCGGCGCTCGAACAGCTCGCCGGCGTCGAGTCGGTCACGTCCGGCTACGCCGGGGGCCACGTCGACGACCCGACGTACAAGCAGGTCTGCTCCGGGAACACCGGTCACGCCGAGGTCGTGCAGGTCGAGTTCGACCCCGACGTGATCGCCTACGACGAGGTGCTCGAAGCGTTCTTCGAGATCCACGATCCGACCCAGCTCAACCGGCAGGGGCCCGACGTTGGCTCCCAGTACCGCTCGATCGTCCTCTATCACGACGAGGACCAGCGCGCGGTCGCCGAGGCGTACATCGACGCGCTCGACGAGGAGTACGACGACGACGTGGTGACGGAGCTCGAGCGGCTGGAGACGTTCTACCGCGCCGAGGAGCACCACCAGGACTACTTCGCGAAGAACCCCGACGACGCCTACTGCACCTTCCACGCGAAGCCGAAGATGGAGAAGGTGCGCGAGAAGTTCGAGGCGAAGGTCGCGAAGTAAGACGGTTCCGAGCTCGAAGGCTCGAACGACTGTTTATCCGCGACCGTCGAGCGTTCGTCAGTGAACTCCTCGAAATCTCCAGCCGCTCGTTTTTAAGTGGTTGACGGCAGCGCCGCGGTGAACACCGCCAAAGCCCAGCCGCTCGGCTGTACAAAACCATTGACACCGCGAACACCGCCAAAGCCCCAGCCGCGAGGACTCGTGCGGCTCGCTGCGCGCTTCAGTCGCTCGCGGTGCTCGCTCCTTCCAGTGCTTGCGTCGCCGAGCTTCGCCCTCGCGACTGCCCCTTTGAGTCCCTCCCTACACACTGTAACCGCAGCCTCACGCCTCCCCAGCCTCGTCGGTCGCCCTCCGCGTTGCTTCGGACGACCGACTCCCTCGCACGCGCTCCTCGCGGCCGTTGGCCGCTCGGAGGCGCGCGCCACCGCGACCGAGGATTTATAAGAACATAGCAGCGCATCGTCCGCGACCCGATCGCGTTCGCCCGGCAACCCTCCTCCGGAACGGTAGACCTTTGCCGCCGCCGGTGCGAGCGAGCGTATGGTCTCGCTGGGACTGGTGGTGGCGCGGTTCAACGACTCCGTCACGGAGCCGATGGCCGAGGCCGCCCGGGAGGCGGCCGCCGACCGCGACGCCGTCGTCGTCGACGAACTGAGCGTGCCGGGAGCGTACGACAGCCCGCTGGCCGCCGACCGCCTCGCACGCCGAGACGACGTCGACGCCGTCGCGGTGATCGGCGCCATCGTCACCGGCGACACCGACCACGACCACGTGATCGCGAGCGCGACCGCCGAGAAGCTCACGCAGGTGAGCCTCGACCGTGACACCCCCGTCACGTTCGGCGTGAGCGGTCCGGGAATGTCCGGCGCGGAGGCGCGCGAGCGCATCGACAAGGGCGCAGACGCGGCGGACAGCGCGATCGACCTCGTGGAGGAGCTCGAATGACGGGCGCGCGGTCAGCACGGAGGACACCACAATGAGCGACGCATACGACTTTTCAGAGCGGATCGGACGCGTAGAGCCCAGCGCCACGCTGGCGATATCGAACCTCGCTGCGGAGAAGGAAGCCGAGGGCGCCGACATCGTCGACCTCTCGGTCGGCGAGCCCGACTTCGACACGCCGGCGAACATCGTCGAGGCGGGCAAAGCGGCCCTCGACGCCGGCCACACGGGCTACACCTCCTCGAACGGGATCCCGCAGCTCAAGGAGGCGATCGCGGCGAAGCTCCGCGGCACCGGCGTCGACGCCGACGCCGACGAAGTGATCGTCACGCCCGGCGGCAAGCAGGCCCTGTACGAGACGTTCCAGACGCTGATCGACGACGGGGACGAGGTCGTCCTGCTCGACCCCGCGTGGGTCTCCTACGAGGCGATGGCGAAGCTCGCCGGCGCCGACCTCTCGCGGGTCGATCTGGCGCCGCACGGGTTCCAGCTGGAGCCGGCGCTCGACGCGCTCGCGGAGACGGTCTCGGACGAGACCGAACTGCTCGTCGTCAACTCCCCGTCGAACCCCACGGGCGCGGTCTTCTCGGAGACCGCCTTGGAGGGCGTCCGCGACCTCGCGGTCGAACACGACATCGCCGTGATCTCCGACGAGATCTACGAGCAGATCACGTACGACGCCGACCACGTCTCGCTCGCGAGCCTCGAGGGGATGGCCGATCGGACCGTGACGATCAACGGCTTCTCGAAGGCGTACTCGATGACCGGCTGGCGGCTCGGCTACCTCCACGCGACCGACGAGTTCGTCGGGCAGGCCGGCAAGCTCCACTCCCACTCCGTCTCGTGCGCGGTCAACTTCGTCCAGCGCGCGGGCGTCGAGGCGCTGGAGAACACCGACGAGTCGGTCACGGAGATGCGGGACGCGTTCCGCGACCGCCGCGACCTCCTCGTCGACCTGTTCGACGAGCACGGCGTCGACGTCGACGTGGGCGACGGCGCCTTCTACATGATGATCCCCGTCGACGACGACGATCAGGCGTGGTGCGAGGCCGCCATCGAAGAGGCGTCCGTCGCCTGCGTCCCCGGCGGTGCGTTCAACGCGCCCGGGTACGCCCGGATCTCGTACGCCGCGAGCGAACAGCGCCTGCGCGAGGCGGTTGATCGGCTCGTCTCGAACGACTTACTGTAGGCCAGCGGGCCGGCGGCCGCTCTCCGCGACGGGGAGCCGACGACTCTCTGTCCGAAGCAGAACCGGCGTGAGAGGGAATCTGCGCTGCGTTTTTATATCTCCTATCCGAAACTTCTGCCGCTGATAACATGTACGACAACATACTATACCCAACGGACGGGAGCGCTGGGTCAGAAGCGGCGGCGGCGCACGTGGGGACGCTCGCGGCGACGTTCGACGCGACCGTGCACGTGTTGCACGTCGTCGACACCCGCGAGGGGGGGTTGGGCCTGAGCGGGGCGTTCCTCGACGAGGAGAGCCAAGCGATGAGCGGCCGAACGCCCGACGAGGGGTACATCGGTCGGCACGAGGACGGACCCGACCTGGACGAGATCGAGGCCGAAGTCACCGCCCACGCCGAGGAGCTCATCGAGGACTCGGCCGGCTCGCTCGACGGGATCGACGTGACCACCGCCGTCGTGATGGGGACGCCTCACTCGGCGATCCTGCAGTACGCTGACGACAACGACATCGACATCGTGGTGATGGGGACCCACGGTCGGACCGGCGTCGAGCGCTACCTGCTCGGCAGCGTCACGGAGAAGGTGGTGCGGCTCTCGGACCCGCCGGTGGTGACGGTCCGCGCCGACGAAGCGGAGTGACGCCGCGTTCTTTTTTGTACCGAGTGCGGCCGATGCGACGTTCCGAAACCCTTACTCCCGGTCCGGGACACCTCGAGGTATGAGCGATACGTCCGAGTCGACGGATGCCGCGGATGCGGACGGGGCGGGCGACGCCGACGCGTCCGCCGGTGCCGACGCGGCCGCCGTCGACGCCGACGAAGTCCGTCACGTCGCCGATCTGGCCCGGGTACGCCTCGCCGACGACGAAGTCGAGACGTTCGCCGCCCAGTTCGGCGACATTCTCGACTACTTCGAGGCCCTCGACGAGGTCCCCGAGACCGAGCGCGAGGAGGAGCTCGTGAACGTGATGCGCCCCGACGAGGTCGAGTCCGGGCTCGCCCAGGAGGAGGCGCTGTCGAACGCCGAGGAGACGGAGGACGGCTACTTCGTCGGGCCGAAGGTGTCGTAGATGGCGGCCGACCACAACGCCTTCATCACGGAGGCGACGATCGAGGGCGACGCCGACGCCGAGGGCCCCCTCGCGGGGACGACGGTCGCGGTCAAGGACAACATCTCCACCGCGGGAGTCCGGACGACCTGCGGCTCCGAGATGCTCGCCGACTACGTTCCCCCGTACTCCGCGACGGTCGTCGACCGCCTCACGGAGGCGGGCGCGACGATCGTCGGAAAGGCGAACATGGACGAGTTCGGGATGGGGACGACGACGGAGACCTCGGCGTTCGGCCCCACTCGGAACCCGGCCGACCCGGAGCGCGTCCCCGGAGGCTCCTCTGGCGGCTCGGCGGCCGCGGTCGCCGCGGGTGACGCCGACGTGGCGCTCGGCTCGGACACCGGCGGGTCGGTGCGCTGTCCGGCCGCGTTCTGCGGCGTCGTCGGGATCAAACCCACTTACGGGCTCGTCTCGCGGTACGGCCTCATCGCGTACGCGAACTCCCTCGAACAGATCGGGCCGATCGCGGGGACCGTCGAGGAGGCGGCCGCCGCGCTCGACGCCATCGCCGGTCCGGATCCCCACGACGGGACGACCCGCGACCTGTCCGAAGTCGAGGGCGCGGACCCCGACCCGAGCTACGCCGCGGCCGCCGACGGCGACGTCGACGGACTGACGGTCGGGGTTCCGACCGAGCTGTTCGACGGCGCCGACGAGCGCGTCGTCGAGACGGTCGAGGACGCGATCGCGGATCTGGAAGACCGGGGCGCCGAGACGACGGAGATCTCGCTGCCGTCGGTCGAGCACGCGGTGCAGGCGTACTACGTCATCGCGATGGCGGAGGCGTCCTCGAACCTCGCACGGTTCGACGGCGTCCGGTACGGACATCGCGCCGAGTCGGACGGCAACTGGAACGAGTCGTTCGCGGAGACGCGCGACGAGGGGTTCGGCGCGGAGGTCAAACGCCGGATCCTGCTCGGCACGTACGCGCTCTCTGCGGGGTACCACGACAAGTACTACAAGAAGGCACAGGACGCCCGCGCGTGGGTCCGGCAGGACTTCGAGGACGCGTTCGCCGACGTGGACGTGATCGCGTCGCCGACGATGCCGGTGCTCCCCTTCGAACTCGGCGAGAGCCTCGACGACCCGCTCCGGATGTACCTCGCGGACGCGAACACGACGCCGGTGAACCTCGCGAACCTCCCCGCGATCTCGGTGCCCGCCGGCGAGGCGGACGGGCTCCCGGTCGGGCTCCAGCTGGTCGGTCCGAAGTTCGACGAGGAGACGGTGATCCGCGCGGCGAGCGCGGTCGAAGACGCCAACTGACGATCGCCGGCGGCGGTGAACTCGCGGGCCGCGACTCTTAATCCGCGTAAAATCGCGTTGAGCGTCTCGGTCGGTTATGTGCCTCCCGCATCTCCGCCCGAGCGCACCATGACCGAAACCGAATCGACGACTGACGCGTTCGATCGCGACAGTGTTCGCTCCGCCAGTCGGATCGCCATCGCGGCGTTCGCGCTGGTGGGCGTCTTGTACCTGTTCACGCTGCTCCCGGGCGTCGACCGTCTGGTCCCGCTCACGCCGGTCACCTTCGCCGCGATCGCCAGCGCGGTGGTGACGGCCGCGGTGGTCTCCCTCCTCGTGTACGCCGCGCCGAAGGTCGCCTCGCTGACGCGCACCGCGCTGCACCGGACCGACGCCGCCGATCACGTCGAGCGAATCGCCGAGAACGGCGGCGCGATGGGGTACTGGCTCGTCGTGCTGGCGGCCGTGTTGGTCGCCCACCGCGGGTTCGCCGGCGTGGTCGTCCCCCTGCTCGACGGGCTCGCGTGGACCTACGACGCCGCGTTCCTGGTCGCGTCGTTCGTCCCGCTCGTCTTCTTCGTGGCGCGGTTGACCGTGACCGTCGACCCCCTCTCGGAACTCGTCGCCGACCGCGTGTCGGGGTCCGACCCGACGGGAGATGAGGGGACGGACGCGAACGAAGGGGAGCCGTCGGCGGGTCGCGGTGCGTCCGACGAACCCGCCGACGAGTCCACCGGGATCGACACGGCCGACGCGCACGGCCACTCGATCGCGGGGCGGTGGGGCGTCGACGACGAGTTCGGCGGGTCGGACGACGCCGGAGCGGACGAGCAGACCGGGTCCTGACGCCGATCGCGGAACGACCGGCCGAACCGATCGCCGGCTTTCCGTTGCGACCCTCGCTTCGGCCCCACTTCCCGATCCGCGGGTCCGGGCCGCGATCCGGAACGTCCATACCCGCCCCGGCGAACGACCACGTATGGCGCTGACCGACGAAGAGCGGAGCCGGCTCGCCGACGTCGTCCGCCTCCAGCCGACGAAGAACGGCGAGCTGCAGGACGCGTGGGAGCTCGACAGCGGCAGCGAGGTGCACCAGTACCTCGAGAACCACCTGAAGGAGTACTACTACCGCGACGACGACAGCCTGATCCGGTCGACCGCCGAGGCGAACGGCCTCGTCGACGTCGAGCCCGGGATCGAGGCGGACGCGGTCGCGAAGGGCGGCGCGCCGGAGACGATCCGCGTCCCCGAGCTGGAGGCGCAGGTGTTCGAGGTCGTGGCGGGCCCCGACGAACGCTCGCAGTCGGTCGTGGCCGTGCTCAACGCGGTCCGCGAGGCGTTCGACCTCGACCCCGACGTGGACGAGGTGCGGCGCGCGCTCCGGAGCCTCGAGCGCAAGAACGTGGTCGAGGTGGTGTACCGGACGGTGCCGACGTTCAAACTGGCCGTCGAGCGCGACGAGGTCACCGTCGAGATCGCGGAGTAGCGTCCTGTCGGTGGAGCCGGCGACGCCTCCGACGGCGCGGCGAGCGCGAGGGCGTTCCGCAACGACATCTTATAAGCCACCGGGGCGGAAACCGTCTCGGTAATGCTACAGGGGGTCAACGTCGCGCTCGGCGTCTCGGGGAGCATCGCGGCGGTGAAGGTCGTCGAACTCGCCCACGAGCTGCGCCGCCACGGTGCGAGCGTCCGCGCCGTCATGTCCCCGGCGGCGACGAACATCGTTCACCCGTGGGCGGTGGACTTCGCGACCGACGAGCCCGTCGTCACCGAGATAACCGGCGACGTGGAACACGTCGAGCTGTGCGGCCGAGACGGGTGGGCCGACGTGCTCCTGCTCGCGCCGGCGACGGCGAACACCGCGGGGAAGATAGCGGCCGCGGTCGACGACACGCCGGTCACCACCTGCGCGACGACCGCGCTCGGTGCGGGCGTGCCGGTGGTGATGGCGCCGGCGATGCACGAGCCGATGTACGACCACCCGGGCGTGCTGGAGGCGCTCGACCGGCTGGAAGCGTGGGACGTGCGGTTCGCCGATCCCCGGATCGAGGAGGGGAAGGCGAAGATCGCCGCCGAGGAGGAGATCGTGACCGAGGTCGCCCGGGCGACGGCCCCGCAGTCCCTCGCGGGGACCCACGTCGTCGTCACCGCGGGCGCGACGAAAGAGCGGATCGACCCGATCCGGATCCTGACGAACCGGGCGTCGGGGAAGACCGGTCGTGCGGTGGCGCGGGCGCTGTACGTCCGCGGCGCGACCGTGACGCTGGTGCAGGACGGCCCGACGGTCCCCTACGCCGACGTGGTCGCGGTCGAGACCGCGGCGGAGATGATGGACGCGTGCCGCCGGACCGCGGCCACCGCGGACGCGCTGATCTCCGCGGCGGCCATCTCCGACTTCACCGCCGACGCGGTCGATGAGAAGATCCGATCTGGCTCCCCGCTGTCGGTCGAGTTGGAGCCGACGCCGAAGCTGATCGACTCGGTCCGGGAGGCGTATCCGGACCTCCCGATCGTCGGCTTCAAAGCCGAGACCTCCGGCGACGACGACGCGATGATCGCGGAGGCGGAGCGGATCCGCGACCGGGTCGGGCTCGCGTTCGTCGTCGCCAACGACGCGAGCGTGATGGGCGGCGACGAGACCCGCGTCCTCCTCGTCGGCGAGGACGGGACCGACCCCGAGGCGGCCGCCGGCTCGAAGGACGCCGTCGCGGGACGGATCGCCGACAGACTGGCCGCGGAACTCGGGCGATCGGCGTAGCCCCGTCCGGATCTGCGGCGGCGACCGCTCCGCCGGCGGGGATTCCGAAACCGTCGCGGATACAAACTGTTTTGAGGCGGTAGAGAAAGGATCGGGACAGAGATACACATGTGCATAGAGACGGCGAAACTCGGCTCAGTCGGAGGTGTGGTGGGTGGCTGACACCGACGCCGGCAGCGACCCGACGGGCGGTGAGGCAGGTGACTCCGGCGACCCGGAGTCCGACTCCCCGTCTGCACCGACCGGGGGGCTCGTCGTTCCCGTCGAACCGACCCCGACCCTCCGTGCGACGGTCGCGTACGCGGTCGAGGCGGCGGCCGACAACGGGTTCTCGACGATTCACCTCGTGGAGATCGCGTCGTGGCGCAGCGGCGACCCCGACGCCGACGACCGGGCGTCGGCGGCCGAACGCGTCCTCGAACGCGCCGAGGCGTGGGCCAACTCCGATCTCGACGACTTCGACGGGGAGCGGCCGTCGGTAACGATCGCGACGAATCTCATCGGCGCCGACGAGTACCTGTTCGGGCCGGACGACTACGTCCAGGTGCTCGCCGCCTACGCGGAGGAACACGGCGCCGACACGGTGCTTCTCGACCCCGAGTACACGCCCGTCGGCAACACCACGCTGCTCCAGCCGCTTGAGTTCGCGCTGTCGAACACCTCGCTCTCCGTCGAAACCGCGCCGGTGACGCGCCCGACCCGGCGCGAGCGGCTCCGGAGCGAGGCGACCGGGAAGCGGTTCGTCGCGATGTTCGGCTTCTCGCTGGCGTTCTACCTCGTGCTCGGCGACCCGTTCTACTGGTTCGACTGGGTCACCGGCATCGCGACCGCGGCGATCGTGTCGATCACCCTCTCGCGGGTCAGCATCGACGCCGAGCCGGCGATTCCGCGGACGCCGATGCGGGTGTTCCGCGGCCTGATATACGTCCCCATCCTCCTCTTCGAGATCGTCAAGGCGAACGTCGAAGTCGCCCGGGTGATCCTGGACCCGCGGCTCCCGATCGAGCCGACGATGAACCGGATGCGCGTGATCGTCGGCAGCGGGCTTCCGCTGATGACGCTCGCGAACTCGATCACGCTGACGCCGGGGACGCTGACGGTTCGCGCCCGCGACAGCGATCTGTACGTCCACTCGCTCATCCCGGCCTCCCGCGACGGGCTCTTCGACGGCTCCCTGGAGCGCTGGACGCGGTTCGTCTACTACGGCCGGTCGTCGGCGCGGCTCCCGACGCCGCGCGAGCGGGACGACTGCGCGATTCTGCAGGGGCCGGACGCGACGGAGGAACTACCGATCGCCGCCGCCGACGGCGGCACGTCGTCGGCCGACGGCGGGGGCTCGTCTGCCGCTGCCGACTCGGCGGTCGCGTCCGGCGACGAGAAACGCGCTGATCGCGGGAAGCGCGGGGCGGCGGAGGTGGCCGACGAATGAGCGTGGTCGACGCCACGCTCGTCGCCGGCTACACGGTCGGCGACTTCCTGCTTCTCGCGGCCGCGGGCTTCACCGTGCTCGCGATCGGGATGCTCTACCGGGCCGTGAAGGGGCCGACGATGCAGGATCGGGTGCTCGCGGTGAACGTCCTCGGGACGAACACCGTCGTCATCCTCGCCATTCTGAGCGCCGCGCTCTCCGAGCCGACGTTCCTCGACATCGCGCTGGTGTACGCGCTGTTGAACTTCCTGATGGCGATCGCCATCTCGAAGTTCACCGTCGAGCGGGGTGGTGTCCTGTGATGGACGCGCTCGAGACCGCCCGGGTGGCGCTCGTCGTCGGTTTCACGCTGCTCGGACTGTTCTTCACGTTCGTCTCGATGACGGGCGTCCTCCGGCTGCCGGACGTGTACTCGCGAGCGCACACCGCCTCGCAGGCGGACACGCTCGGCGCCGGCTTCGGGCTGGCCGCGGTCGCGCTCACGATCGGCTGGGAGGCCGCCGGGGTCAAGAGCGTGCTCCTGCTGTTCTTCATCTTCGTGACGAACCCGACGGCGGCCCACGCGATCGCTCGGGCCGCCTTCGAGGAGGGGACCGTGCCGTGGACCGAGGGGGACGAGCGCCGATGACGGGCGCGGTTCCGCTCGTGACCGGCTCGGTCGGCTCGGTCGGTTCGGTCGCCCCCGTCTCTCCGGTCGTCGCACAGGTCACCGCGATCGAGGCGAGCCTGCTCGCGTTCGTCGTGTTCACGGCGCTCGCGACCGCGTTCGCCCGCGACGTGCTCGCGGCGGTCATCGTCTTCGGGGCGTACAGCCTCGGGATGGCCGCGCTGTACACGTTCTACCGCGCGCCCGACGTGGCGCTGACGGAGGCCGCGATCTCCGCCGGCGTGACGACCGTCCTGCTGCTGTTGACGCTCGCGAAGACGACCCGGATCGACCACGAGACCGCCTTCGAGTCGGTGAACCTCCCCGCCGCGGGCGCCGCCGGGTTCCTGTTCGCCGGGCTCCTGCTCACCATGGGGGATATTCCGGCGATCGGGTCGCCGGACGCGCCGGTCTGGTCGAATCCGGACGTGACGCAGTGGTACCTCACCGAAACCTACGCGCAGACCCACGTCGAGAACACCGTGATGGCGGTGCTGGCGGCGTTCCGTGGGTTCGACACCTTCGGCGAGGCGGTCGTCGTCTTCGCCGGCGGTATCGCGGCGCTGATCGTGCTACACCGGGAGGTGTTCGCATGAGCGACGCCGTCGACGACACCGACATGACCGACACAGCTACCAACAGCGGGGCAGACGCGCCCACCGACGCCGAGTCCGACCTCCCGCCGCACCGCGCCGCCGCCCGGTCGGGGCGTCTCGACTCGGAGAACCGGCAGGGAACGCCGTACACGGAGAGCCAGGTCATCATGCCGACCGTGAAAGTGATCGCGCCGTTCGCGTTCACCTTCGGCCTCTTCATCACCTTCCACGGGAGCGGCTCTCCGGGCGGCGGGTTCCAGGGCGGGGCGATCATGGCCGCCGTGGTGTTCATGATCGCGTTCGCGTTCGGCATCGAGTCGACGCGCGACTGGCTCGCGAACACCGTCGTCGTCGCGCTCGCGGTCGGCGGCGCGCTCGCGTTCGCCGGAATCGGACTCGTCCCGGTCGCGCTCGGCGGGGCGTTCCTCCAGTACGACCTGCTGCCGATCCCGATCCTCAACCCCGTCAAGTACGGGATGGAGGGGGTCGAGGTGATCGGGATCGCCCCCATCGTGGCCGGCGTGCTCATGGGGCTGTTCTTCCTGCTCGCGAACGGCTTCAGCTCCGACGGCGGCGGGTTCGGAAACGGCTCCCTCGACGAGGACGGATCGATCGACGAGGGCGAACCGGTCGACGATGACGGCTCCCCCGAAGCGGGGGCCGCCGACGCCGGGGGTGACCGATGACGGGCGCTCTCGACGCCGCGGTCGGCGTCGCCTCGGTCCTCGCGTCCGGGACCGCGACCGCCTCGGCGTTCGACGTGTTGACGACGAGACACTCGTACGTCGCCTTCGCGCTGCTGTTGTGTATCGGACTGTACATGATGATCGCCAACCCCAACCTCGTGAAGAAGATTATCGGCCTCAACCTGTTCCAGACGGCGATATTCCTGCTGTTCATCACCTCGGCGTACGTCGAGGGCGGCGCGATGCCGATCGTCCCCGAAGGGGCGGCCGAGACGCAGACGTTCGTCAGCCCGCTCCCCCACGTGATCGTGCTCACGGCCATCGTCGTCGGCGTGAGCCTCACCGCTGTGGGGCTCGCGCTCTGTATCCGTATCTACGACGAGTACGGGACGCTCCGGACCGACGTGCTCCGAGATCTGCTGCGCGACGAGGGGTCGCTCCCCGAGCGACCCGCGATCGGCGGTAACGACGGAGGTGAGGCCGATGAGTGACGTGCTCCTCCCGATCGCCATCGCCACCCCGCTGGTCGCGGCGACGCTCCCGCTCGCGCTCGGGCTGAAGTACGAGGACGCCGGGTGGTCGGTCGCGGCGGTCGCGACGACCGCCCTCGCCGGGCTCGCGGCGGGGATCGGCCTCGAAGTGGCCCGCGGCGGAACGCTCTCGCACGCGCTCGGAACGTACGAGCCGCCGATCGGGATCGAGCTGGTCGCCGACGAGCTGTCGGTCGCGGTGCTCGCCCTGGTCGCCGCCGTCTCGCTGGCGACGCTCGCGTTCGCGCGGGTGGCCGGCCCCCGCGGCAACTCGTTTTACAGCGGGTATCTGCTCTTAGTCGGGGGGCTCACCGGGCTCGTGCTCACGGGCGACCTGTTCAACATGTTCGTCTTCCTGGAGATCGTCGGGATCTCCACGTACGCGCTCATCGCGGCGGACCGGTCGGGCGCGAGCGCGTACGCCTCGCTGAAGTACCTCGTGGTGGGGACGGTCGGCGCCTCGCTGTACCTGCTCGGCGTGGGCTACGCGTTCCTCGCAACGGGGACGCTGAACATGCTCGACATGCAGGTGCAGATCCTCGAGCAGGCGAGCTACGCCGATCCGCTGATCCGCGCGAGCTACGCGCTGATCGTCGCGGGGCTCGGGCTGAAGATCGCCGTCTTCCCGATCCACGCGTGGCAGCCGGACGCGTACCAGCGCGCGCCGGACGCGGTGACGACGATCGTCGCGGCGCTCGTGTCGACCGCGAGCGCGTACGCGCTGATCCGCGTGTCGTACACCGTCTTCACCGTCGACTTCCTCGCGGCCAACGACGCGATCACGACGGTCATGCTGATCGTCGCCGGCGCGTCGATCCTCGCGGGCTCCGCGCTCGCGGCGATGCAGTCCGACCTCAAGCGGATGTTCGCCTACTCGTCGGTCGCGCAGTTCGGCATGATCGTCGCCGCGGTCGCGCTCGCGAACGAGACCGCGCTGCTCGGCGGGATCGTTCACCTCGTCGGGCACGGCCTGCTGAAGTTCGGCCTGTTCCTCGGAATCGGGCTGTTGGCGCTCGGCTACGGCGCCCGCGAGCTCGACGACCTCGCGAGCGCCGCCCGGTCCGCGCCGTACACGGGCGGTGCGGTCGCCCTACTCGGGCTCGGACTCGTCGGCATCCCGCCGTCGATCGGCTTCCTCGGGAAGTGGTACATCGGCGTCGGCGCGGTCGAGTCGAGCCTGGGCGGCGGCGGTCCCGCCGGAATCGGGATCGCGGTCGTGATCTTCATCAGCACGCTGTTCACGCTGTCGTACGTCGCGCGGGTGATAGAGCGATTCTACTTCGCCGGCGTCGGCGTTCCGGGCGGTCACGGCGACGACGACCACAGCGACGGACACGACGACGATGACCGCGGTGACGGGCACGCCGCCGAGGTCGCGGCCGACGGCGGCCACGAATCGACGACCGGAGACGGCGGTCCCCTCACGCCCGTCGAGGGGGCGGCGCGCTCGCGGTTCGTACCGGACCGCGTGCCACCGGCGTCGCTCGCGATCCTGATCCTCACGGCGTTCGCGACGGTCGGGCTCGGCTTCGCCGGCTACGCGCTGTTCGAGTGGTTCGATCCGTTCCTCACGGAGGTGTTCGCATGACTGAAGCTCCAATCACCGATCTACGTCCGCTACTGGCGGTTCTCGTCTCGTTCGTCGCGTCGTTCTTCATCGTCGCGTCGTACCGTTCCCCGAACGTCCGCGAGGGGTGGACGATCGCGGCCGCGGTCGCGAAGTTCGCGATCGTCGCCTCGATGCTGCCGGCCGTCCTCGGCGGCGCGGTGTTCGAGACCTCGCTCGGGACGTTCCTGCCCGGCATCGAGTTCGCGCTGCGCGCGGACGCGCTGGGGATGCTGTTCGCGTTCCTCGCGAGCGGGCTGTGGATCGTCACGTCGTTTTACAGCATCGGCTACATGCGCGGCAACGACGAGACCAACCAGACCCGGTACTTCGCGGCGTTCGCGGTGTCGCTGTCGGCGACGATGGGGATCGCGTTCGCGGGCAACCTCGTGACGATCTTCGTCTTCTACGAGGTCCTCTCGATCGCGACGTACCCGCTCGTCGCCCACGACGAGACGGACGAGGCCCGCGCGGCCGGCCGGAAGTACCTCGCGTACACGATGTTCGGCGGCGGCGTGCTCGTGCTCGCCGGCACCGCCCTCGTCTACCTGATCGCCGGCAACGTCTCGTTCACGGCCGGCGGGATCCAGGAGCTGGCCAACGCCGACCCCGGGCTCGCGATGCTCGCGTTCTTCCTGCTCGCGATCGGGTTCGGCGTGAAGGCCGGGATCATGCCGCTCCACCAGTGGCTCCCCGAGGCGATGGTAGCCCCGACGCCCGTCTCCGGGCTGCTCCACGCGGTCGCGGTCGTCAAGTCCGGGGCGTTCGGCGTCTCGCGGGTCGTCCTCGACGTGTTCGGCCCGGAGCTCGTGTTCGACCTATCGCTCCCGCTCGGCTTCTCGGCCGGGCTCGTGCTGTCGACCATCGGCGCGATCACGCTGACGGCGGCCTCGATCATCGCGCTGCGGAAGGACCACCTGAAACAGCGGCTCGCCTACTCGACGGTGAGCCAGCTGAGCTACATCATCCTCGGGCTCGGGCTGTTCGGCTGGTACGGGCTCGTCGGAGCGCTCCTGCACATCCCGGCGCACGCGTTCATGAAGCTCACCCTGTTCTTCTGTGCCGGGAACATCCACGTCTCGACGCACACCGACTACATCTCGGAGATGGCGGGGATCGGCAAGCGGATGCCCCTGACGATGGGGGCGTTTACCGTCGCCTCGCTCGGGATGGCGGGCATCCCGCTTCTGGCCGGGTTCGTCAGCAAGTACTACATGCTGATCGGCGGGATCCGGATGGGCGCCCAGCTGACCCCGGTCGCCTACTACCTCGTCGGTGCGCTGCTGCTGTCCGGCGTCCTCAACATCGCGTACTTCTGGCCGGTGATCTACACCGCCTTCTTCGAGGCCGAAGACGCCCACGACGCGAAGCCGCTCGTCGACTTCCAGCTGGGCGGGGAGTCGCGGTCGACGCTTCCGGCGACAGACGGTGGGCGCGCAGCTGACGACGCGGCGACAGACGGGGGCCGCGCAGCTGACGACGCGGCGACAGACGGGGGCCGCGCAGCTGACGACGCGGCCACCGATGGAGGCCAGCCAGAAGACGAAGGCGGAGACGACGAAGCCACCCTCGACGACGTGGTCGAGAGCGCCGAGGGCGACGCGACGGTCGACGCCGAGGACGCGGAGTCCGTCGGCGACGACCCCGAGGTGCCGGACGACTCGGACATCCCCGACGCGGAGATGGACGACCTCCCGACCGACGAAGAGGGCGTGGTCCGCCCGGACTTCAACACGAGCGACCGCGACTTCTCCGAGCCGGCGGAGCGCGTTGACACCGGCGACTACGCGGTCGACGCGCGACCCTCGGACGCCGACGTGCCGTTCGGCGTGGGGGAGAGCGGCGACGGCGACGGAGCCGACGGTCGCACCGGCCACGGCGACGACGATACCCGCGACGGCGGCACCCGTGACGACGATACTCGCGACGACGACTCCCGCGACGATCAGGACGACGGCCAGGAAACCCACGCTCACGACGACCACGGCCACGCCGGCGGACCGCCCGCGGGCGGCTGGGAGCACGTTTCCGGCCTCGAGGCCCTCCGCGGCCGCGAGTCCACGTGGTTCATGCTCGGACCGATCCTCACCGCGATGGCGCTGGCGGTGCTGCTCGGCGTGATTCCCTACGAGATGGGCTTCTTGGAGCTGATTGAGCTCATCGTCGACACGCGGCTCCCCGAGGAGGTGATGCGGCCATGAATCCGATCCTCACGTCGGTGCCGCCGTACGTGCTGCTCGCGCTCGCTGCGCTCGCCGTCCTCGCGCTCCCGCGCCGCCTCGGCCACGCGGCGGCCGCGCTGGCGACCGGGTTCACGTTCGTGCAGGCCCTCCTGCTCGGCGACGGGGGGACGGGGACGCACCTCGCGACGCAGTTCCTCGGCTTCGACGTGGTGTGGTTCAACGTCGACCAGTTCTCGCTGCTGATGGGCGTCGTCGTCGGCTTCCTCGCGACCGCGGCGGTGTTGTACGCGTACGGCACCGAGGCGCCCACGTGGGTGACGGCGTTCGCGCTGATCTACGTCTCCTCGACGGTCGGGACGATCTACGCCGGCGACTGGCTCACGCTGATCTTCTTCTGGGAGCTGATGGCCGTCACCTCGACGCTGCTCGTGTGGCAGTACGGCGGCGCGGCGGTGCGGGCCGGCTACCGCTACGCCCTGTTCCACGGGATCGGCGGGACGTTCCTGCTCGGCGCCGTCGTCGTCCACGGCGCGTCGATGCTCGGGAGCGTGCCGGCCAGCGAGATCTTCCTGTTCTCGTCGGCGACCGGGATCCACGCCAACGCGACCCTGCTCGCGGCGATCGGCGTCGGCGTCAACTGCGGGTTCATCTTCCTGCACACGTGGCTGCCGGACACCTACCCGCGCCCGCACGTGGCGGCGTCGGTGTTCCTCTCCGTGTTCACCACGAAGACGGCGGCGTACGTGATGTACCGCACGTTCCCCGAGGGCGGGATGTGGCTCGCGTACCTCGGCGGGTTCATGGCGGTCTACGGCGCGTTCTTCGCGCTGCTGCAGTACGACCCGCGCCGCCTGCTCTCGTACCACATTCAGGCGCAGCTGGGCTACATGCTGGCCGGCTTCGGGCTCGCGACGTACGTCGGCGAGTTCGCCGTCACCGGCGGCTTCGCCCACCTGTTCAACAACGTGCTGTACAAGAGCCTGCTGTTCATGGCCGTCGGCGTCGTGATCTACCGGACCGGCGTCGAGGATATCAGAGACATGGGCGGGCTCTGGCGAGAGATGCCGGTCACGTTCGTCGTCTACCTGATCGGCGCCGCCTCGATTACGGCCGTTCCGGGGTTCAACGGGTTCATCTCGAAGGGAATGGTGATCGACTCCGCCCACGAGCTCCACAACTTCGAGCTGCTGTTCGGCGAGGGGCTCCTCTGGTGGCTGCTGATCCTCGGCGGCGTGGGGACGTTCATGTCGTTCATCAAGCTCGGCTACTACGTGTTCTTCCACGGGTCGGCGACGCTGTCGCCGAAGGACGCCACGCCGTTCCAGACGGCCGGCATGCTGCTGGCCGGCGGCGCCTGCGTCTTCTTCGGTACGCCGCTCACCTACGGCTACCTCGTCGAGCTGATGCCGTTCACGGCCGAGGTCGCGCCCGAGCTCCACCCGTACAGCACGAGCCACCTGACGGAGAGCGCGGCGCTGCTCGTAACCGGCTTCGTCGGCTTCTTCGCGCTGAAGCGACCGCTCGGCTGGCTCGCTCACCACATGCGGGACATCGACGCGGTGACGTACCCGGCCGCGTTCTACCTCGCTCGCGGCTCGATCTGGGGCGTCACGGAGCTGTGGGCCGCCGTCGACCGCGCGGTGATGAGCACGATCGCGGCCGTCGAGTGGACCGGGATGCACCCGCGGGAGGCGCTGGCTCGCGCGGGCGTCGACACCGAGATCCGGACGGGGATCGGTCGGAGCGTCCTCTTCCTGACGCTCGCCGCCGGCGTCGCGCTGTTCGTGTTCGTCCTCGCCTAGCGCGGGGGGCGGCGATCCGCATGCGCCCGGCGCGGTCCGCCCTCGAGCGCGCTCGGTCGCGAGCGCATATATAAGGCTGTCCCCGGGCGGACCCGTGAGTTCTTATTCCCCGAGCGGTGACGGACGGCCATGTTCACCGAGCGGTCCGACCTCGTCGCGGACGACGACCCAGTTCGTGGGTACGGCGTCGCGGTGACGCCCGGCCGAGAGGGACCGCTCGTGTTCGTCGCGGGGTACGGGGAGCCCAACCGGCTGTACGCCCGCGACGGCGACCGCTTCGTCGACACGGCCTGCGGCATCGTCGCCGACGGGACCCGACACGGGATGGGCGTGTGCGCGGCCGACCTCGACGCCGACGGCTGCGAGGAGGTGTACGTCCACAACTGCACCAAGGGCGTCGACGGCGGCGGCGATCCGGACCTCCTCCTGAACCGGCTCGAGTCCGAGCGCTACCGGTGGACCGACCTGTTCGCGCTCGACGTGAACGCGGACCGGCTCGCCGTCCGCGCCGGGCGGTCGGTCGCCGCGCTCGACCGGCTCGGGACCGGGCGCTACGGAGTCGCCGTCTCCGGATACGCCGCCCCCCTCTCCTTCTACGAGATCGGCGACGACGGGGAGATCACGGACATGGCCGACGCGGTCGGCCTGGAGGTCGAAGGGGGATGCCGGTCCCTGCTCGCGGTGCCGCACTGCTCGGGGGAGGGCGACCTGTTCGCGGGCGTCGAGCGCGGGCCGAACCGGCTGTTCCGAAACGACAGGGGTCACTACGACAGCGCCGACGGCGGCGCGGCGCTCTCGGACCCGGCGGGCGACACGCGGGGCGCCGCCCTCGTCGACGAGGGGGGTCGGTTCGCGTTCGCGGTCGGCAACGAGAGCGGGCCGAACCGGCTCCTCCGGCAAACGCCCGACGGGGGGTTTGCCGATGCCGCGCCGCCAGCGCTCCGAGACACCGGGCGAGTCCGGACCGTCGTCGCCGCCGACTTCGACAACGACGGCCGGGAGGAGCTGTTCTTCAACGCCTCGGGAGAGCCGAATCGGCTCTTCGCCCGCGGCGGCGTGACCCGCGACGAGACGGACGGCGCGCGCTGGTCCCGTGTGGGGCCGGGGCCTGCCGCCGAGCCGGACGGGTTCGGGACCGGCGCGGTCGCGGCCGACATCGACCGGGACGGCGTGCTCGAACTGATCGTGGTCCACGGCGAAGTCGCGGCTCAACCGATCTCGGTGTACAAGGACCCGACCGCAGCAGACGCCGGGTGGCTTCGCGTCCGGCCGACCACGCGTCACGGAGCGCCCGCGCGCGGTGCCGTGGTTCGGCTCGAAACGACCGACGGCGTCCAGCGCCGCACCGTCGACGCCGGCGGCGGCTGCCTCTGCCAGACCGAGCCGGTCGCGCACTTCGGGCTCGGCGGGTCGACCCCGGTTCGGGTGGACATCCGGTGGTCGGACGGCCGCGAGCGGACGCTCATCGACCCGGCGGCGAACGCGGAGCTCGCGGTCGAACACCCCTCGCTGACCCCGGCGTCGGCCGGGAAGCGACGGGGGCGGAGCGACGGGGCGAAGCGGAGCGACGGGGGGCGGTAACACGAAAGAGACGACGGTCGCCCGGTCGGTCGGTGACCCCCGGTCGGTCGGTGAGCCCGGGCCGCTCGGCCAGAACTGCCGCCCTTCGCAGGTTCAAGTGTCCGGAGGTGTACGGACGGGTATGGTAGATCCGACTTCCGACCTCGAGGGGGACATCGACGAGGAGTCCGCGCCGCGCTGTGCGGCCTGTGGGGAACCGGCGCTCGGCACCGGGCGCCGGACGGTGACGTGGGTCGACGGCGACGACGCGGTGCATCGACAGTTCTGTTCGCAGGGCTGTCGGGACGAGTGGACCGACGAGCGAGCCTCGGCGGGGAAGTGACGCGGGGGGCGAAAGCGAGATCGAGGAGAAGGCCGCGACGGAGGGACCTCCCCGCGGCGCGTCGCGGGGGGCTTTTTCAGTGTAGGGGTGGTATCGGGGGGTATGATATCGCTCGACGAAGCCGTGACGGCCCGACTGGAGTCGCACGGCGAACGGTTCGAAGTGCTGATCGACCCGGACGCCGCGCTCGCGATGAAACGCGGGGAGTTCGAGGGCGAGTTGGAGGACGTGATCGCCGCCGAGGACGTGTTCGAGAACGCGTCCCGGGGCGACCGTCCGGCCGAGGAGGACTTGGAGACCGTGTTCGGCACGACCGATCCGCTGGCGATCATCCCCGAAGTCGTCGAACGCGGAGAGATCCAGATCACCGCCGAGCAGCGCGAGGAGATGATGGAGCGCAAGCACAACCAGCTCGTCACCACCATCACGCGCAACGCGGTGAACCCGCAGATGGACGACTCGCCGCACCCGCCCGAGCGCATCGAGCGCGCCCTCGAAGAGGCTGGCTTCCAGATCGATCCGATGGAGCCGGTCGAGAATCAGGTCGACGACGCCCTCGAGGCGCTCCGCCCCGTCATCCCGATCCGGTTCGAGGAGGTGACGATGGCGGTCCAACTCCCCGCCGACTACGCCGGATCCGGACAGGCGCAGATCCGCGAGTTCGGCGACCTCGAACGCGAGGAGTGGCAGAACGACGGGTCGTGGGTCGGCGTGCTCACCTTCCCGGCCGGCCTGCAGAACGACCTGTACGACCTCGTCAACGAGGTCACGTCCGGCGAGGGCGACGCCCGCGTGATCAAGGACAAAGACGATCTGCGGACGCGCTGACCGGCGACGGCTTCGACTGTCGCTTTCGGCGACCCCGATTCGGCTACTCTGTTTCGACCGACCCGCATAGTACCGCATCCGAGGGGTTGATGCCGGCTCCCGTCCCTCTGTGCCGGCATGCACGAACGCGCGGCGGAGTTCGCGGAGCGAGCGCGGGATCGACACGACATCGACCTCGAGGTGGTGGAGTTCGACGCGGGGACGAAGACGGCGGCCGCGGCCGCCGACGCCGTCGGCTGTGACACCGCGGCGATCGCCTCCACCATCGTGGTGTCGCTCTCGGAGCCGGAACGGGAGGCGGGACCGGACGACCTGATCGCGGCGATCACGAGCGGCGCGAACCGACTCGACCTCGACGCGGTCGCGGAGCGGTTCGGCGCGACCGCGGCGACGATGGCGGATCCAGGGCAGATCCGCGAGGTCGTCGGGTGGAGCATCGGCGGCGTCCCGCCGGTCTGTCACGACGCGGCGCTCCCGACGGTCTTCGATCCGACGCTCACGGAGTACGACACGGTGTACGGCGCGGCGGGAACGCCGAGCGCGCTGTTCGCGGTCTCCCCGGACGCGTTAGCCGACCTCGCCGGAGCGACGGTCGTCGACCTCACCGAGTGAGCGGTTCGCGAGCCGCCCGCCCGCGAGGACCGCCCGCAGACCCGTCGTTGTTAATCGCCCCCGCTCTCGACCCAGTGAGTTATTAAATTTCTATTGTGAAATAACAATCCTTTTCTGTTAAACTGCGGTAGCAGTAGGTATGACACACTCACGTCGATCGGTGCTGACACGCGGAGCGGGGCTGGTGGCCGCCGGCGCGGCGGCCTCCCTCGCCGGCTGTTCGGACGCCGCAGACGAGGGCAGTGCCGGGTTCGACGGCGGGTACACCGCCTTCTTCACGCTCAACGACTGGGCGAACGTGGTCGCCGGGGACCGCGCGAGCTTCGAAAGCCCCGTCGAGGTCGGGCGCCTCGGCCACGGCTGGACCCCCGACGGCACCCTCGCGACCGACGTGGCCTCGACCGACGCGTTCGTCTACCTCGACAACCCCGAGTTCTCGTGGGCGCAGGACCTCGCCGCGACGCTGGAGGCGGACTACGACTCCGTCGCCGTCATCGACGCGCTCGCCGACGTCGAAGACGACCTCTTGGAGTGGAACCACTCGCACGGGGGGGAGGACGGCGAGGACGGGCATGACGAAGGGACTCACGACGAGGAAACTCACGACGAAGAGACTCACGACGACCGCCAGTACGACCCCCACGTCTGGGTCGATCCGGTGTTGGCGGCCGACATGGTCGAGACCATCGCGACCGGGCTCGGTGAGGCCGATCCCGACAACGCCGATGCCTACGCCGATAACGCGGCCGCGTACGCCGAGGAGCTCGGCGAGGTCGACGCCGCCTTCGAGTCGATCGCCGAGGACGCCGCCCGCGACGTGGCCGTCATCGCGGGCCACAACTCCTTCCAGTACCTGGAGGCGCGCTACGGGTTCCGGCTCCACTCGCCGGTCGGCGTCTCGCCGCAGAACGAGCCGAGCCAGAGCGAGATCGCCGACACCATCGAGCTGGTGAACGACGGGGGGATCGACACGATCCTCTACGACCGCTTCGAGTCGACCCGGCTTGCCGAGACGATCGTCGAGAACAGCGACGCGACGGAGGCGACCGCTGTCTCGCCGGCCGGCGGCACCACGGAGGAGTGGAACGACGCCGGCTACGGCTACCTCGAACAGATGACCGAGGTAAACGTGCCCGCGTTCGAACGGGCGTTCGGCGCGCAGTGAGCGGGACGGTGGAGGAGCGGCGGGCGACCCCCGGCGCCGACGACGGACTAAAAGAGCTAAACGTTCGGGCGACCCAGAACGGGTACACGCAGTGACCGCAATCGTCGACCTCGACGGCGTGACGTTCGCCTACGGCGACACCGTCGCCGTGAGAGACGTCTCTCTGACGGTCGAGGAGGGCGACTTCCTCGGGCTCGTCGGACCGAACGGCTCCGGGAAGACCACCCTGCTCCACCTCATGCTCGGGCTCCACGAGCCCGACGAGGGCTCCGTCGAGCTGTTCGGCCGACCGGTCGACGAGTTCGACGACGGCGGCCGGATCGGCTACGTCTCCCAGAAGGCGACGAGCCGGGGCGGCGCGATGCCGGTCACCGTCCGCGAGTGCGTCACGATGGGACGGTTCGCGCACGCCGGCCGGGGGCGGCTCTCCGAGGCCGACCGCGCGGCCGTCGCGGACGCGATCGAGACGGTCGGCATCGTCGACCTCGCCGACCGGCTCGTCTCGGAGCTGTCAGGGGGGCAGAAACAGCGGGCGTACATCGCCCGGGCCCTCGCGAGCGACGCGGACCTCCTCGCGCTCGACGAACCGACCGTCGGCGTCGACGCCGAGTCGCGCGACGCCTTCTACGCCCTCCTCGACGAGCTGAACGGCGAGGGGATCACCATCATCCTCATCGAGCACGACATCGGCGTCGTCACCGACCGCGCGAACCGCATCGCCTGTATCAACACCGAGCTGTACCACCACGGGGACACCGAGTCGTTCGTCGAGAGCGACGCCCTCGCGGAGGCGTACGGCACCACCGGACAGGTCGTCCACCACCACCACTGATGAGCGGAGACACACCCTCGGGTCCGCGGGACGCAGACGCGGAAACGGGCATGGAGGCGAGGCCGGACCGCGGGCTCCGGCGGCGGGTCGAACTCGCCGGCATCGGCCTCACCGCGTTCGTCGCGCTCGGCATGCTCGGGTTCCTCCTGCTCTACTGGGCACGGGACTTCCCGGTCGCGAACCAGCTGTACGCGGCGTTCCGGTCGTTCGGGCGGGGGATGGACGCCGCCCTCGGGACGAACGTGTTCCGGCATCCGATCATGTGGCAGTCGATGGCGGTCGGCGTGCTCGTCGGCGTCGTCGCGCCGCTCGTGGGGTCGTTCCTCGTCCACCGCGAGATGGCGCTGATCGGCGAGACGCTCGCGCACACCGCGTTCGCGGGCGTCGCGATCGGGATCCTCGTCAACGCGACGACTGGGTGGAACGGCTCGCTGCTGCTGATCGCCCTGGTCGTCGGGATCCTCGGCGCGCTCGTGGTACAGTGGCTCACCGAGCGCACCGACGCCTACGGCGACGTGCCGATCGCGATCATGCTCAGCGGGAGCTTCGCGGTCGGCACGCTGATCGTCAGCTACGGCCGCGGGCTGACGGCGATCAACATCGAGGGGTACCTGTTCGGGAACCTCGCGGTCGTCACGGCCGAGGGCGCGCGGCTGATGGGCGCGCTCTCCCTCCTCGTCGTCGCCGGCGTGGCGCTGACGTACAAACAGCTGCTGTTCATCACCTTCGACGAGCAGGCCGCGCGGGTCGCCCAGCTCAACGTCACCGGCTACAACACCCTGCTCGTGGTGTTGACCGCGGTCGTCGTCGTGGGCGCGATGCAGGTGCTCGGCGTCATCCTCGTCGCGGCGATGCTCGTCGTCCCCGTCGCGGCCGCCTCGCAGATCGCCCGGAGCTTCCGCGAGACGATGTATCTCGCGGTGATCTTCGGCCAGCTGTCGGTGATCGGCGGCTTCGCCGTCTCCATCGGCCTCGGGCTCCCCTCCGGCGGGTCCATCGTCGTGACGGCCATCGCGGTGTACCTCGCGAGCATCGTCGGCTCCGGCTTCTCGGTGAAGGCGATCTCGGCACACGGGTGAAGGCGGCCGGAGCGACACCGGCGCGACCGCCGAGCGCGGCGCTCACCGCCGGTGAGGTTCCCTCGGCCAACCCGCCCCGCGCCCGGTTTCCACAGACCCTTATGTACGGCCCCCGTCCGACGGGTATGGGAGACACCGAGACGTACACCGTCACCGATCCCGACGGCAACGAGGAGTCCTTCGAACTGCCCGCCGGCCTCGTCGACGTGCTCAGCCAGCAGGGCGAGGAGCCGACCCGCGTCGTCAGCGACGTCGTGGTGCAGGCGATGGCCCAGCAGGCCCACGTCATCGCCCACCACAGCGAGGGCGAGGTGCCCGACGACATCGGGGAGATGAACGACACCGCCGCGGAGCTGTTCGAGGAGCGCTTCGGTCAGTCGCTCGAAGACGCCCTCGGCCACTCGCACTAACCAGCCCGTTCGGTCCGCCGTGGACCGCCGAAACTCAGCCGTTTTTGACGCCGCACCGACGCCCGAAGCCGCCCCGGCAGGCCGCTTAAGCCGCCGGAGCGCGTACCCGCAGGTATGGACACCGACCCGGACGCGCCGGTGCTGATCTTCGACGGCGACTGCCCGTACTGTTCCGTGGCCGCCGTGGCGCTCCGGCGGTTAGAGGGCGTCGTCGCGGTCCCGTGGGAGGCCGATCCGGTCGGGGAGTTCCTCGACGCGCAGTTCGGCGCTCGCCCGTTCGCGATGGTGTTCGTCGACCCCGGCGAACGGCGGGTGTACGCCGGGCGCTCGGCGGCCCAGGAGTTGGCCGATCGGGCGGGAACGCCGGGAATCGTCGGCGGGCTCGTGCGCGACAACTACGACCGGATCGCCGGCGTCGTCGGGGCACTGTCGGGGCGGGGTCGCGACCCGGACGACGTGCACGAGACGTATCAGCTGACCGACGCCGCGAGCGAGCTCGTGGACGACCTCCGCTCGGCGGCGAGCGAGCCGCCGGAGGCGCTGTCGTGAGCGGGGACGGGAGCGGGAGCACCGACCTCGGAAGCGACGCGGGCGGCACCTACACCCTCGTCGTCGAGCTCACGGCGCCGGCGACGATCGAGGTCGGTGCGCTCGGCGAACACCGGTTCGAATCCGGCGCCTACGCGTACACGGGCAGCGCGCTCGGCGCCGGGGGGTTCTCGCGCGTCGACCGCCACCGGCGCACCGCCCGCGGCGAACACGACGTGCGCCACTGGCACGTCGACCACCTGCTCGGACACCCCGACGCCCGCATCGACCGCGTCGTGCGAAGCGTCGGGGGCGACGTGGAGTGTGCGGTCGCCGACCGGCTCCCGGCGGGCCCGGTCGACGGCTTCGGCGCGTCCGACTGCGACTGCGGGAGCCACCTCGCGGCGGGGACCAGTCCCCCCGCCGACCTCGCGGCGCTGGTCCGCGAGGCGCACGAGGCCGCAGTCGCGGAGGCCGGCGGAGCCGTCGACGTGGTCGGCGGGTCGACGGCATCGGCCGCCGGCGCCGTCACCGACGCGAACGCGACTCAGTGAGCGATCGGGGGCGCTCGTCAGCGCTCGTCGGCCCGACCGCCGGCTACAGGTCGTACCGCTCGACGACCTCCCGGAGCTGCTCGCGGCGCCCCTCGATCGCGTCGTCGCGCAGCGCCTCCTCCTCCTCGGTGGGTGCGGTCAGTTCCGGCACGCTCGCCGGAGTCCCCTCGTCGTCGAGCGCCACGAACGTGAAGTAGGAGGTCGTCGTCCGGCGGCGCTCGTCGGTTCGAGGGTTCTCCGCGCTGACGTGAACCTTCACGTCGAGGCTCGTTCGCCCGACGTTGAACACGTACCCCTCGATCACGGCGACTTCGCCCATCTCGATGGGCGAGATGAAGTCGACGTGGTCCATCGAGGCGGTGACGACCTGTCGGTTCGAGAAGCGCATCCCGGCGATGGCGCCGCAGATGTCCATCCAGTGGAGGACCGCGCCCCCGAGCGCCCGCTCGAGGTTGTTCGTGTCGTTCGGCAACAGCAGTTCGGTCATCTCGGTGTACGACTCCGCGACCGTCGCCGTCTCGTCCATGCCGTCGGTGAGACGGCCGGCGACTTGAACCCCCTGAACGGTGACGGCTTGCCGGGCGACCGGCAGCGCGGCGGTCAGCTTCCCTCTCGAGTGCCGTCGTCGAACTGGACCGAGTCCTGCGGCCGGCCCGCCTCGTCGATCACGTCGTCGGAGACGACGATCGGGCAGTCGATCCGGACGGCGAGCGCGAGCGCGTCGGAGGGGCGCGCGTCGAAGACGAACCGCTCCGGCTCGCCGTCCTCGTACCGCTCGGCGTCGACCTTGGCGTAGAAGGTGCCGTCCCGGAGGTCGTCGACCCGGACGCGATCGATCGCACCCCCGAACTCGGTGAGGATGTCGACGAGGAGATCGTGTGTCAGCGGGCGGTCGAACGGCTCGCCTTCGAGCGCCATCCCGATCGACTGCGCCTGATCGGCGCTGACGAAGATCGGGACGTACTCGCTGCGAACGGACAAGATGACCGCCGGCACGTCGCCGCCGGGTGCGGAGCCCGCTCCGACCCCGACGACCTCGGCTTCGTGTTCCATACCGGATCGTTGCGGCGGCGGCATGAATAGCTGTCCCACGCGAGCGCCGGCGGGGGCGTCGGCGCCTCGATCGGGTAGCGGCCCCCTCAGCGACCGCCCCAGTACCAGTACGCCCAGCCGACCGTGAACACGAGCGCGGCGCCGAGGAAGAAGATGACGCCCGGCTCGAGCAGCGAGACCGCGTACTCCGCCAGCGGGTCGACGACGTACTCGACGGTGCCGTCGACCTCTCCGCCCGCGCCGCTGTCGGGCGTCGTCTCGATGGACGGGCCGCCCCCGCTGTCCTCGGTCGCGGCGTCGCCGCCCGCGTTCTTGGCCACGCGGGCCGTCGGTCCCGCCACCGAGAGGACCCGTTGGGCCGCGAACGCCGCGAGCCCGATGATCCCGTAGCCGCCGAGCAGTCGCATCAGGGCGGACTTGATCCCGCGCGACCCCTCGGAGCCGCCGGCGAACAGCACGAGCGGCTCGTCGGCGGCCGCGTACACGTCCATCTCGCGGCCCTTCTCGGAGTAGGTCGTGTCGATGACGTCGACGAGGTCGGCGCCGTCGAGCTTCGAGAGGTGGTACTGGACGTTCTGGAGCGAGGTGTCGACGGCGTCGGCGAGCTCCGATTTGGTCGCCGGCTCGTCGTGGAGTCGCGTGAGGATTTCGCGCGCCGTCTCGGAGCCGAGGGCGGCGATGAGCTCGTCCGCGTCGTCGTCGTCGACGCCGACCACCCGGGGTTCGCGGTCTTCGGGGGTTGCGTCGGGGAGGGAGGGCAACAGCCGCGACATATCTGGCCCTCCGCCCCGTGAGAATACAAATTTGTTGGATCATCGAGTGGGAGACGGAGGTCACCGACTCACAAACCCTAAACGCGGCGACGAAGTACATCGTGGCAATGACAGAGACGCCAGGGGGATCCGACGGCGCGTCCCCGCCCCCGACGGCGAGCGACCCGGCGGCGGCCGCCGGCGACGAGAATACCCCCGCGAGCGGGACGGTCGGAACGCCCTCCGGCGGCGATGGGGACGGCTCGGTGACGGTGGTCGGCACCGCGCACGTCTCCAAGCAGTCCGTCGACGAGGTCGAGGAGACGATCGAACGCGAGCGGCCCGACGTGGTCGCCGTCGAGCTCGACGAGGGGCGGTACCGACAGATGAACGGCGAGAGCCCGGAGGATCTCGACGCCAGCGACCTGCTGCGGGGGAACACCGTCTTCCAGTTCCTCGCGTACTGGATGCTCTCGTACGTCCAGACACAGCTCGGCGACCGCTTCGACATCGAGCCCGGCGCCGACATGCGGGCCGCCATCGACGTCGCCGAGGGGCTCGGCATCGACGTGGCGCTGGTCGATCGGGACATCCAGACGACGATCCAGCGCTTCTGGGCCCGGATGTCGGTCACGGAGAAGCTACGGATGGTCGGCGGGCTCGCGTTCGGCGTCACCGACTCCCGCGTCGTCGGGGTGTTGGTGGGGCTGTTCGTCGGGATCCTCGCCGGCCCCGTGATCGGGCTCTTCGGCGGGAGCGTCGGGGTCACCGACGCGCTGTTAACGAGCGTCACCGGCGGCGTGCTCGCCGCGGTCGCGGTCGCGGTCGCGGTCGATCAGGTCGGGAAAGTCGCGCTCTCACCCGACGGACGACTCTACGCCGCGGCGGCGCTGGGCGTCGCCGCCGGGGTCACCGCCGCCGCGGTCGGCGCGATCGACGGGATCGTCGCGACGTACCTCGGCGGATTCACCGTGCGGGCGGTCGGGAGCCTCGGGCTGGGCGTGTCGCTGGGGCTGACGCTCGGCGTGCTCGCGTCGCTCGCGATGAGCGTCGTCGGACGGGGGGCCAGCGAGCCCGAACACGGCGGGATCGAGGAGCTCGGGATGGAGGACCTGACCGACACCGACGTGGTGACGATGATGATGGAGGAGTTCCGCCAGTTCTCCCCGGGCGGCGCGGAGGCGCTCATCGACGAGCGCGACGCCTTCATCGCCCACCGGCTCGTCGCCCTCCGCGAGGCCGGCTACGACGTGGTCGCCGTCGTCGGCGCGGGCCACCGCGCGGGGATCGAAGAGTATCTCGCGAACCCCGCCTCGCTCCCGCCGATGGAGGACCTCGTCGGGAAGGAGCGCGGGCGCGGGCTCCCGTGGAAGAAGGCGGTCGGCTACGCGATCACCGTCGGCTTCGTCGGCTTCTTCGTCCTGCTCGCGCTCGCCGGCGTGGAGAACGCGTTCCTCTTCCGGCTGTTCGGCGCGTGGTTCCTGATCAACGGCGCGTTCGCGTTCGCGTTCGCGAAGCTCGCGGGAGCTCGCTGGGCCTCGGCCGGGGTCGGCGGCGCCGTCGCGTGGATGACCTCGATCAACCCGGTGCTCGCGCCCGGCTGGTTCACGGGCTACGTCGAGCTGCGAAATCTGACGGTGAACGTCGGTGACATCGGGCAGCTCAACGAGCTGCTCTCCGACGAGACGCAGTCGCCTTCGGAGCTGGTCTCCGCGATGCTCGACGTCCCCCTGTTCAAGCTCATCGTCGTGGTCGCGATGACGAACATCGGGAGCATCGTCGCGAGCTTCCTCTTCGCGGTGTACGTCATCCCCGCGATGTTCGGCGACGTTGGCGGCGTCGACGAGGTGGGGCGGCTCATGATCGAAGGGGCGAGCACCGGCGCGGAACTGCTCCGACGCGCGATCACGGGGGGAGCGTGATCCGGCCCCTCGGGACGGGCGCCTCCCGGCGTGTCCGTGAGGTGAACGCGTGAGCGGAACCGTTCAGGGCCGGCGGATAGCCGGGCTCTACTTCAGCGGGACCGAGATCCGCGACCTGCTGGTCGCGTGGCTCGCGCTCGGCGTCGCGTTCACGTTCTTCTTCGTGAACGGCACCGCCGGCTTCGATCGGCTGCTCGCGGCGGGCGTCTTTCCGCCGCTGCTGGTCGGACTGCTCACCGCGGGCGTCGCGTTCCTGCTCCACGAGATCGCCCACAAGGTCGTCGCGGTCCACTACGACCAGGTGGCCGAGTTCCGCGCGGACAACAGCATGCTGTTTCTGGCGGTGATGAGCTCGCTCCTCGGGTTCATCTTCGCCGCGCCGGGCGCGGTCCACCACCGAGGCCGGCTGACGCCCCGTGAGCACGGTCACATCGCGCTGGCGGGGCCGGTGGTCAACCTCCTGCTCACGGTCGTGTTCGTGCCGGCGCTCCTGCTCGGCCCCGTGATCGGGAGTCCGGTGGTCACGCTGATCGGCTCCCGCGGGATCGCGATCAACGTCTTCCTCGCGGCGTTCAACCTGATCCCGTACGGCCCCCTCGACGGGAAGACCGTGATCGGGTGGAGCAAGGGCGTGTGGGCCGGCTTCTTCGCGCTCTCCGTCCTGCTCACGGTCGGGCTCGTGTTCGTGCTCGGGCTCGGCTTCGGCGGACCGTTCTGAGCCGGGCACCGCGGTCGGCGACGACCGACATCGCGGACCTCCGCCTCGCGGGGAACGGTGCGCTTTTGCTCCGCGGGCGTCCCTCGACACACATGACCGAGGGCGACGGCGGAGACGACGGAAGCAGTGGCGGGGACGGTGCCGTGGACGAACTCACCTACGCGGACGCCGGCGTCGACATCGGCGCCAGCGAGGCGGCGACGGCCGCGTTGATCGGCGCGGTCGGCGAGGGCGAGGGCGACTACGCCGGCCTGCTCGACATCGGCGACCGCTACCTCGCGCTGGCGACCGACGGCGTGGGGACGAAGCTCCTCGTCGCCGAGGCGCTCGGCGACTACTCGACGGTCGGCGTCGACTGCATCGCGATGAACGTCAACGACCTGGTCGCCGCCGGCGTCCGCCCCGTCGCGTTCGTCGACTACCTCGCGGTCGACGAACCCGACGAGCGGTTCGCCGAGCAGGTCGGCGAGGGGCTCGCGCGCGGCGCCGGCCTCGCCGACATGGAGCTCGTCGGCGGCGAGACCGCGGTGATGCCCGACGTGATCCGCGGGCTCGACCTGGCCGGGACCTGCGCCGGCCTCGCCGCGAAGGACGCCGTCTTCGACGGCGAGGCGGAGCCGGGCGACGCCCTCGTCGGCTGGCGCTCCTCCGGGATCCACTCGAACGGGCTCACGCTCGCGCGCGAGGCCGCGACCCGCGATCACGAGTACACCGACCCCTGTCCGTTCGAGGGGTACGAGACGGTCGGCGAGGCGCTGCTGGAGCCGACCCGCATCTACACCGACCTGCTCGACCCGATGCGGGAGCACGGCGTGCGCGGCGCGGCCCACGTCACCGGGGGCGGCTGGACCAACCTGACGCGGCTCGGCGCCAACCGGTACGTCGTCGAGGACGCCTTCGACCCCCAGCCGGTCTTCGAGTTCGTGCAGTCGGAGGGGGGCGTCTCCGACGAGGAGATGCACCGGACGTTCAACATGGGAACCGGCTTCGTCGCCGCCGTCGACCCCGACGCGGCCGAGTCGCTGGCCGCCGAGACCGACGGACGCGTGATCGGGCGGGTGGAAGACGGCGAGGGCGACGAGGGAAGCGTCGCGATCCGCGGACTGGAGCTATAACCGGTCGCCGTCGATACCGCTCTCGATCGCTTATAAATATCCAACTTCGGCTCGACGGTAAACGCGTCCAGAGACGCAACCGCCCACTGGTGAATCGTTGGTTCCGAGTCGGGAACGAATCCCTCCAGATCCCCGGCCGCGAAGCGCTTCGTGCCTCTGGCAGCCGGCGGCTGTGCCGCCGGCGACCTCCCGCAAGCGACTCGCGGCCGACGGCCGCTCGTCGGCACGCGCCACCGCACCGTTCAGTTACGAAGAGTTGGCACCACCGTTTTGCGCGGCCTCGACCCGGTCCGCCGTCGACGCCAGCGCCTCGGCGAGGGTCCGCGCCTGCGCCACCGAGAGATCGACCTCGTCGGCGTGGGCGGGGAGGTCGCCGAGCGCCGTGTCGTCGAGTTCGACCGCCAGCGTGACCTGTTCCGGGTCCTCTCTGGGCGCGGTGACGTTCACGACGCCGGGCGCGGCGACATCGAACTCGTGGCCGCGAGCGCGACCCTCCACGAGGTCGAGCGTCGTGTAAGCGTTCACGCGGAGCAGGCGATCGCTCATCGGACCGCCTCCGAGTCAGTCGCTCGCATCGTCAGTCGTCCGCCGGGGTCAGCGGCGCGTCCTCCATCGAGTCTTCCTCGGCGTACGGGTACCACGTCCGCTTCGTGTTGTGCATCATCGGGTCCTCGTAGTCGGTCTCTTCCGGGTCGACGAAGGCGTCCAGTTCCTCGTCGTCGTGGCGGGCGACGAACGCCCGGAACGACTCGCCCTCCTCGCGCTCGGCGGCGAAGCTCTCGATCAGGTTCGCGATCGCACCGGGCACCTCGTCGACCGGCACGCGCTGGGTGACCCACCGAGCGAACTGCGGGTTCTCGCCGAGCCCGCCGCCGAGGCCCACGTCGAGCGCCTCGACCGGGTCCCCGTCCTTGCGGGTCTTCATCCCGCGCAGGCTCACGTCGGCGATCTGGGGCTGCGCGCACGAGGCCGTACAGCCGGAGAGGTGGATGTGGAACTCGTCGACGTCGGCCGGGAGGTCGACGTTCGCTTTCAGCCAGCGGGCGAACCGGACCTGCCGGTTCTTCGTCTCGACGATCGACAGCGAGCAGAACTCCGTGCCGGTACACGCGACCGAACCGCGCATGAACGGGGACGGCTCCGACGAGTAGTGCTCCAAGAGAGGCTCGTCGAGGAACTCGTCGAGCGCCGCGTCCGGCACGTCGGTGACGATGACGTTCTGGCGCTGCGAGAGGCGGACCTCGCCGGAGCCGTACTCGTCGGCGAGATCCGCCAGTTCGAGCACGTCGTCCGCGCCCATCCGCCCGACGAGCACGTTCAGCCCGACGAAGTTCGTCCCGTCCTTCTGGTCGTGGACGCCGATCAGGTCGTTGCGCTCGCCCTCGCCGGCGTTGTACGTGTACTCCTCGCGAACGTCGCGTCCGGCGGATTCGAGTTCGAAGTCGACGTACTCCTCCTGAAGCGTCTCGCGGACCTCGTCCGCGCCCCACTCGTCGACGAGGAACTTCACCCGCGCGTTGTACCGGTCCTCGCGGTCGCCGTAGTCGCGGAACAGCGCGGAGAGGCCGCCGGCGACGTCCGGCACCCTCTCCGGCGGCACCCAGACGTCGATGTCGCGGGCGAGCCGCGGCTCGTTGCGCGAAAGCCCCCCGCCGACGCGGACGTTGAAGCCGACGGCGTCCTTGCTCTCGTCGCCGTCGCCGCCGTTTCCTCCGGTGACCGCCTTATACGCGGGCTCGAACGCGAGATCGTTGATGTCGCCCTGCCCGGAGCCGTCGGCGGACCCGGTCACGGACACCTTCCACTTTCGCGGGAGGTTCGCGTGGTCGTCGTCCCCTTTGAACCGCTCGTTGAGGTCGCGGATCACCGGCCACGCGTCGATCACCTCCTGCCCGTCCTTTCCCGCGACCGGATTTCCGACGATGTTCCGCCAGGAGTCCCCGCAGGCCTGCTGCGTCGAGAGCCCGTTCTCCTCCAACTTCTCGAAGATCGCCGGCACGTCCGACAGCTCGATCCAGTGGAGCTGGATCGACTGGCGGGTGGTGAAATCGGCGTACGCGTCGCCGAAGATCGGGTTCACTCCCGGGCCGCGGGCGTACTCGTCGGCGATTTCCCCGACAACCCGAAGCTGTCCCGGTTCGAGCACGCCGTTCGGGGTCCCGATCCGCATCATGAAATACCCCTCCTGTCCGTTCCGCTGGTGGTACAGCCCCCACCATTTGAACCGCTCGAACCACGCGTCGCGCTCGTCGTCCGGGATCGAGTCGAACCCCGCCTCGGCGAACTCGAACAAGCGGTCGCGGATCTCGTTGCCGTACACCTCCGATTTCCAGTTCTCGACGTCCGTTGGCATCGAGAGCCCCTACAGCCGACGCCCCCATAGGCGACCGCGTCGGGTCAACATTCGGCGGTGCTGCATCACGGTGGCACGTGTTGCCGTCATCTTCACCGTCGCACGCGGCGGACCGCGGATCGGTCGAGTTCGGCGAACTCACCCCCGCGTACCCGCCCGACGGGGATCCACCCGGTGGTTCCCTTCTCCCCGCACGCGATACACTGGCCGTACACCTGCACCTCAACGGTCGAGCCGTCGGCGCCGACCGACTGGAAGTTCTCGACGACCAGATCGGTGAGCGCACACTCGCACAGATCCGGCGCGTCGAGGCGCCACAGCTCGCTGACACGCACTTTTCGGTCGTCGTTGACGGAGATCCACGCCCCGTCGTCGAGGACGCGCAAACGAGTGGTCACACGTCCGATACGCCCGGGAGGACCCAATGGGTGACGGTGCTCGCAATCGGCGACCGTTTCGATGACGCCGCGTATGCGACAGATCGCACGACTGCGCCGCGATACCGCGTGAGAGTTTCTTCCGCACTACCGGACACGAAATCCGGTATCGGTGAGTGGTGGTTCGATTTACATGTGTGACGGTACTTATGACTCGTGCGCGCTTACGACGGTGTAATGACCGAGACGGTTCCCGACTCCAGCGGCGATCGACCCGCTAGTCGGGTCGACGACGCCGAGTACCGACAACACGCGTCCGCGGACGTAGCGCCCGAACTGTTCGACGCCGACCAGGAGGGACGATGACCGAGCGGGCGGACCCCCAGACGAGCGACGAGGAGCGAGAGGGCGCCGAGAACGACGCGGACGCGGAAGAGCCCGATCGCGAACCCGACGACGGCACGGGTCACCTCGACGACATCGAGGACGGGATCGGCTGTACGGAGATCTGGGAGCGGCTCTCTGAGCGCCGGGAGGGGTAGTTTCACCGTCGCGGCACGTCTCAAACTCCGTGAGGACCCGGGTGCGTCTTACGAGAGGTGCGCGGCGATGTCGGCCTCGGTGATGATCCCGACCGTCTCGCCGCCGTCGGTCACCATCACCGCCTTGTAGTGGTCGAGGAGGTTCCGGACCTCGTCGACGGTCGCGCCCGGCGCGACGGTGGGGAACGACTCGCTCATCACCTCGCTGACCGGGTGGTCGCCGACGTTCTCGCCGGCGTGGATCACGTCGCCCTGACTGATCGAGCCGACCGGGACGCCGTTCTGAAGCACCGGGAGCTGCGAGTACGCCTCCTCCTCCATCAGGTCGACCGCCTCGCGCACCGCGTCGTCGGGGGCGACGCTGATCACCGTCTCGTTCATCAGGTCGCTCGCGCGAACGACCTCGCCCTCCGCCTCCTGCAGCGCGTTGACGATCCGCCGGAGCGTCGAGAGCCGCGGGTCGACGTCCCCGCCTTCGATACGGGCGATGAGCGGCTGCGAGACGTCCGCCGCGTCCGCGAGTTCGCTCTGGGTCAGCTCCAGCGTCGTCCGCCGCTCGCGGAGGTCCTGTGGCGTCGGGAGTTCCATACGCTGAATAACTCGGGGTTATTAGAAAAGGTTTCGACGACGACCGATTTCGCGGGAGCGCCGCGCAGACCGCCGCTCCCGCGATCAGTGCGGCGCGTCGACCGTTCCGGCTATCGTCGGTTGGTCGTGGTTACTGCCCGGCGTCGACGTCGGCGTCCTCCTCGTCGCCCTCGGTCTCGATGACCTCGATGACCTCGAGGGGAACGTCGCGGAGCGCGCCGCCGACCTCGCTTTTCGCGATCCGCTCGGCGTGCTCTTCGCTGTCGGCGTTGAAGATGTCGATCTCCAAGAGGAGACCGACGAGAGCGGTGTTCGCGGCGAGGAACGCGGCGTCGAACGGCTCCCCGCAGACCGGACAGCCGGTGACGCCGGGTTCGACCTCGACGTACTGCTTGTCCGTCTCGTTGAGTCGCTTGCCGGCTTCGCTGACCGCGACGCCGATGGCGTCGTCGGTCTCCTCGACATCACGGACCAACCAGGCTGCTTCCATCGCGACTTCGTAGTTGCTCATACCCGAGCCGACGGGCCGCAGGGTTTCCTTTCTTGTGGTTCGCCCGCGGTCCGCGGGTCTCGGTCGCACACCGTCGAACGTCGGGCGCTCGATCGCACGCCGAAGCGACAGCACGGCCGGCTCGCATCGAACGCGGCGGGCGACGCCTACAGCCGGTCGACGATCGCCGCGGTGACCTCGTCGGTCGTCGCGTCGCCGCCGAGGTCGCCGGTGCGCGGACCGTCGGAGAGCACGCCCTCCACGGCGGCACGCACCCGCTGGCCCTCCTCGGCGTGACCGAGGTACTCCAGCAGCATGGCCGCGGAGAGGATCGTCGCGGTCGGGTTGGCGATCCCCTCGCCGGCGATGTCGGGCGCGGTGCCGTGAACCGGCTCGAACAGCGCGTTGTCGTGGCCGACGTTCGCCGAGGGGAGCAGGCCGAGCCCGCCGACGAGACCGGCCGCCAGATCGGAGAGCACGTCGCCCGCGAGGTTCGGACAGACGATCACGCCGTACTGGCTCGGGTCGAGCGGGAGCTTCGTGGCGAACGCGTCCATCAGCTCCTCGTCGGCGTCGACGCCGCGCTCCTCGGCGACCGCGAGCACCTCCTCGCGGAAGCGGCCGTCCGTCTCGCGCATCACGTTGGCCTTGTGCGCGACGGTGAACCCCTCGTCGGGGTCGCCGGCGGGGCCTCGGCCGTCTTCGACGAACTCGCAGGCGTACTCGGCCAGTTCGCGGGAGGCCGAGGAGGTGACGACCCGCGTCAGCGTCGAGAGGTCGTCCGAGAGTCGGTCCTCGTGGCCCGAGTAGACGCCCTCGGTGTTCTCGCGGAGGAAGACCACGTCCGTCTCCGGTCGGACCGCGTCGACGCCGGGGTAGGCCCTGGCGGGCCGGACGTTGACGAACGAGTTCACGGCGTCCCGGAGCGGAAGGATCACGTCGGCGGCGGTCTCGCCGGCCGCGCCGAACAGCGTCGCGTCCGCGTCCGCGGCGAGGTCGTACGTCTCCGCCGGGAGCGCCTCGCCGGTCGCCTCTTTGGTCGCGTCGCCCGCGTCCGCCTCGACGAACTCGAAGTCGACGGGAAGCGCCTCCAGCACCTCGACGGCGGCGGGGATGACCTCGCGGCCGATCCCGTCGCCCTCGATGACGACGACCTCGCGGCTCACGCCTCGTCCTCCGCGACGTGTTCGGCCGGGACGTACGGCAGCGACCGGGCGGTCTCGCGGACCGCTTCCTCGTTCGCACCCATCAGCGCCGTGGTGTCCCAGACGCCCTCGACGAGCGCCTTCCGCTGCGCGTCGTGAACCTCCGCGTCGATCACGGTGTCGTCGTAGGTGATCGTCTCCGCGGCCACGTCGATGTCGACCTCGGCGTCGGGATTGGCCTCGACGTAGTCCTGGAGCGCCTCGATGTCATCCTGGTCGGCCGTGACGGTCGGTACCCCGAGCGCGAGGCAGTTCCCCGCGAAAATCTCCGCGAACGACTCGCCCACGACCGCGTCGATCCCCCAGCGCATCAGCGCCTGCGGGGCGTGTTCGCGCGAGGAGCCGCAGCCGAAGTTGGCGTTGACGACCAACACGTTCGCGCCCCGGTACTGTTCCTCGTTGAACGGGTGGTCCTTCTCGTTGTCGTCGTCGTCGAACCGCTGGTCGAAGAAGGAGAACTGGCCCAGCCCGTCGAAGGTGACGACCTTCATGAACCGCGCCGGGATGATCTGGTCGGTGTCGATGTCGTTGCCCCGGACCGGGATCCCGGTGCCGGAGACCTCGGTGACCTTCTCCGCCGGCGCCTCGCCGGCGCTGAACTCGGGCGAGCTCATACGGTCGCCACCTCCTCCATCTCGCGGACGTCGGTGACCTCGCCGGTCACCGCCGCGGCCGCGACCATGATCGGACTCATCAGCACCGTGCGCCCGTCCTTCGAGCCCTGCCGGCCGACGAAGTTCCGGTTCGACGAGGAGGCGCTCGCCTCGTCGCCCTCGAGCTGGTCGTCGTTCATGCCGAGACACATCGAACAGCCGGGTTCGCGCCAGTCGAAGCCGGCCTCCTTGAACACCTCGTCGAGCCCCTCGGCCTCCGCGGCGTCGCGGACGCGCTGGCTGCCGGGGACGACCATCGCGCGCACGTCGTCGGCGACCTCGCGTCCCTCGACGAACGCCGCGGCCTCGCGGAGGTCCTTCAGCCGCGCGTTGGTACACGAGCCGAGGAACGCCACGTCGATGTCGTACCCCTCCATCGTGTCGCCGGGCTCGACGCGCATGTGCTTCTGCGCGCGTCGCGCCGTGTCGCGGTCCTCCTCGGGGAGGTCGTCGGGGTCCGGGATCGGCTCGGTGATGCCCGCGGTCTGGCCGGGCGTGGTCCCCCACGTCACCGTCGGCTCGATCGCCGAGCCGTCGATGGTGACGACGTCGTCGTACTCCGCGTCGTCGTCGGTCCGGATCGACTCCCAGTAGGGCTTCAGCCGCTCGAACTCCTCGGGATCGTCGGCGAAGGCGTCCGTCCCTTTCAGCCACTCGTAGGTGGTCTCGTCGGGGTTGACGTAGCCCGCGCGGGCGCCGCCCTCGATCGACATGTTACAGATGGACATCCGCCCCTCCATCCCCAGGTCCTCGATGGCCTCGCCGGCGTACTCGTACACGTAGCCGACGCCGCCGTCGGTCCCGAGCTTCCCGATGATCGTCAGGATGACGTCCTTCGCGGTGACGCCCTCGCCGAGCTCGCCCGTGACCTCGATCTTGCGGACCTTCTGTTTCTCCATGGCGACACAGCCCGTCGCCAGCACGTCGCGGATCTGCGACGTGCCGATGCCGAACGCCAGCGCGCCGAACGCGCCGTGCGTCGACGTGTGCGAGTCGCCGCAGACGATCGTCATCCCCGGCTGGGTGAGTCCCTGCTCCGGCCCGATGACGTGGACGATCCCCTGATCGCCGGAGTCCGGATCGGAGAAGTCGATGCCGGAGTCCCGGACGTTCTCCTCCAGCTCCGCCATCATGCTCTCGGCCGCGTCGTCGCGGTAGGGGCGATCGCGGTTGCCGGTCGGCACGATGTGGTCGACCGTCGCGTGCGTGCGCTCCGGGAACGCGACCTCCTGCCCGCGCTCCTGCAGCATGCCGAACGCCTGCGGGCTGGTGACCTCGTGGACGAGGTGGAGCCCGACGAACAGCTGGTCCTGCCCGGTGGGCAGCCGAGTCACCTTGTGCCGGTCCCACACCTTGTCGTACAGCGTTCCCTCGCTCATCGGCACACACCTGCGTGGCGCGTCGACCGCACGGTCCCGTCCGTCCGGTTCTCGCCGCCGCGTACGCCCATCAGGCGGTCACCTCGGCACTCTCTTCCTCGTCTTCTTCGCCCTCCTGCCACGCGAACAGGCCGCGCAGCTCCTCGCCGACGGCCTCGATCTCGTGGTTCTTCTCCGCGGTCCGGAGCTGGGTGTAGGAGGGGCGTCCCGCCTGGTTCTCCGCGATCCACTCGCGGGCGAACTCGCCGTTCTGGACCTTCTCTAAGACTTCTTCCATGTTCTCGCGGGCGTGCTCGTCGACGACCACGTCGCCCTGCGTGAGCCCGCCGTACTCGGCGGTGTCGGAGACGGAGTCCCACATCTCGCCGAGCCCGCCCTCGTACATCAGGTCGACGATGAGCTTGAGCTCGTTGAGACACTCGAAGTAGGCCATCTCCGGGGAGTAGCCGGCGTCGACCAGCGTCTCGTACCCCTGCTTCACGAGCGAGGTGACGCCGCCGCAGAGGACGGCCTGCTCGCCGAACAGGTCGGTCTCGGTCTCCTCGCGGAACGACGTCTCGACGACGCCGGCGCGGGTACAGCCGATGGCGGCCGCGTACGCGAGCCCCTGGTCGTGGGCGTCCCCGGTCGCGTCCTGATACACCGCCAGCAGACCGGGCGTCCCCTCGTCGTTCTCGTAGTTGCGGCGGACGAGGTGGCCCGGCGACTTCGGCGCGACCATCGTCACGTCGACGTCTTCGGGCGGCTGGATCTGGTTGTAGTGGATGTTGAACCCGTGCGCGAACTGGAGCGTGTCGCCCGCCTCCAGATTCGGCTCGATGGCGTTCTCGTACACGTCCGGCTGGACCGTGTCGGGTACGAGCACGCTGACGATGTCGGCCTCGGCGACGGCGTCCGCGGGGGTCTCGACGCGGAGCCCGTCGCTCTCGGCGGCGCTTCGGGAAGAGCTGTCCTCTCGGAGGCCGACGATCACGTCGACGCCGCTCTCGGAGAGGTTCTGAGCGTGCGCGTGGCCCTGCGAGCCGTAGCCGAGCACGGCTACGGTCTTGTGAGCGATCGCCTCCTCGTCGGCGTCTTCGTCGTAGTATACGGTCGAGTCGAACGTCTGTGTGTCGTCTTCAGTCATGTGAATCGTGTGTGTATGCGTGCGTTCGCGTGTCAGTCGTCGTGCGTCGTCGGTTCGCCGGCCGTTCCGGGCTTCTCTCCGGGCGCCGTCGGCGTGTTGCCGCGTGCGAGGGCGGTCGGCCCGGTGCGCGCGATCTCGACGATGCCGAACCGCTCGAAGGCGCCGATCGCGTTGTCGATGCTGGCGTTGTCGCCGGTGAGTTCGACGGTGATCGTCTCCGGACCGGCGTCGACCGTCCGGCCGTCGTACATCTCGGCGACCGCGTGGACCGCGGCCGGGTCGTCGGCCTCGACCTTCAGCAGGACGAGCTCCGAGGTGACCGCGTCGCCGGCGACCTCGCCGACGGAGATGACCGGCTTCAGCTTCGCCATCTGCTTTTCGATCTGGTCGATGCCGGGGTCCGTCTCCTCGACGACCATCGTGATCCGGGAGTGACCGTCCACGGTCGTCGGGCCGACGGTGAGGCTCTCGATGTTGAACTGGCGGCGGGAGACGAGTCCGGAGACGCGCGCGAGCACGCCCGGTTCGTCCTCCACCAGCGCCGAGATGACGGCGCGGCGCGACTCGTGTTCCGCCTCGACGACGGGGTCGATGCGGATCCCTTCGAGGTTCCGGCGCCCGTCGGGGTGGTCGCGCTCCTCGGGGCCGGGCTGTTCGCTGGGTGCGGGCCGGGATTCGGATGCGTCCCCGCTCATAGCTGGTCCTCCGTGGTGGCGAACTTCCCGTTCGCACCGCCGCTCGGCACCATCGGCAGCACGTTCTCCTCCGGGTCGATGTGGAAGTCGATCACGGCCGGGCCGTCGTAGTCGAGGGCCTCCTCGACCGCCGGCGCGACCTCGTCGTAGTCGTCGACGCGGAGGCCCAAGGCGCCGAACGCCTCCGCGAGCTTGTCGAACTCGGGCATCCACGTGTAGTCGGAGGCCATGTGACGGCCCTCGTAGAAGGCGTCCTGCCACTGGCGCACCATGCCGATGTACTCGTTGTTGAGCACGGCGATCGTGATGTCGAGGTCCTCGCGGACGGCCACCGACAGCCCCTGCATCGTCATCAGGAAGGAGCCGTCGCCGTCGAAACACACCACGTCGCGGTCGGGCTCGCCCATCGTGTCGGCCGCGACGCGCGCGCCGACGGCGGCGGGCACGCCGTAGCCCATGGTGCCGAGCCCGTGCGAGGAGACCCACGTCCGGGGCTCCGTGTACGTCCAGAACTGCGATGCCCACATCTGGTGTTGCCCCACGCCGGTCGTCACGATGGTGTCGTCGTCGGTCGCCTCGTCGAACGCCTCGACGACGAACTGCGGCTTCAGCGGCTCGTCGTCCGGCGTTGCGTACGTGAGCGGGTACGTCTCCTTCCACTCCGCACAGCGATCGCGCCACGCCTCGGCGTCCGGCGCCTCGCGGACCGCCGCGGTCAGCTGGTCGAGGACGCGCCCGGCGTCGCCGATCAGCGGGTAGTCGGCGAAGACGTTCTTCGAGATCTCGGCGGGATCGATGTCGACGTGGACGACCTCGGCCTCCGGCGCGAACGTGTCGATCCCGCCCGTCAGCCGGTCGTCGAACCGGGTGCCGACCGCGATCAGGCAGTCGGTGTGAGTGATCGCCATGTTGGCGTAGCCGGTGCCGTGCATCCCGGCCCACGAGAGACAGAGGTCGTCGTCCTCGGGGAACGAGCCGATGCCGGGCATCGTCGTCGTCACCGGGATGCCGTACGTCCGCGCGAAGGTGCGCGCGGCGTCGCTCGCGTCGGCCTTGATCACGCCGCCGCCGAACAGGCACACGGGTCGGTCGGCCGCCTCGATCGCGCGGGCGGCCTCCTCGACCGCGTCGGGGTCGGCGTTCGGGTCGGGGTCGGTGCCGGCCGGCGGGGTCGCCGGTCCGGGCGTCTCGTCGGTCTCGTCCTGCGTCACGTCCTTCGGGAGGTCGACGAGCGTCGGGCCGGGCCGCCCGGCGCGCGACAGCTCGAACGCCTCGCCGACGGTGTCGCCGACGGAGTCCGCGCCGTCCGCGAAGTAGTTGTGCTTCGTGATCGGGCGGGTGACGCCGACCGTGTCGGTCTCCTGGAACGCGTCGTTACCGACGAACTCGGTGGGCACCTGTCCGGTCAGCGCCAACATCGCGTCGGAGTCCATGTCGGCGTCGGCGATGCCGGTGACGAGGTTCGTCGCCCCCGGCCCCGAGGTCGCCAGACAGAGGCCCGGCTCGCCGGCGACGACGCCGTAGGCGTCGGCGGCGTGCGCCGCGCCCTGCTCGTGGGCCATCGTCACGTGGCGGATCGAGGAGTCGTACAGCGCGTCGTAGACGGGCATGATCGCGCCGCCCTGAACGCCGAAGGCAGTCTCTGCGCCGGCGGCCTCCAGCGCGGCGACGACCGACTCTGCGCCGGTCGACACCGGTCCCGCGGCGGGACCGTCGGCGTCGTTCGGATCGTCGGTGCCGGTCGACACCGGTCCCGCGGCGGGACCGTCGGCGTCGTTCGGATCGTCGGTGCCGGTCTCGGCGGATTCGTCCGCGTCGTCCTCTCGTGGCTGTGCTGCTGTGTCGCTCATTGTCGTGGTGGTGTTCGGTGGTGCATCTCGCGGGTGTGAGAGTGGGTCGGTCCGAACGCCGAGTCGCCGGACGAGAACTGGCTCGCTCGGTGGCGTTCGTCGATGCGTGGCGTCGGTGAGGAAAGGGTGATGTAGGGGGTTATACCCCTACAATGATCGGCGCGACGGCTCCGGCGACATCGGCGGTCGTCGGGGTCTGGAAGCGCCGTCGCATCTCGGCTCGACCAACGCGTCCGGGGTATAAATCCCTGTCGGGGAACGGAACCGGCAGACCGGCTCCGGGCGGGGGCGATCCCGTCCGCGCGCCCGTACGGCCGTCGCTCGGCGGGCTCCCCGCGCAGGGAGGCGGCCATCAGACCCGGACCTCCTCCTCGCGGTCGACGTCCGCCTCCTCGGCGAACCGCTCGACGTCGCCGGCGGTCACCTGCCGCTTGCCGGAGCCGTACTCCTTGACGCGCTTGGTGATGCGCCGGACCTCGCTGTCGCTCGGGTCGAAGCCGGCCTCCACCAGGTGCTTGCGCACGCTGTGGGTGCCGGTGTGTTTCCCGAGCACGAACTCGCGTTCGGCTCCGACCATCTCCGGGGTCATCACGCCGGTCTCGAACGTGTCGGCGTTCTCGATGACGCCGGCGGCGTGGATGCCCGACTCGTGGGCGAACGCGTTCCGCCCGGTGACGGGTTTGTTCGCCGGCACCGGGATGTCCGAGGCCTCCTCGACGATCCGCGCCAGCTTGGTGATCTGGGTCGTGTCGATCCCGGTGTCGACGCCGTACACCGACTCGACGGCCATCACGACCTCCTCGTAGGCGGCGTTGCCGGCGCGCTCGCCGATCCCGTTGACCGACACCTGCGCCTGCTCCGCGCCGTTCTCGAAGCCGGTGACCGCGTTCGCCGCGGCCATCCCGAAGTCGTCGTGGGTGTGCACGTCGACGCGGGCGTCGGTCGCCTCGACGACCGCCTTCACCGTCTTCCCGAAGCTGGTCGGCATCGCGACCCCGCACGTGTCCGGGATGTTGATCCAGTCGGTGCCCGCGTCGCTGACCGCCTCGACGATCTCGCGCAGGTAGTCGGGGTCGGTCCGCGTCGCGTCCATCGGCGAGAACATGCATTCGACGCCGGCGTCTTTCACCTGCTCGACGGCGTCGACCGCGCGCTGTTTCGCCTCCTGCCGGGTCGCGTGCATCGAATCTTCCAGCTGTACGTCGCTGGTCGAGACGAACACGTGGACCATCTCGACGCCGGAGTCGATGGCGGCGTCGATGTCGCCCTCGACGACCCGCGCCAGCCCGCAGACGGTGGTGTCCGTCGCGGCGGCGATGTCGCTCACTGCCTCGAACTCCGCGTCCGAGTTCACCGGGAACCCCGCCTCGATGACGTGGGTGTTCATGTCGTCCAGCGTCGCCGCTATGCGGCGTTTCTCGTCGTAGCTGAACGACGTGCGCGGTGACTGTTCACCGTCTCGTAACGTCGTGTCGAAGATCCGTACAGGACCGATATCGATGTTAGAAGCTATCGTGCCCTGGAAGAACTCGATCCGCCGGGGTGTCCGACGAAGCCTCCGTGATGTCTGTCATCGACTGACAGAAGCACGGTGGAGAACTTAACACTTGTGCCGACTGCAAAAACGGCCCGGCTGAGCGCGCTCGACGTTCGAGCGTCGATACGGAAAATCGCACGACATCAACGGGTTGGTTCGTCCTTATACACATTATACACACACGGAGGCGATCGGCGTGATGTGGTTTCGGAACCGGGTAAATAAACGGAATAGACGTTCGTTTCGTTCCGGACGAAGCCGGCGCGCGGTCAGCGCGCGGTCTGCGGTCGCCCCAGTCGCCGGAGTTGCCCCACTCTCCGGTCACCCCAGCGGCTGCCTCACTCCCCGTTCAGCCACGCCGAAAAGCCGCCCTCGATGAGCGTCTCGGCCTGCCGGTCGATGTACTCGCGCTGGGTGTCGTGGACCGCGGTGTCGAAGTCGTCGCCGGCGTCGAGGCGCTCGCGGACACGGTCGCGCTTCCAACTCGCCGGCGTCGTCCGGTTCGCCACTCGCCACCGGAGCGGGGCGAGCCACGCGGCCGCCTCCTCCTCGGGGCAGCCCGCCGTCCGGAGGCCCGCCTCGGCGTGGTCGAGGAGGTCCGCGTACAGCGCGTCGGTGTCGGTCGTGCGCTCGCCGTCGAGGCCGATCCACTCGATCTCCGCGCCGAGCCCGTCGGCGACCGCGGCGTAGAAGTTGTCGCGGGCGGTCCCCCAGTCGAGCCCGATGACGGGGTGCTCCCGCTGGGGGAGCGCCTGCATGAGCCCGGCGAACGCCGCCTGGAACGCGATCGAGTCGCGGACGGTGGGTTGCCCGGGGATCGGGCGAAACTCGATCCGGGCGTTGGCGCTCGACCGGCTCGCGCCCTCGAAGACGGGGCGGACCCACCGCCAGTAGCTGCCGTGTTTCGTCCGGAACGTCGCGAACTCGTCGTCGAACCGGTCGGTGCCGTCGGGTTCCGGCATCGGGATCAGCGTCTCGTCGGCGGTGACCCGGTCGACGGCGGTCTCGACGTCGTGGAACTCCCGCGGGAACCGGACCTTCCTCCCGTCGGTGCGTGCGTTGAGCACCGACTCGAACACGTGGATCCGGTTCTCCGTCGCACCCTCCGCGAGGACGCGCTCACCGTCCCACCCGTCGTCGTACAGGTCCGGCGGGAAGAGCGGCGAGTTGACCCCGAGCGCGAGCAGGGGGCCGGCGATCCGGAGCGCGTACCGGAAGTGCCGCGGCAGCGTCTCGGCCTGCGCGACCTGGTAGTGCGGCTGGATCGACGTGATGAGGCTCTCGGGCATCACCGTGTCCGCCGCGAGCGACACCCCCGGCGCCTCGACGACCGTCCCGTGTCGCCCCTCTGTGCCCGCGTTCGCCATCGCGTGGTACCGGACCGCGTCGCTCATGTTGACGGCGACGGTGACCCCGTCGACGTCGACGCTGTCGGTGAGGTACCCGCGGGCCGTCTCCCCGGCCGGCGGGATCGTCCAGAGGCCGTCCGAAACGAGCCGCATCCCCTCGACGCCCGCGGTGTTCTCCGCGGCCTCCAGCCGCGCCCGGACCTCCGCGAGCTGCGCCCGGAGCCCGTGGTCCGACAGCGGCTGCGGGCTCGTCGACATCTCGGCGTTGTGGAGCCCGAGCTCCTTCTCGAACCCCATCAGCTCCAGCAGCCGACGAGGGACCCGCATCAGGGCGTACTCGCCTGCGCGCGACTCCTCGCTCCACCGCCCGTCGGCGACCGCGTAGAACTCGTACTCGAAGCCGACGATCGACTGGTGGTTGTCGAAGGCGCCGTCGCGGAGCGCCTGCTTGACGACCTCCGCCTCCTCCTCGGCGCGGGCGTCGAACTCCTCGGGGTCGACCGCGAGCGCCTCACGGACACCGTCGGCGAGGGCGGACTCGGTGCTCATGGGACGGTCGACGACTCCGCCCGGTAAAAAGGTCTGCGCCCGATCGGCGGCGTGGGACCGGTCGCCACGCGGCGTCGGCGGCCCGCGGTCGCTCGCGGTCCCCCGTCGTCGAGACCGGCCCGTATCGGGGCGCTTTTGCCGAGCGATCGCCGACTCGGGGTATGGAGTTCGCAGCGTTCGGCGACCGAGCGGAGGCGCTGGCGGCCGAGCCCGGCGACATCGAGACGACCCGGCTCGTCGCCGACCTGCTCGCGACCGCCGGCGGCGTCGGGGGCCCCGGCGGAGATGGGACCGGCGACAGCGACGACCTCGCGACCGTCACCCGGTTCCTGCTCGGTCGCGTCTTCCCCGCGCACGACACTCGGACGCTCGACGTGGGGCCGGCCCTGTGTCGCGAGGCGATCGCCCGCGCCGCCGGGCCGAACGTGACCGCGGCCGACGTGGAGGACCGGCTGGCCGAGGCCGGCGAGATCGGCGCGGTCGCCGCCGGCTTCGAGTTCGGCGGCCAGCGCGGGCTCGCCGCCTTCGGCGAGGGGCGCGATCGGCTCACCGTCGCGGGCGTCGACGCGGCGCTGCGCGAGCTGGCGGCCGCCGCCGGCGACGGCAGCGAGTCCCGGAAGCGCGACGCGCTGTTCGGGCTGTTCAACAGGTGTGAACCCGCCGAGGCGAAGTTGCTCGCGCGGCTAGTGCTCGGGGAGATGCGGCTCGGCGTCGGCGAGGGAGCCGTCCGCGACGCGATCGCCGAAGCCTTTCTGGCGGACGAAGCCGAGGGTGACGTGCACGCCGACGGCGACGCGGCGGTTGACGGCGCCGACAGCGACGACGCCCCGACCCTCCGCGCCGACGACGAGGCCGTCGCGGCCGCCGAGCGCGCGCTGCAGGTGACCAACGACTACGGCCGCGTCGCGGTCCTCGCCCGCGATGAGGGGATCGCCGGCCTGCGCGCCGAGGGGCTGGAAGTCGGTCGGCCGGTACAGGCGATGCTCGCGCAGGCGGGGACCGCGACCGACGCGGTCGAGGCGTTCGGCGAGGTCGCCGTCGAGACCAAGTTCGACGGCGCGCGGGTGCAGATCCACTACGTCCCGGGGGTCGGTGGCGACGGCGGCGACGCTGCCGGCGGCCCCGGGCTCGGCCCGTGGATCTACTCGCGGAACATGGACGACGTGACCGACGCGCTCCCGGAGATCGTCGAGTACGTCGAAGCGCGCGTCTCGGACCCGGTCATTCTCGACGGCGAGGTCGTCGCCGTCGACGACGACGGCGACCCGCTCCCGTTTCAGGAGGTGTTGCGGCGCTTCCGCCGAAAACACGACGTGGACCGGATGCGCGAGGAGGTCGGCCTCCGGCTCCACGCGTTCGACTGCCTCCACGCGGACGGCGCGGACCTGCTCGACGAGCCACTCCGGGTCCGCCACGACCGGCTCCGCGCGGTCCTCCCCGACGCGGCCGCGAGCGTCGAGTTCGCGGACGACCCGGCGGCGGTCGAGGCGGCGGAGGCGGCCGCGCTCGACGCGGGCCACGAGGGCGTGATGCTGAAGAACCCCGAGTCGGCGTACACGCCCGGCGATCGGGGGCAAGACTGGCTGAAGCGCAAACCCGACGTGGAGACGCTCGACGCCGTCGTGATCGGCGCGGAGTGGGGCGAGGGGCGCCGCGCGGAGCTGTTCGGGACGTTCCTGCTCGGCGTGCGGGCGGGCGACGACGAGCTCGACACGATCGGCAAGGTCGCGACCGGGCTCACGGACGAGGCGCTCGCCGACCTCACCGAGCGGCTGGAGCCGCACGTGGTGAGCGAGGCCGGGACCGAGATCGAGATCCGACCCGATGTGGTCCTCGAAGTCGGCTACGAGGAGATCCAGACCTCCCCCACCTACTCGTCGGGATACGCCCTGCGGTTCCCGCGGTTCGTCGGCGTCCGGGAGGACAAATCCGTCGCCGACGCCGACTCGCTGGAGCGCGTCGCGCGCCTCGCCGGAGACGCCGAGTAGCGGTCGGGGCCGCGTCGAGAGGCGAGCGTCCCGGCGTCCGGCGAGCGGCGACGCGAGGGCGATAGCCACCCTCAAGGCGCCCGCGTCCGGAGGCCCGCGCATGACGGTCCATTACGACGACTTCTCGGTCGAGTGGCTCGGGTACGCGACGGCGAGACTGGAGCCCGAGGGCGGCCCCGTCGCCTACACGGACCCCGGTCGATACGGCGTCCTCGACGACTACTGGGCCCGCGACGGCGACCTCGTCGTCGTCACCCACGACCACCACTACGACCCCGAGGGGATCCGGTCCGTGGCGCGTGAGGACGCGACGATCGTGATCTACGAGGCGGTCGACGCCGCGGGGATCGATCGCGACGTGGAGCCGGTCGAGTCGCTGGCCGAGGAGTACGACGTGATCCGAGTCGACGACGAGGCGCGCGTCGACGTGGCGACCCAGGCCGGCGAGGTCGCCGTCTGGTCGGTCGCCGCGTACAACGATCCCGAAGGACCCAACGCCGGACCGGACGGCTCGGTCATGCACCCGCCGGGACTCGGCTGCGGGTTCCTCCTCGGGCTCGGCGACCGCACCGTCTTCTGGCCGGGGGACTCCGACGCGTTCGAGGGGTTCGCGGAGCTCGACGTGTCCGTCTTCCTCGCGAACATCGGGGGCGGCGGGATCGTCTCCGACCGCGGCGCCGCCGCCGAGCTGGCCGACGCGATGGACCCGGATCTGGTCGTTCCGATCCACTACGACACCTTCGAACAGCTGGCGGCGGACGGCGAGGCGTTCGCGGGCGACGTGGCCGCGCGCTCGATCCCGGTCGCGCTCGACGCGCGGTCGGCGAACCAGTAGCGGCGGGAGAAGGGGCACGCCGCGGGCAACGATCCGCTGGAGGGGGCGAAGGTCGCCTACGGTCGACGCGCGATCAGCGCCGCAGCGAGCGCCGCGGTCAGAGCCGCCACGACGCCGAACCCGGGCGCTTGGCTCTCCGAGCCGTCGTCACCGTCGGTCGTTCCGTCATCGCCGCCTGACGTTCCGTCGTCGCTGTCTCTTGTTCCGTCGTCGCCGTCGTCACCGTCAGTCGTCTCATCGTCGCCGTCGATCGCTCCCTCGCCCCCCGTCTGCAGCTCCTCGACCGCGGTCGCGAGCGTTCTCGTCGACTCGATGACGCTCCGCGGGGCGGGCTGATTGAGGTAGTTCACGTTCATCACGACGTAGTTGTCCTCGAGCCCCGCGGTCGTGCTGGCGTACGGCTCCTCGTCGAGGATCGACGCCTCGGGGTCGGTGACGAGGACGATCTCGGGATCGGTCTGGAGGATGACCTCGCTCGAGAGCTGGGGGTAGCCGTCGCCCTCGGCGGCGGCGACGTTGTCCACGCCGCCGACCGCCATGATGGAGTTGATGAACGTGTTGTTCGCGGCGACGTAGCCGTCACCGAGCGGATACAGCGCGGCGGGGCGGTCGAGGTCGGCGGTGCGGTTCTCGGCGTCCGCGACCGCCTGGTTCATCTCCGCGTTCGTCTCGGCGGCGGCCTCGCAGTTGCCGACGAGCCGCCCGGTCGTCTCCGTCTTCGCCGCGATGTCATCGACCGAGGTCGCCGCGGCGAAGTGGTACACCGTGAGGTTCTGCTCGCGGAGGGTCTCTGCCGTGCTCGCCGACGACGCGTTCGGGACGAGCACGAGGTCCGGTTCGGTGCCGACGACGCGCTCGACGCTGACGCCGAACCCCTCGGCCGAGACGTTCGCCCGCTCGCTGGCCCCGTCGAGGTAGGCGGCGTACTGCGTCACGCCGACGACGCGGTCCTGCGCGCCGATCTCCCAGAGCGTCTGGGCGGCCGACGGGTTCGTCGTCGTGATCCGCTCGGGTCGCTCGTCGAGCGTGACCGTCGTCCCCGTGGCGTCCGTGATCTCCAGCGGGAACCCGCACGCGTCGTCCGTCTGGGAGACGCTCGGACCGTCGCTCGGGGAGTCGACGGTCGGCGTCGGCTCCGTCGTCGGCTGTGCGCCCGCGACCGGGCCCGCGACGCCGCCCAGAAGGGCGGTCGTCACGAGCAGGGCCATCACGATGACGTGCCTGTCTCGCATCGCGTCGACGACGGCGCTCGTTCAATAAGTATTTACCTACTACAAGTTTTGTTGGAGAACGAATGAGTGCCTGGGGGCGAGCCGCGGGCTGGTCGGCGGCGTTAGCGGCGACGCTGGCCCTCGTGGCCGTGGTGAGCGCCGCGATCGGTCCCGTCCGCGTTCCGCCCACGGCGGTGGTGAAAGCGGTGTTGAACGCGCTCGTCGTTCCGACCGGCGTGGAGACGACCGCCCAGGGCGCCGGGACGCTTACGCTTCCGGGGGTGGACCTCGTGTACCGGTCGCCGTTCGCGTTCCCCGTCGACCGCGTGCACCAGCAGATCGTCGTCGGCGTCCGGCTCCCGCGGATCCTCATGGCCGCGCTCGTGGGGTTCGCGCTCGCGGCCGCCGGAACGGTGATGCAGGGGTTCTTCCGCAACCCGATGGCCGACCCGTCGATCATCGGCGTGTCTTCGGGCGCCGCGGTCGGTGCGGTCGCGTTCATCGTGTTCCCCACCGCGCTGTCGGCGACCCTGGTGCTCCCGCTGGTCGGCTCGGTCGACGTGGCGCTCTCGCACGGCGCGGGGGTGAGCCTCTTCGCGTTCGTCGGCGCGCTCGCCGCCGCCTTCGGCGTGTACGCCATCGCGACGCGGCACGGCCGGACGCCGGTCGCGACCCTCCTCCTCGCCGGCGTCGCCGTGCAGACGTTCCTCGGCGCGGTCATCTCGTACCTCCAGCTGCAGGCCGGCGAGTCGCTCCGGCGGATCGTCGCGTGGCTGATGGGCCACCTCTCCGGCGCCGGGTGGAGCGACGTCGCCGTCACCGCGGTCGTCGTCCCGCCGCTGTTCTGCGTCCTCCTGGTGTACGCGCGCGACCTCAACGTCATGCTGCTGGGCGAAGAGGAGGCCCAGGGGCTCGGTATCGCGGTCGAGCGCACGAAGCGGATCCTGCTCGGCGCCTCGGCGCTGATCACGGCCGCGGGCGTCGCGTTCGCGGGGGTCATCGGCTTCGTGGGCCTGATCGTTCCGCACATGCTCCGGCTGGTCGTCGGCCCCGACCACCGCGTCCTGCTCCCGAGCGCCGCGCTCGCTGGCGGGTCGTTCCTCGTCGCGGCCGACACCGTGGCGCGGGCCGGGAGCACGGAGCTCCCCGTCGGGATCGTCACCGCCGCCGTGGGCGCGCCCTTCTTCGTCTACCTGCTCGTGACCCGGGAGGTGCACGAGCTGTGACCGCCGACTCCCCCACCGTCGGCGATGGGGCGTCCCGCACGCCCGACGACGCCGAGGCCCCACCGATCGAGGTCCGTGACCTGTCGGTCGCCTTCGGCGATGTCCCGGTCGTCTCGGGCGTCGATCTCCGGGTCGAGCGCGGGTCGCTCGTGGGGCTCGTCGGCCCGAACGGCGCGGGGAAGACGACGGTCCTTCGGGCGATCAAGGGGACGCTCTCGCCCGACGCCGGCGAGGTCCGGCTCGACGGCGACCCCGCCGACTCGCTGTCCCCGCGGGAGGCCGGACGCCGGGTCGCCAGCGTCCCGCAGGAGACGAGCCTCGCCTTCGACTTCCGCGTCCGACAGATCGTCGAGATGGGGCGCACGCCGCACCTCGGCCGGTTCGACGGTCACGGGCCGGCCGACGATCGGGCGGTCCGCGAGGCCATGGACGCGGCCGGGGTCGCGCGCTTCGCGGACCGGGCGATCACCGAGGTCTCCGGCGGCGAGCGCCAGCGGGTCCTGCTCGCGCGGGCGCTGGCACAGGAGACCCCGTCGCTGCTGCTCGACGAGCCGACGGCGAGCCTCGACGTGAACCACGCGGTCCGGACCCTCGAACTCGTTAGGGGTCTCGTCGACGGGGGGCGCGCCGCGCTCGCGGCGATCCACGACCTCGACGTGGCCGCGCGGTACTGCGACGAGATCGTCGTCCTCGCGAACGGCGGCGTCCGGGCCGCCGGGCCCCCGGCGGACGTGTTGACGGCAGGGACCCTCCGGGACGCGTTCGACGCCGAGGCGTTCGTCGGGGCGAACCCGTCGACCGGGACGCCGACGGTCACCGCGTTCGACGCGCTCGACGGAGCCGGCGAGAGCGGTGGAGCCGAATCGACCGACGCCCGTGAGTCGACCGACGCCCGCGAACCGCGCCGCGTCCACGTCGTCGGAAGCGGCCGATCGGCGGCGCGAGCGGTCGCGCGGCTGGCCGCCGCGGGCCACGCCGTCTCCGTCGGGGTCGTCCCCGAGGGCGACGCCGCGGCGGGCGTCGCGACCGACGCGGGCGCGACGGCGGTGACGGCGCCCCCGTTCGCGGCGGTCCCTGCCGAGCGGCGGGCCGAAGCGGTCGCTCTCGCCGAGGAGGCCGACGTGACGGTCGCAGCCGGGAGCGGGGAACGGGGAGAGACGGAGGCGAATTCCGAAGCGGGCGCGAACGCGGCGGTGTTGGCGGCCGGCGACCGGATCGCGCGTATCGACGACGGATTCGGCGATAGCGAACTGCTCGACGCGGTACGCGAGTGCGACGGGAACGACGCAGCGGATCGATAACCCGGTCGAGCGGGAGCGCGGCCGCTAACGGGTGTGAAAACGGATATGAATGGCGGACAGGCGGGGTTGCCCGGCGTTCCGGCGCGGGGTATCCCGGTTGCCTTCTCCACCCCGCGACCCGACGAGCGACGGGCGTCCGGCGGTGGGCTGCTCGCTTCCGCGCCTGACCCAGTGTCGCCGACGAACCGCGACGGACCGCTCCTGCGAGCGGACGCCGCGGACCGCTGTCCCCGGCGGACGAGGCTTCCACGTTGGCTCTCGGGGCCCGCGCCGGTCAGACCGGACGCGCCCGCTGTTCGGTCCCCGCTAAAGACTACCTCACGGGTGACGAGCGGGGCCTAACCGCCCGACCTAGTCCACTTCGAGGTACACGGCACCACCTTAAGGGCCTTTCGTTCGCCGGACAGCCGGTCGGAGACCGGGCCCCTACGCCAGCAGTTCGCGGGCGTACACCGCGGCGGACACCGGCATCAGGACCGAGAGAACGACCACGGCGCGAGCGTGCCACTCCAGCCAGCGGTGTTCGGCGAACATCGTGGTGGGCTCGACCGCCGCGGCCCACAGCGCCGCGCTCAGCGTCGTCGCGACGCCGAGCATCACCGCGACGCCGGCGAGCGTCCCCGGATCGAGGTTGCCGCGCTCGACGGAGGCGACGACGACCGCGCCGAGCAGCGCGAACAGGGCGACGCCGGCGCCGCCGAGCGGGCCGGAGGCGTAGTAGCCGGCGAGCTGGGACGCGTACTCGCCGCCCGACACGACCGCGTACGGCGCGCCGAGCGCGATCACGGTGACGACGCCGGCGGCGATTCCCGCCCGGCGCGAGATGTCGCGGAGCTCCATGGTCGTGGCTCGGGAGGGGACGGCGGTAAAAGGACCGGATCGCGGCGAGTCGTCGGCGTGCGGCGGCGTCCGCCGGCGTGCTCCCGTAGCGTTTTGGGTCGCCGGCGCGGAGGGAGGCACATGACCCTCGATGTCGACCCGCCGGAGCCGCCCGAGCTCGCCGCCGTGGACCCCAACGAGTACGAGGACGCGGAGGTCGCGGGCGGGGAGTACCGCCGCGACGAGCTGGAGGCGTTCCTGCGCGAAGGCGCGTGGGAGGAGGCGTTCGAGGAGTGGGCCGCCGGCAGCGACATGGACGAGGCGGACTGGCGGATCGCGCTCGACCTCGATCTGGTCTCCCGGTTCGACTTCTTCTGGGACGACTTCGCCGACCGAGTGGGGTACCACGCCCCCGGACTCCCCGAGGACTGGAAGGAGCGCGACCTCCACCCCGACCTGGACTCGTGGGGCACCGTCTCGGCGATCAACGCGGGGCTCACCGAGCTCGGGCAGATCGTGTGCGAGACGCTGAAACAGGAGTACATCGACTGGGAGGCCGAGTTCGAAGCGCCGGACGACCTCCCCGACTTCGACGAGTAGCGCCGTGCGAGAGGCCGGAGTCGAGGGGGCGACCGCTCAGTGCCCCCAAAGGTTCCCGTCCGGGGCGTAGCGGGCGTCCATGATCCGGTCCCACTGCCCGTCAGAGAGGTCGAGATCGGTGGCGGCGACGTTTTCCGCGAGCTGGTCGGGCGTGCGCGCGCCGACGATGGGGACGCAGGTGAACTCGTCCCACTCCGTGAGCCACGCGAGCGCGGTCTGGGCGGGCGTCGCGTCGAGCTCGTCGGCGACCTCGCGCACCGCGTCGAGCACCTGCCAGCCGCGCTCCGAGAGGTAGAAGCGCTCGAACCGGTCGTCGAAGCTCGCCCGCGAGCCGTCCGGGGCGATCACCTGCTCCGGGTCCTCCGGGTCCGCGCGCTCGTACTTCCCGGTGAGGAACCCGCCCGCGAGCGGGGAGTACGGACACACCGCGAGGTCCTGGTCGGCGCAGACGTCGAGGTACCCCTCCACGTCCTCGTAGTAGCCGGCGTGGTGGAGCGGCTGGACCACGTCGAAGCGCGCGTAGTCGTTGGCGTCGGCGGTCCACAGCGCCTTCGTCAGCTGCCACGCCGCCATCGTCGAGGCGCCGAGGTAGTGCACCTTCCCCTCCGAGACGAGCTCGTCGAGGACACGCATCGTCTCCTCGATCGGCGTCTCCTCGTCCCAGCGGTGGATGTAGTACACGTCGAGGTACTCCGTGTCGAGCCGGTCGAGGGTCCCCTCGACCTGCGCGCGAACGTGCTTTCGCCCCAGTCCCGAGTCGTTGGGGCCGGGCTCGCCGCGCCCGTCGAACGGGAAGTACACCTTCGAGGCGATCACGTAGTCCTCGCGGTCGCGGTCGGCGAGCCACTCGCCGATGTACTCCTCGCTTTTCCCGTTCGGCGTCCCGTACACGTTGGCGGTGTCGATGAAGTTGATCCCGCGGTCCGCCGCCGCGTCGAGCAGTTCGTGGGCCTCCTCGCGCCCCGTCTCCACGACGCCGTTCGTCTCTCGCCCGAAGCGCCACGTCCCGAAGCAGAGCTCGGAGACGCTGAGTCCCGTGTTGCCGAGTCGTCGATACTCCATACGGTCCCCTCTCGCCGCCGATCTGTAAAGCGTGGCGGCAGCGGCGGTTCGGACGAAAAATCCCGCTATCCGCCGCCGATCCCGCCGTATCCGCCGCTCCGCGCCTCCGCCTCGCGCTCGCGGCGGTTCCGCTCGTCGTCCCCGTCCGGCGGCGTCGACCGCTCCGGGTCCCGGTCGGGCCTCCGTGCCACGAGCGCCCAGCCGAGGTTCTCGCGCGCGAGCTGTCGGAGGGACACGGCCCACGTTCACGTCCGCGAGGGAAGGGCCCTGTTCCGAAGGGGCCACGAGGCCGGACTCGCCGGGCGGCGTCGCCGACCGCTGTGGGAGTTAAGCCGACGCCGGACGAACGTCACGTATGGAACACGTTCACTACGCGTACACTCGCGGGATGGACGACGACGAGGCCGCCGAACGCCTACGCACGGCGGACTCCGGCGTCCTGTCGCTCGCTCGGGATAACGACGCGTACGCGCTTCCGCTGGCGCACTACTACGACGGCGAGAAGCTCTACTTCCGCCTCGGACTACGCGACGAGAGCACGAAGCGAGCCTTCTGGGACGCGACCGAAACCGCCTGCTACGTCGTCCACGACACGGAGCCGACCGACGAACCGCAGGAGCTCGACTCGTGGAGCGTCGTCGTCACCGGGCACCTCGCGGAGCTGTCCGAGGCCGAGCGCGAGCGCTTCGACACCGCCGAGATCAACCGTCGATTTACGCCGATCCGCGTGTTCGACGAGGCGATCGAAGCCGTCGATATCACCATCGCCGAGTTCGAGATCCGCACGATGACCGGGCGGACGACGCCGGCCGCGGACCGCTGACGCGAGTCGCGCGTCGCCGATGGGGACGGTCGGCGCAGAGTCCGCCGTATTCAAATACGCGCGCGCAGACCAACGGATATGGACGAGATCGACGACCAGTACACGCCCGCGGACGTGGAGTCCGGGGTCGACGAGTACTGGGACGACACCGACGCCTACGAGTCGGCGAAGGAGGCGCACGCCGACGACCCGCCCTTCTTCTTCGTCGACGGCCCGCCGTACACCTCCGGACAGATGCACCTCGGCACGGCGTGGAACAAGACGCTGAAGGACGCGATCATCCGCCACAAGCGGATGACGGGGCACCGCGTCACCGACCGCCCGGGGTACGACATGCACGGGCTCCCGATCGAGGTGAAAGTCGAGGAGGAGCTCGGCTTCGAGAACAAGCGGGACATCGAGGAGTACGGCATGGAGTCGTTCATCGAGAAGTGCAAGGAGTTCGCCCTGCGAAACCGCGCGGCGATGGACGAGGACTTCAAATCCATCGGCGTGTGGATGGACTGGGACGACCCCTACGAGACGATCAGCCCCGAGTACATGGAGGCGACGTGGTGGGCGTTCTCCGAGGTCGCCGACAACGGGCTCGTCGAACAGGGGAAACGCTCCATCTCGCAGTGCCCGCGGTGTGAGACCGGGCTCGCCAACAACGAGGTCGAGTACGAGGACGTCGAGGACCCCTCCATCTACGTGAAGTTCCCGCTCGCCGACCGCGAGGGGAGCCTCGTCATCTGGACGACGACGCCGTGGACGATCCCCGCGAACACCTTCGTCGCCGTCGACGAGGAGCTCACCTACAACGCCGTCCGCGCCGAGAGGGACGGCGAGGAGGAGCTCCTCTACGTCGCCGCCGAGTGCGTCGAGGACGTGCTGCAAGAGGGGCGTTACGAGGAGTACGAGGTCGAAGGCGAACTGACGGGCGACGAGCTCGTCGGCTGGGAGTACGACCACCCGCTCGCCGACCACGTCGCCGACTACCCCGACTTCGAGGGCGCCGGACAGGTGTACGCCGCCGACTACGTGGAGGCCGACCGCACCGGCCTGGTCCACTCCGCGCCGGGCCACGGGGAGGAGGACTTCCACCGCGGCACCGAACTCGGGCTCGAGATCCGCTGTCCGGTCGCCCCCAACGGCGAGTTCACGGCGGCCGCCGGAGCGTACGCCGGCCAGTTCGTGCGCGACGCCAACGACGACATCGTCGACGACCTGGTCGCCGCCGGCCACATGCTCGCGCACGGCACCGTCGATCACAGCTACGGCCACTGCTGGCGCTGTGACACCGGCATCATCCAGCTGGTCACCGACCAGTGGTTCATCTCGATCACGGACGTGAAAGACGACCTCCTCGACAACATGGAGGAGTCGGAGTGGCACCCCCAGTGGGCCCGCGACAACCGCTTCCGCGACTTCATCCAGGACGCGCCCGACTGGAACGTCTCCCGCCAGCGCTACTGGGGCGTCCCGATCCCGATCTGGGTGCCGGAGGACGCCGACGCCGGGAACCTCGACGACGACATGATCGTGATCGGCACCCGTGAAGAGCTCGCCGAGCGCGTCGAGGAGGACATCGACCCCGAGACGATCGACCTCCACCGTCCCGCCGTCGACGACCTGACCATCGTCGAGGACGGGACCGCCTACCGCCGGGTCGAGGACGTGTTCGACGTGTGGCTCGACTCCTCGGTCGCCTCGTGGGGCACGCTCGGCTACCCGAGCGACGAGGCGGCCCACGACGAGCTGTGGCCCGCCGACCTCATCGTCGAGGCGCACGACCAGACCCGCGGCTGGTTCTGGTCCCAGCTCGGGATGGGCACCGCCGCGGTGGATCAGGTGCCCTACGAAGAGGTGCTCATGCACGGGTTCGCCAACGACGAGGACGGGCGGAAGATGTCCAAGTCCGTCGGCAACATCGTCACGCCCGAGGAGGCGATCGAGCGCGCCGGTCGCGATCCGCTGCGGACCTACCTGCTCAGTCACGACCAGCAGGGCGTCGACCTCGCGTTCGAGTGGGACGGGCTCGGTGAGATCCAGGGCAAGCTCAACATCCTCTGGAACGTGTTCCGGTTCCCGCTGGAGTACATGGACCTCGACGGCTACGACCCCGCCGAGGCCGACCTCGACGACGGCGACCTCGAACTCGTCGACGAGTGGGTGCTCTCGCGGCTCCAGTCGGTGGAGACGGAGGTCGAGGCGGCGTGGGAGGACTACCGCGTCAGCGACGCCGTCAACGCGGTGATCGAGTTCGTCACCCAGGACGTGTCGCGGTTCTACGTGAAGGCGGTCCGCGACCGCATGTGGGAGGAGGCCGACTCCGCCTCGAAGCGCGGCGCCTACGCGACGCTCGCGACGGTCCTCGACGAGACGACCCGACTGCTCGCGCCGATCGCGCCGTACATGACGGAGCGCATGTACCAGACGCTCGACGGCGAGGCCACGACGGTCCACCAGCTCGACTACCCCGAAGCCGACGAGACCCTCCGCGACCCGGATCTCGAGCACGATATGGCCGTCCTCCGCGACGTGGAGGAGGCCGCCGCGAACGCCCGCCAGCAGGCCGGCCGGAAGCTCCGCTGGCCCGTGCCGCGCGTGGTCGTCGAGAGCGACGACGAGGGCGTGACCGCCGCGGTCGAGCGCCTCTCGGAACTGATCGCCGAGCGCGTCAACGCCCGCGAGGTGACCGTCACCGACGCCTTCGACGAGCTGGTCGAGACCGCCGAGCCGCAGATGGGCGCGATCGGCCCCGCCTTCGGCGCCGACGCCCAGAAGGTGATGGAAGCGGTGCAGGGCGCGCCCCGCGCCGCGGTCGAGAACGGCGAGGTGACCGTCGACGGCGAGCCCGTCGACCTCGACGACGAGATGGTCGAGTACGTCGCCGAGCCGCCGGAGCACGTCTCCGGCGCCGACTTCGACGGCGGCGCCGTCTACGTCGACACCTCTCTCACTCCGGAGATCGAGTCCGAGGGATACGCCCGCGACGTGATCCGCCGCGTACAGGAGATGCGCAAGGATCTCGATCTGGACGTGGAGGCTCGGATCCGCGTCGGCGTCGCCGTCGACGACGACCGGATCTCCGGCTTCGTCGACGACCACGCCGACCTGATCGCCGGCGAGGTGCGCGCCGATACGTGGCTCGACGACCCGAGCGACGCCGCAAACGTCGACGGCGGCCTCGTCGAGGAGTGGGAGGTCGAAGGCGTCGCGATCACGATCGGGATCGAGCCGGTCGCCTGACGCCTGATCGGGAGCGCCGCGGGAGACCGTACGGCGATCCGTAAGGACAGGCAGTTGTCAGACGCGGACCCCCGACGGAGCTGATCGGTTTGGGTATTCTCGCCCGTTATTCCCCGTGAAACGTTCTCGTCCCGAAACCTATAGGTGACTTCTTTACCCACGGTCGTATATGCATGTCCGGGCGGCGCGGCCCGACGACGCGGAGGCGCTGCGGACGGCAGTCTCGCGAGCCCGCGAGGCGACCGTCTTCGACGACATCGGAGCTCCCCTTCTCAACGTGTCCGCCGCCGGCGTCCGCGAGGCCGCCGCGGAGGCCGAGTGGTCGTTCCTGATGGAGGACGAGGACGGACCGGTGGGCGTCGCCATCGCCCACCCTGACGCGGAGGGGGCGTCCGACGAACCGGGATCGAACCAAGCGCGCGGCGACGCCGGCGCGGGCGATCTGGAAGCCGAACTGCTCGCGCTGTGGGTCCACCCGAACCACGCGGGGGAGGGCGTGGCGACCGAACTGCTCGCGCGCGTCGCGTCGTCGGTGACCGAACGCGGCGTCGGAACCCTTCGCGCGACCGTCCCCGCCGACAGTCCCGGCGCCACCGAGTTCTTCAGCACGCACGGATTCTCTCACCGCGACACCCGTCGCGGCCCGGCCGGTGACGAGTTGGTCGTCGTCGCCGACGTGGCCGCGCTGCGATAGCGCCCGCGTCGCCGCGCTCACCAACCGGTAGAAGGGATCTGCCGATGCCGGACGGACCGCCCGCCGCGAGTTACTTCAGACGCTCCTGCAGGAACGAGGGGTGCGCCGCGGTGACGCCGTCGACGCCGAGGAGTTTCTCGGAGATGACGTCGCCGAGTTCGTCGCCGTCGCCGGCGCGGACCTCGGCCATCAGCATGTGGTCGCCGGAGGAGGTGTACAGCGCCTGCACCTCGTCGAGCTCCTTCAGCTTGCGAGTCGCGCCCACGTACTGACCCGAGTCGACGTCCATACCCACCATCGCGATCGACTGCGACGAGAGCTTCTTCGGGTCGATCTCCGCGGAGTAGCCGACGATCACGCCCTTCTCCTCGAGGCGGTCGATGTACTTCCGCACCGTCGGCTTCGAGACGTCAGCCCGGTCGGCGATCTCCGCACAGGAGGCCTGTGCGTCCTCCTCTAACACCGACAGGATCCGTTCCTCCGTCGATACCGTACTCATGAGTATCGCTTTGTCTCCACGGAAAAAATACCTTGCGAATCAAAAAACGAGACGAACGGACGACGAACCCCGGCGGGACCGCCGGTCGATCCCGGTGTACGGCCGTATCAGGCGTGCTTGTCGAGGAACATGTCGTGGGAGCGCTCCCACTCGTAGTCGTCATCCCAGTAACGCTCCGCCAGCGGCTCCTCGGGCATCTCGCCGATCGACTGCTTCTCGGCGCCGTAGGACGGGCGGTCCTCGTCGACGTAGAAGCGGCCGGTGAGCACCTCGCCCTCGTACAGCGACTCCTCGGTCTCGCGCATCATCTCCGCGGCCTCGACGCGGTCGGTCTTGTCGAAGTCGTAGTCGTCGGACTCGTTGACGTCGATGTACGGGACGTACTGGCGCGCGTCCTTGTTCCAGGTCGGACACTGGGTGAGGAAGTCGACGTGCGCGAAGCCGTCGTGTTCGATCGCCTCGATCAGGATCTCCTTGGCCTGGTTCGGGTTGACCGCGGCGGTCCGGGCGACGTAGGAGGCGCCGGCGTTCAGCGACATCGAGAGCGGCTTGATCGGCTCCTTGGCGCTGCCGTGCGGCTGCGTCTTCGACTTGTGGCCCTTCGGGCTGGTCGGGGAGGTCTGCCCCTTCGTGAGCCCGAAGATCTCGTTGTTGAAGACGATGTACGTCATGTCGTGGTTCTCCCGGGCCGTGTGGATGAAGTGGTTCCCGCCGATCCCGTAGCCGTCGCCGTCACCGCCGGCGGCGATCACTTCGAGGTCGGGGTTCGCGAGCTTCGCGGCGCGGGCCACGGGCAGCGAGCGACCGTGGATCGTGTGGAACCCGTACGTGTCGAGGTAGCTGTTCAGCTTGCCCGAGCAGCCGATCCCGGTACACAGCAGGGTCTCCTCCGGCGAGCGGCCGACCTCGGGGAGCGCCTGCTTGAGCGCCTTCAGGACGCTGAAGTCACCGCAGCCGGGACACCACGTCGGCTGGGGCTCGACGCCGGGCGTGTACTCGTCGCGGTCGATCTCTCGCTCCTCTCCGATTGCTGAAAACGTGCTCATTGGTTAGTCACCTGCGGCTGGGACGAAGGTGGTCTGCTGGCCGGACGCATCGCCGTCGCCCTCGATGATTGCGGCCTCGAACCCGTCGACGACCTCCGCCGGCTCGAACGGGTTCCCGTTGTACTTCAGCAGGCTCGACAGCTTCTCGCCGTAGCGGCCGAGATTCTTCTGAATGAGCCCGCGGAACTGTCCGGACGCCGTCATCTCGACGACGAGGACCTCGTCGACGCTCTCGACGAACGCCTCCACCTGCTCCGTCGGGAAGGGGAGCATGTCGGAGACGCCGTACGACTTCACCGAGATGCCGGCGTCGTTGAGGCGCCCGACCGCCTCTTCGACGGTCCCCTGCTGGCTGCCGAACGTGAGGATACCGTACTGGGCGTCTTCGGGGCCGGCGTACGACCCGGTGTCCTCCTGGTCGAGGTCGGCGCGGATCGCTTCCAGCTTCTCCGTGCGCCGGTCGATCTGCGCGACGCGGTTGTCGGGCGACTCCGCGATGTGGCCGGTCGGGTCGTGCTCGTTGCCGGTCGCGAGGAAGCGACCGCCCTTCTGACCGGGGATCGACCGCGGCGAGACGCCGTCCTCGACGTCGTGCTGGAACCGGTGGAACTTCCCGTCGGCCGAGTGCGGCTCGTCGGCCAGCGCGTCCTCCGAGAGCGTCTTCCCGAGGGTCGGGTTCGGCTCGCGGTCGAAGTGGCTCTTCGGGACGTTGGTCATCTCGCCGCCGAGCTTCTGGTCGTACAGGAGGATCGACGGGATCTGGTACTCGTACGCCAGCCGGAAGGCGATCCGCGACTGCTCGTATGCCTCCTCGACGGTTCCGGGTGCCAGCACGACGCGCTGGGAGTCACCCTGCGAGGTGTACAGGACGTGCTCGAGGTCGGACTGCTCCGGCTTCGTCGGCATCCCGGTCGACGGCCCGGCGCGCATGGCCTCGACGAGGACGACGGGAGTCTCCGTCATCTCCGCGAGCCCGAGCGGCTCCGACATCAGCGCGAAGCCGCCGCCGGAGGACCCGGACATGGACTTCACGCCGGCGTGCGAGGCCCCGACAGCGAGCGCGGCCGCAGCGATCTCGTCTTCCACCTGCTCAGAGATCCCGCCGAGCTTCGGCAGGTTCTTCGTCATGATGGTGAAGACCTCGGTCCACGGCGTCATCGGGTAGCCGGCGATGAACCGGCACCCCTCGTCGATGGCGCCGTAGGAGATGGCGTCCGAGCCGGACATGAGCAGCTGCGTCTCGTCGTGCTCGCCGGTCGGCACCCCAACGTCCGGGGCGTCCACGTCGTACTCCTCGCTGACCTGGTCGTAGGCGGTCTCGAGGATCTCGATGTTCGGTTCGAGGATCTTCTCCGGCATCGCGTCGCGCATCAGGTCCTCGACGTGATTGAGGTCCATCCCGGTCAGCGCGCAGGTCGCGCCGACGCCGGCGGTGTTGCGCATGACCTCGCGCCCCATGTCGCGGGCGAGGCCGCGCAGGTCGAGCGGGTATACGTGCCAGTTGTTCTCCTCGGCGCGCTCCTCGAAGTTCGGAATCTCGGAGGCGTCGAGCAGTCCCTCGTCGTATACGATGACCCCACCCTCGCGGAGCTCGTCGAGGTTCTCCGAGAGCGGCTTGATCTCTTCGTTCCCGTAGACGGCCTCCTCCTGCGGGTTTCGGGCGAACGAGTCGCCGAGCGCCAGCAGGAAGTTGTAGCCGTCTCCCCGGGAGTTCACCGGGTCCGAGGACGCCCGGACTTCGGTGTAGGTGTGACCCCCGCGGATCCGCGACGGGTAGTGGCGATGCGTGAAGACGTTGAGCCCCGATCGCATCAAGGCCTTCGCGAAGTTCTGGCTGGTCGAAGCGATCCCGTCACCGGATCCCCCCGAAATCCGCCAGATGAGTTCGTCGTCAGTCATAATGGTATGTGAGCCCGTGAGGGCCTCGTAGGTCGATGTTATGTTGGTTACCTCTTAGGGCTTGCTATGGAATCACAAGAGACGATCATGTAGGACCGTCCGTATCGGCTCTCGCGACCGTTCGTATCGCTCGCCGCCGACCGCGTGGGTCGATCGTCCGCCGCTCCGATCGGGACGCCCTTCCGCGTCCTTTTACTCGCCGGCCCCCCGACGGACCGTATGCTCACGTTCATCGGTCTCGGACTCTACGACGAGCGGTCGATAACCGTCGAGGGGCGCGAAGCGCTCCGGTCCGCGGACCGGGTCTTCGCCGAGTTTTACACCAGCAAACTGGTCGGCGCCGGCGTCGAGGAGTTGGAGGCGTATCACGACGCGGAGATCGAGGTCCGGTCGCGCGAGGGCGTCGAACAGGACCCGGAAGCGATCCTCGCGGCGGCGGACGACGGGCACGCCGCGTTCCTCACCGCCGGTGACACGATGATCTCGACGACCCACACCGACCTCCGGCTGCGCGCCGAGGAGCGCGGGATCGACACCCGCGTGATCCACGGCGTGACCGCCCAGTCGGCCGCGTCGAGCCTGACCGGGCTCCAGAACTACCGGTTCGGGAAGGCGACGACGCTCCCGTTCCCGTACGCCCACGGCGGCGACGACGTGCCCGGAAGCGTGGTCGACACCATCGAGGCGAACCGCGAGCGGGGGCTCCACACCGTCGTCTACCTCGACATCAAGGTCGGCACCGGGCCGACCGGCCCCGACCCGGATCACGAGGAGTACATGACCGCCGACGTCGCCGCCGGCCTGCTCGCCGACGGGTGGGAGGACGCGCTCGCGGTCGTCGTCGCCCGCGCCGGATCGCCCGACTCGGTCGTCGCCGCGGACCGCCTGAGCGCGCTCGCGGACCGCGAGTTCGGCGACCCGCTCCACCTGCTCGTGATCCCCGGCGACCTTCACCACGTCGAGGCCGACGCGCTCGCCGGGCTGGCGGGCGCGCCGGCGGACCTCGTCGAGGAGTGAGCGCGGCGGGGCGTCCGACCCCAGCGACCGGTCGTTTGATATTCCCATCTCGCGTCACCATACCACATGACCGATATCCCAGTCGAGCGGCTGATGTCGACCGAGCTCGTCACGATCGGATCGGGGGCGGCCGCAGCGGACGCGGCCGAACGCATGTTGGAAACCGGCGTGAGTTCGGTTCTCGTCGTCGACGACGACGGGCGCCTCGCCGGTCTGATCACCGCGACCGACTTCGTGTCGCTCGTTCGGCGGAACGACCCGGAGGACGAGACGCCCGTCGAGGCGTTCATGACGACGGAGATAGCCACCGTGTCTCCCGACGATTCCGTCGAGGAGCTCGCGGAGCCGACGGACGAGGGGTACACGCACCTGCCGGTCGTCGACGCGGAGAGCCAGCTGGTCGGGATGGTCTCGACGACCGACCTCACGGCGTACCTCTCCGGGCAGCGGTGAGCCGCTCGCCGCCCCGCCGCGGAAGTCGGGGTGACCGGAGGGGTCGCCTACCGGAAGAGTAATCAAATATGCTATCACATCACACAGTATGGATTTGAACGACCGGACTCGCGTCAGCGAGGTCATGTCGACGCCGCTCGAAACGATCGGAGCCGACGAGCCGCTCCGAGAGGCGGCCCGGCGGATGAACGGGGACGACATCAGCGCGCTCGTCGTGACGACCGGCGGGGGCTGTATCGTCACCCAAAGCGACATCGTCGGAGCCGTCGCCGCGGGCAGAGACCTCGACAGTGCGGTGGTTCGCGACGTGATGACCGAAAACGTCGAGACCGTGACGCCCGATCTCATGATGGAGGAGGTCGCGGCGATGATGACGATGTACGGCGTGAAACACCTCCCCGTCGTCGACGACGACTACGTCGGCATGGTCTCGTCGACCGACGTGGCCGAACACCTGTCCTAACCGGGGCGGCAAGAGCCCCAGGCGGTTACAGGAGCAGCAGCGGCACGCCGACAGCCATCCCCGCCGCGATCAACACGAGGTTCCAGAACAACACCGGCCGGATCAGCTCGCGCGCGATGCTCGCGGCGAACGCCGTCTTCACGAGGACGCTCGCGAGCGTCCCCGCGACGACCCCCGTGACCGCGGTGTCGACGGTGATCTGTCCGGTCCCCAAAAGTGAGACGGCCGTGGTCGTCGCCGTCCCGGAGGAGACGAGCCCAGCGAGGAACGACGTGGCGACGAACCCGCCCGCGCCGAACGCGCGCTCGGCGCCCGCCGAAACGACCAGCACGAGGAGGAACAGCGCCCCGAACGTCAGGGCGTTCCGGAGGCTGAACGGCGAGGTGAGCTCCGCCTCCATCGTCGTCCGCCAGTCGCTGCGCCACACCGCGATCCCCACGCCGGCGACCGTGATCGCGCCCAGCGGCGCGCCGACGATCAGGGCGGCTTCGGGAACGAACGCGGCGACGACGGCGGCGTTCCGGAGGGCCATCGCGGCGTTCGCCAGCAGGATCGAGCCGACCGCGATGTCGAGCAGGTCCGCCCGCCCCTTCGCGCGCTTGGCCATCTCCGCGACGACCGCGGTGGAGTTCACGAGTCCGCCGAAGAACCCGGTGACCGCGTATCCGCGCCCCTGGTACCGCTTCACGAGCACGTAGTTGACGAAGCCGATGGCGCTGACCGCGACGACCAGCGACCAGATGAGCCGCGGCTGGACCGCGCCCCACGGGTCGATCGTCTCCGCCGGGAGCAGCGGAAAGACGACGAACGCGAGGATCGTGAACTCGACCGCGCTGCGAACCTCCTCCCGCGAGAGGCCCCACGCGAACTGGTGGAGCTCGCGTTTCAACACCAGCAGCAGCGAGGAGAGCACGGCCACCGTCACCGCCTCGATGAAGAACCCTTCGGAGACGAGCGCGCCCACCCCGTACGTGACGAGCATCGACACCGACGTGGTCAGGGAGAGCCCGTCGACCTCCTCCTCGACGAAGCTCCGGACCGCGAGCAGCACCGCGATGGCGACGATCAGCGCCCCGCCGACGAGCAGGAGCCCGCCGTCGCCGAGCAGCGAGAAGACGGCCGCCGCGAGGCTGATCAGCGCGAACGTCCGGATCCCCGCGGACTTCTGGGACCACTCCCGCTCTAACCCGAGGAACATTCCCAACGCGGTCGCCAAGACCAGCTTCGCGACGTTCGTCTGGAGGTAGACCAGCGGGTCGACGGCGCTCAACACGCGGCGTCACCTCGCCGCCGGCGCCGAGCCCACTGTCGCTGCGCCCGCCGCCGGCCTCCCGGGGTCCGCTCCGACCGAGTCATCGCGCTCATACGCGAAACAGTCGACAGCGACGCCTATAGCTTACTATATACTGATATATAACTCGGCGCGACACGTCTCCGCGACGCCGCGTCAGCGGTTCGTCGGCTCCCGCGGGAGATCGAGCGCCTCGGTCAGGTCGTGCTCCTCGCCGGTGAGCAGGTACAGCACGTCTTCGAGGATGACCACGAGCTCCGGCAGCTCGCGCACCACGAGGAACGTGATCCCGATCAGCGCCACGACCGCGAGCAGCTGGCTCATGATCCGGTCGGAGATGAGGAACGACACTCGGTAGGGGTCGCTCGCGCCGAACATCAGCAACACGAGGTCCGGGTACCACTGCATGTACTGGTTGCCAGCGACGACCGAGATGAACGTCGTGCGGAGGATGTTGAGGACGTAGATGAGCGAGACCGACACCGCGAGCCCGCGGAGCTTCCGTCGGAGGGGCGCGTCGACCGCGGCGACGAGCCCGCCGAAGATCGCCATGCTCCCGAGCCCCGTGCACGCGAGCACGATGTCGATCCGGTAGGTGTGGCCGTCGTCAAGGGTCCACAGGTAGGCGGCGTCGTATCCCTCGCTGCTGGCCACCCGCTCGGGGGCGTAGCCGAGGAGGTCGATGAGCATCCCGGTCTGCGTCGCGACCGCCTCGATGAGGATCCGGCGCGGCTCGGGGAACGCGACTCCCGCGAGCGAGAACGCCGGGATCGTCTCGAACGGGAGGTAGATGAACAGCATGATCGCGATCGCTCGCGTGAGGGTGAACAGCGACGCCCGCCCGTTGTACAGGAGGTACCCGGCGTACATGCAGGCGGGTACCCCGACGAGCGCGAGGATCGACTCAACGTAGCTCTGGTGCTCGAACGCGAAGTACGGCACCGTCGACAGCCAGAACAGCCCGAACAGCGCCCACGTGCCGGCCGCGATCGACCGGCCCGCCGCCAGCCCGCGGCTGTCGAGCAGCCACGCGACGGCGAAGAGGATCGCCACGAGCCACGCGAACGTGAACGTGTCCGGCAGCAGGCTCAGAACTGCCGGCACGCCGGAACCGAACATGTCCGAACCGTCAGTCGTCAGCGGATAAAGCCCTTGTCGTTGCCGACGATCCGTCGGATCGGCGAGCGCGAAAACGGAGACGGAGAGAAGTCGGACCGCTTACCGCTCGTCCGAGTCGAGCACGCGGATCTGGTCGCCGCGAACGGTCACCGGAATCGGGACGGTCGCCTCGTACAGCTCGACGGTCACCTGGTCTTTCCCTTCGTCGATCCGCTGGACGCGGGCCTTCTCGCCCTTGAACGGCCCGGCGATCAGCTCGACGATGTCGCCCTCGGCGATCCCCTCCACGTCGGGGGTCGGCGAGAGGAAGTGCTCGACCTCGGAGAAGGGACTCCGTGCCGGCCCCTCGGAGCCCTGAATCACGCCGCGGGCGTGGGGGATCTCGTCGAGGATCCGGGCGAACACGCTGCCGTCCGTCGCTTCGACCATCACGTAGCTCGTCAGCTGATCGGGAGCGATGACGGCCTGGATCTCCGGCATCTCCTTCTCCGCGAGCATGTCGGCGACCGTCCGCTCCTGGCTCGCGGTGGTCTTCACCGAGAAGATGGGCATTACGCGCCGACCCCCGGAAGGAGGCTCATGATCGCGAACATCAGGAAGCCGATGAAGCCGATGAGGAGGATGCCGGCTCCGGCGATCTTCGACACCTGGAGGAACTCGTCGGTGCCCGGCGTGCTCGCCAGTTTCAGCACCCGAATGTAGCTGTTGAGGTCGTACGGAACGTCCATGTTACGTGGTGGTTGGAGTCGATCCGGTTTTTACCTTTTGATGCGAGGCGGACGGAACGAGAAGGAGAGACACCGGCAGCGGCAGAAGGAAGTCGGCGAACGACCGAACGCCACCGTCGACCGAGCGGTTATTCGACGTAGTCGATGTCTTCCATCTCGGGAGCGGCCTCCCCGTCGGAGACCTCACCGTTGCGGCCGTAGATCTGGGGCGACTCGACGCCGGTCACCACGATCATGGTCCGCATCTCGCCCTCCAGCTCCTCGTCGACGGAGGTCCCCCAGATGATCCGCGCGTCGGGGTCGATGCGGTCGTAGATCTCCTCGACGACGCCCTCGGCCTCCTCGATGGACATGTCGGTGCCGCCGGTGACGTTGACGAGCGCGGAGTTCGCGCCGGAGATGTCGACGTCGAGCAGCGGCGAGCGGAGCGCCGACTTCACCGAGTCCTGCGCCTTCGAGTCGGAGTCAGACTCGCCGAGCCCGATCATCGCGACGCCGCCCTTCTCCATGACCGTGCGAACGTCGGCGAAGTCGAGGTTGACCAGCCCGGGCATCGTGATGAGCTCCGTGATCCCCTTCACCGAGCGCATCAGCACCTCGTCGGACACCTTGAACGCCTGCCGGACGGGGAGTTTCCCGACCGCGTCGAGGAGTCGGTCGTTGGGGACGACGATGACGGTGTCGCTCACGTCGCGGAGTCGCTCTAAGCCGGCCTCGGCGTTCGTCCGCCGGACCTCGCCCTCGGCCGTGAACGGCGTCGTGACGATGGCGATCGTCAAGGCGCCCGACTCGCGGGCGGCCTTGGCGACGACCGGAGCCGACCCGGTCCCCGTGCCCCCGCCGAGCCCGGCGGTGACGAACACCATGTCCGAGCCGTCGATGGCGTCCTGAATCTCCTCTTGGGACTCGATGGCGGCCTCTTCGCCGACCTGCGGGAGGGAGCCGGCGCCGCGCCCCTGCGTCTTCTGCTGGCCCATGAGGATCTTCGTGTCGGCCTCGATGTTGACGAGGTGCTGAACGTCGGTGTTGGCGGCGACCAGCTTCGCGCCGTGGATCCCCTCCTCGGTCATCCGGTTAACCGTGTTGCCGCCGGCGCCCCCACAGCCGACGACGGTGATGTTCGTCTGGAGATCCTGGAGGACATCCTGCAGCTCCTCGTCGGTCATCGTCCCGGTCTGTGGCGGGGCGCCGGCGGCGGCGTCGTTCCCGCCGGTGCCGTCCTCCCCGGCGCCGTCCGCCGGGGATTCCTCGGCTTCGTCGATGGCGTCCTCTACAATAGAGTCCATTATATGGTGTGGTTGCGACCCGGACGTATTTATTTTTGCCCGATCGTCTGACGCGAGTCAGACGGCCGGAGACGGTCTCCAGAGCCGCCGAAGCCCGCGTATCACCGATCAAAAACAAATAGGTCGACCGCCGCGCTTCCGCTGCGTCGCCGTCGGGTCGCCGTCGGGTCGCCGTCGAGGCCGCCACCCGATCGGGAACCACACTGTCACTCGATCGGGAACCGCTCCGTCCGCGCCTCCGACACGTCCTCTGGCGCGACGGTCTCGCCGTCGACTTCGATCGACTCCCCCTCGGCGAGCCGCCCGAACGCCGGCCCTTCCGAGACGCCCCGCTCCGCGGCGAGCCCCGGGTCGAACGCCGTCTCGCGAGCGACCACGGCATCGTCACTGACCTCGACGGCGTCGTAGCCGCGCTCCAACACGTCCGCGAGGTCAGCGACGAGGTCGTCGTATCCGGGCGAACTCTCGGCGACGCCGAACGCGGCCCGGCCCGCTGCTCGCGTCCCGGCCTGCTCGGTGTCGAAGGCAACAGTGTTCGTCTCCACCGCCGCCCGGGCCGCGGCCGCGTCCACGCCCTGCGCCCGCGAGAGCAGGGCCGCCGGAAGCGCCTTGACGCGGAGACCGTCGGGAGTTTCGGGGACGACCTCGCCGAACCGGAGCCCCTCGTCGACCGTCGCGACGTCCGCCTCGAGCCGCTCGACCAGCGATAGGGGGGTGTCGCCGACCTCGCGCACCCACGTCTCGGTCACGACGCGGTGACCGAGGTCCTCGACCGTCGCCGCGAGGTCGGGCCGGTCGCCCTCGATGACCGCCAGATCAGCGCGGCTCCGCGCGAACGCCTGCTCGATAACGTCGCGGTTCGCGTCGGGCGCGCCCAGTTCTCCGAGCGCCCAGTCGGCGCCGACGTGGCCCACCGCCCACTCGGTCTCGCGGACGATCCGGGTGAACCGCGGAGCGTAGTGGCCGCCGCCGAAGCCGACGACGTGCCGGGGCGGGGAGTCGGCGGCGGTCTCGTCGGCCGTCTCGTCGACCGTCTCCCCGCTGTCGCCCACCAGATGCGCGCCGGTTCCGCGCAGATCGAGCACCGCCCGCGCGACCGCCCGCGCCGCCTCGGGGTCGGTCCACTGCGGCTCGTCGGAGCCGAGCTCGACGAACAGCGAGGGGACGGCGGTGGCCGTCGGCCCGTGGTGGGTGCACTCGATCCCCGCGTCGTACCCGTCGGGGGCGTGCGACGCCAGCGCCTCGACGACGCGCTTCTCGGCGCCCGGCGCGGCGCGCGCCAGCGTCTCCGGCTCGCCGCCGTACGGTGCGGGACCGAAGTTGCCGGTGACGTGGGCGGTCAGCAGTTCCCCCGTCTCGCCGGAGTGCCGCGAGACGAACGCGAGGAACGCGGGGTCGCAGTCGAAGGCGGTGGCCGGGTCGTCCAAGTCTATGTGGAGGTCGTCGAATTCCCGCAGTTCGAACCCGTCGGTCCGGTAGTACGTCCCGCCGCCGGCGGCGTCGGGGCGACTCGGGTCGTCGCGGCGCTCCCAGTCGCCGATGTCGAGCAGGTGCTCCCCGATGTGTTCGGAGGCGCTGTCGGCCCGGCTGACGACGATCGCTATCACGGTTCCCGGTCGGGGGCGGGCGACCGAATAGCCGTCGGTTCGGTCGCGGTTCTGAGTCGGTCACTGCCCGTCGAAGTGCCCCCGTGGCGCGCGACCGCACGTCGCCTCGTCGGATCCGCATCACACCGTCCGCGGCGGCACTCCGGCATCACACCGTCCGCGGCGGCACCGACCGCGCGCTCACGGCAGCAACAGGTAGATGAACGCGACGTAGCCGACGACGAGAACGCCGCCGTCGACCCGGGTGATGTGGTCCCCGCGGTACATCACCACGACGAGCAGGGCGGTGAACGCGAGCAGCGCGGGGAACTCGAAGCCGCGTACGCCGGGGCTCACGCTGATCGGCGTGATGACGGCGACGATGCCGATGACCGCGAGGATGTTGTAGATGTTCGACCCGACGACGTTGCCGACGCTGAACTCCGCTTCGCCGCGGATCGCGGCGACGACGCTCGCAGCTAACTCCGGCAGCGAGGTCCCCAGCGCCAGCACCGTGAGCCCGATGAAGATGTCGGAGAACCCGGCCGCCGACAGCAGCGACTGTCCGCCCTCGACCAGCCAGCGAGAGCCGAGGACCAGCGCGACGATGCCGCCGACGACGAGGACCGCGTCGCGGAGGCGCGCGTCCGGCATCCCGTCGCGATCGGCGTCGGAGATGCCCGACTGGGTCTGCTGGACCCGTCGCAGGATGACGCCGGTGAACGCGACGAGGACGGCGAGCAGGAGGACGCCCTCGAACGCGCCGACCCGGCCGTCCCAGCCGAAGCCGACGAGCAGCAGCGCGGCGAGTACCATAAACGGAACGTCACGCCTGAACACGGTCTGAGAGACCGCGATCGGGCGGATCAGCGCGGAGATCCCCAACACCAGCCCGATGTTGGCGATGTTCGATCCGACGATCGCACCCAGCCCGGTGTCGGTCGACACCGTGAGCGCGCCGAGCACCGAGACGAACAGTTCGGGGGCCGTGGTCGCGAACGCGACGACGGTGACCCCGACCGTCGACGCTTTCAGCCCGACGGCGAGCGCGAGATCGCTGGCGCCCTTGACGAGCAGTTCGGCGCCGAGGTACAGGAGGGCGGCGCCGCCGGCGAGCAACAGGAGTTCCGTGAGCGGCGACCCGACTAGCACGAATCGGGCTTGTCGTCGGTATTTTAAAAAGCGTCGTGATTCGAGGGCGCCACAGGGTCGCAACGCGTCGGGGGCGTGTTCGCCATCTGCGTGTTCGCCGTCTCAGACCTGCGTCGCGCGGAACTCGCCGTGTTTCATCCCGACGACGAAGGCGATGGCACCGAAGACGAGCATCGAGGGGAGCACCATCATCAGCGTCGTCTGAAGCTCCATCGGCGTCCCGAAGGTGACTCCGGCGGTTCCGAGGACGACGATGAGCGCGACGATACCGGCCGCACGCGGAAGGTCGAACTTCATGTCCACGGTACGGCTCGCGAGACCCTAAGGGTTCGGCTCGCGGCGGCGGCGTCACCGGCTGGACAGCGCGGTCAACCCCCGGGCAGCGCGGCGCTACGCCTCGATGATCTCGTCGTCGTCCGCCGGCGGCACCCGCAGTTCGCCGTCCATCGAGACGACCGCCCGCCCGCCGACGCGCACCGCGTCGCCGTCGACCCGGACGCGGACGTGACCGGGGCGATCGATGAAGTGGCCCTGCTCGAAGCGCAGCTCGTCCGGGGCATCGCCGTCGAACGCGTCGACCTCGCGGAGGTAGGCCCCGACCGCGCCGCTGGCGGTCCCGGTCACGGGGTCCTCGGACACTCCGACCGCCGGGGCGAACGCGCGCCCGTGGAGCGTCGAGTCGGCGTCGAGCGTGTCGAACGTGAACGCGTACACGCCGGCCACGTCGTGCGATTCGGAGATCGCCTCGATCGCCGCCGTGTCGGGGTCGGCCTCGCCGAGCCGTTCGAGGAAGTTCACGGGGACGACGAGCCACGGCAGCCCGGTCGAGGCGACCGCGACCGGGAGGTCGGCGCCCACGTCGCGCAGCGCCGCGGGGTCGATCCCCAGCGCGTCGCCGAGGCGGCCCGCATCGAGGGTGGAGCCGTCGTCCGCCGTCTCGATCACGTCGACAGTCGGCGGGTTCTGTCGCATCCAGACGGTTCCGTCGTCGTCGACCGTAATCTCGAGGTCGCCGACGTTGGTCCGGAGAGTCCGGTCGCCGGCGTCGATCGCGCCCTCGGCGAACAGGGCGCCGTAGGTCGCGATCGTGGCGTGGCCGCACAGATCGACCTCGGTCGAGGGCGTGAAGTATCGGAGCCGCTCGTCGGCGTCGGCGGCGGCGGCATCGGCACCGGGAGCATCGCCATCAGGGGCGTTGTCATCGCCGGCGTCGAACAGGAACGCTGTCTCCGACGCACCGAGTTCCGCGGCGATCCGTCCCATCCGGTCGTCGTCCAGCCCCGCGGCGTCCGGCACGACGCCGGCGACGTTCCCGGCCAGCGGCTCGTCCGCGAACGCGTCGACGAGAAGCGTGCGTCGCGTCTCCATGCGCCACCGTGACGGTCCGCCCTCAAAAGGCTCCCGAGAGGAGCGGCGCCGACATCGGGGACGACAGGTCCGGAAAGCGATGTGAACCCTTTTGCCCTCCACGCCGGATGTACCCCTATGGGCCTCTTCGACCGGCTGCGAGGGAACGACACGCCCCGCGTGGCGTTCATCGGGATCGACGGGCTTCCCCACCGCCTCGTCGCCGACAATCCGGACACGTTTCCGACGCTGTCGGCGATCGCCGACGAGGGCGACGGGGGACCGATCGACAGCGCCGTGCCGCCGGAATCGAGCGCGTGTTGGCCGGTGCTCACGAGCGGCGTGAACCCCGGCGAGACCGGCGTCTACGGCTTCCAAGACCGCGAGGTCGGCTCGTACGACACCTACGTTCCCATGGGCCGCGACGTGCAGGCGACGCGTGTGTGGGACCGGGCGACCGACGCCGGCCTCGACGCGACCGTGATGAACGTCCCCGTCACCTTCCCGCCGCAGCGAACGGTTCAGCGCATGGTCTCCGGCTACCTCTCGCCCGACGTCGACAAGGCCGCCCACCCGGAGGAGCTCCGGGAGTACCTCACCGAGAGCGACTACCGGCTGTCGGTCAACGCGAAGCTCGGCCACCGAGACGATAAGACGGCGTTCGTCGAACAGGCCCGCCAGACCCTCGACGCCCGTGCGGAGGCGTTCACCCGCTACGTGGAGCGGGACGACTGGGACCTGTTCGTCGGCGTGTTCTCCACCCCGGACCGGATCAACCACTTCCTGTGGGGTGACTACGAGGACGGCGGCCCCTACCGCGATGACGTGTTGGCGTTCTACGCCGCGCTCGACGAGCACATCGGCGCCATCCGGACGGCGCTCCCGAACGACGTGCGGCTCGTCGTCGGCTCCACGCACGGGTTCACGCGGCTCCAACACGACGTGTACTGCAACGAGTGGCTCGAACGCGAGGGGTGGCTCTCGTACGACGGCGACGACCACGGTTCGCTGTCCGACATCGACGACGACGCCCGCGCGTACTCGCTCGTTCCCGGTCGCTTCTATCTCAATGTGGAGGGCCGTGAGCCCGACGGTGTCGTCCCCGAATCGGAGTACGAAGCGGTCCGGGAGGAGCTCCGGACCGAACTCGAGGCGTGGGAAGGCCCGAACGGAAACCCGGTGGCGAAGCGGGTCGTCGAGCGCGAGACGGTGTTCCGCGGCGACCACGACGCCATCGCACCCGACCTCGTGGTGGTCCCGCACGAGGGGTTCGACCTCAAGGCCGGATTCCGTCCCCGCGGCGCGGTGTTCGATTCGGACGGCCCGCGGACGGGAATGCACACGTTCGAGGACGCCGCCCTGTTCATCGATCACCCGGACGCGAAAGTCGAGGACGCGGACCTCCTCGACGTTGCGCCCACGCTCCTGCGCCTGCTCGACGTCGAGTACGGTCGGACCGATCTCGACGGCGCGAGCCTCATCTGAGGTGAGTTAACGTGGAACGCACGCCGGACGGCACCCCGGTCGGCGTCGACGACCCGTACGCGGTCGCGGGCGTCTGCGACCACCTCACCGACGACGGTCGCTGTCGGTTCGCGCTGACGCGAGCCGGCGACGACCGCGAGTTCGCGGCCGAACGCCGCAGAGACGGCTACCGCTGTCACGTCGGCGAAGCGAGCGCGTGGCGTGCCTGCCCGCAGTACCGATCGACGACGGACGGACGCGAATGCTCCCGATGCGGGCTGCCGGAGGTCCGGTTGGCCCACGACGACGCCCGCCCGCTGGTCGAGGAGCACCACCTGTCGTACGGGGACGCCGCCTCTGGTTCGCCCGATTCTCCCGACTCCGAGGACGCCGGTCCACACGAGATCACCGTCGCTCTGTGTCGCTGGTGTCACACGAAGGTCCACAAGTCGTTCGCCCGGATCGACGACGACGCCAGTCCCGATCCCGAGGCGATCGCCGCGAGAGAGAGTCGCCGGAGCAAGGAGCAGTCGGAGTCCGCATTCGAGACCGCGAGCGAGCGGTTCGACCGAGAGCCGTAGCGAGACGGCGACGCCGAAGATATCGTCGCTCGTCGCGGCAGCTCAGTTCTCCGGCTTCGGGCGGATGAGGTTCGCCAGCGCGACCAGCAGGCCGAGGAACCAGCCGAGCGGGACGGAGATCCCGACCCACATCAGGACGTAGCCGAGCCCGGTGACGCCCCACTGCTGTCCGAACGTCTCCAGGTCGAAGGCGCCGCGAAGCGTCTCGTTGATCCCGCCGACGGCGAGGAACGTGTCGAGGATCCAGCGCGCGAGCTCGTAGCTCGGGTCGAGGACCACGTTCGAGATCGAGGGCGTGAGCAGCCCGGCGACGACCGGCGGCAGGAAGATCGCCGTCATCGCGAACGGGTACGCGAGGAGGACGCTAACGAACCGTCCGCCGGTCTTCGAGAACCCGGCTGCGAGCCCGGCGGCGACCACGGCGACGACGCTGGCGCCGCCGATACCAAGCATCACCTCGGTCGGCAGTTGGAAGTGCGCGAGGAGGGTCAAAGAGCCCCAGACGACCGTGGCGACGATCACCGCGCCGAGCACACCGAACCGCGTGACCGCAGAGTCGAGCTTCGCCGCGTAGTACCGGGTGGCGAACCCGACGAGAAGCAGTGGATACGCCACCGCCACGAGCGGTGCCCCGACGACCGCCCAGAGGTAGTATCCGACCGTCTGGACGGAAGTCTCGGGTTTCCACTTCCCCAACACCGCGCTCGGATCGAGCTGTCGGGGAAAGACGACCTCCATCCACGTCTCGTGGAGGCGAACGACGTCAAGGAGGAGCGCTTCCACCAGCCCGGTTTGTCCTCGGCGTTCCATTTGGCTCACCTCGCGCGCGACACACCGTGAACTTTGTGCCTTCGACTTCGCCGCCGAACCGCGCCGTGGCCGCCTCACGAGCGACCAGTTAGCAGACCGAAGGGTACCGGCCAGAGGCCACGCGACTGCGAAATTATCAGATCGGTACACCCTCGACGATACGCTTAACCGTCTCATCGGGCGTATCGGTAGGTATGCATAGACGCGGACTGCTCGCGGCGATCGCCGCATCGTCAGCCGTCGCGGTCGCCGGGTGTGCCGGCGCCGGCGGCGAGAACGGTAACTACGAGTTCGACGCGGAGCCGGCAACCGTCCCGTCCCCGGCCGCGTCCGAAGCGGGGTACGACGGAGAGGAGCCGGAGTCGTTCACCGTCGAACAGGAGTTCGACGTGGCCGGCGTGAACGCGCAGCTGTCCGCGACGACGTGGATTACCAGGTACGAGAACGCGGACAACGGATCCGCGCTGTCCGTGGCAAGCACTCCGGACGCGTCGGTGGGCGGGCAGTCCGTCAACCCGCTCGTCCGCGCGGACGACGCAGAGCTGATCCGACGGTTGTTAGAACAGGTCGATCAGCGCGGCATCGGCGGCAACGACACCGAGATCGAGACGAGTGACATCGAAGAGCGGGGGTCGGAGACTCGAACCGTTCTCGACAAAGAGGTGGAGATCGCGATCTTCGAAACGACCGTCAACGCGGAGGTCAACGCCGGCAACGGACAGAGCGGAGAAGTGGAAGACGTTCCGGTGTACCTGTACGTCGGGACGGTCCAACACGACGAGGACGTGATCGCGCTTATCGGCGTCCACCCCGCCGCCGTCGACGCCTCCGACTCGCTGCTGTCCCTGATGGGGCAGGTCGAACACTAACGCCCTATTTGCGGTCCGTTTAACCCAACAACTCCGGCTAGAGAGTCCATACTCTACCGCAGTACGCTTGTCCGGAATCCGCCGACTACGCCCCTTTTACCGGAGATGTTTCCGCAGGCGGAAGCTTCCCGGTCCGTAATTCACTTATAAGCAATCCGACCGAATGCGACCACCGCGCGTTGTGAGACAGCGGGACGGGCTTCCACTGTCGCGATCCGCGGCCTGAGTCCCCGAGAACCGCTGTTCTCGCAGCCGGAGACTCAACAATGAAACAGCGACTAACGATTCGGTGTGCGGTAGTCTGTACCCTCGTTCTCTCAGTCGCCTTTTTGTCCGTCATTGGGGTTGGGATAATGTCGGTTAGCGGGGCAGTTTGGAATGTGAGTGAGGCGGAAGATATTGAGATTGGTAGTAATGAGAACCAAACAATTAGTGGAATTAAAACACGAGGTGATGAGAAAAATGTGAAAATTCGCGTAGGCTCTCTTGTTAGTAGGGGAGCTGATCTTGACGGTTCAAATTCGTCATACACTGTGCCTGATCGAGACGATGTGTCTCCTTCAGATGTCTACATTAAAAACAAAGATAAGGAAAGCGCGACGGTCGTCGTTGATAATTCGGTGTTAGATGGGTCAGAGTTCAATGTGGAAATATCAAATATAGACACGACAGATGTGAGCATGTATGATGAAAAATTGTCTCTATTAGATGAAAGTATCGAATACAGGGTAGAGCAAGGCGGCTCTGATTGGCTTGTCCAGTTTAGTATACATTCTCCATCCAATGTTAGTATTTCAGGTGACTCATATAATGATAAGACAAAAACTGTGTCACTCAATAGTTTGAAACTAACCAACCGTACGGATTACGTGGTCATTTGGAAAAGATCCGATGATGGAAAATTGGAGCGACAATTGGGAGAATCACAAGGAGTCAAAAAAGAGATCGAGATTGCTGGAGAGAACATAAGTGGTGAGACAGAACTTGCAGCAACAATTCACCCCGGAGTGGAGAAGCCAAATACCGATGTTATTTATGCAGCAAATAGCCGTTCAGTTCAATTCCCAGTTCAATTAGAAGTACTTCAAGAACCGGTACATTATGTCAATAGATCTTCGCACCTGGGTAATCACACTTCTAATCTCTCATTAGTATTTAATACAGAAATAAGTAATGAAAGTGGAAATATATCTATAAACTTTTTCAATAAATCTATGAAAAATATTAGAATAGGCGAAGATCATAGATATTATAGAATCGATGAGAACAGAATCACTATTTTGTTAGATAGTACAGACCCCAGTAGAGAACTCTCATATATAAAAGAGGTACTCGTGAATGACCTTGAGTCAAAGCACTACAATAGTGAATATCCTAAGACAGAGTATTCGCCTCTAAGGGTTGCTCACAGCATTGAACATGAGACAGATATTGTTGCAGCGCAGGGTTCACATATTAGAGTAGAATCAAACGGATCCGATTCAATATCAATAATTTCTAGAGGACAAGAATTGCAACATAGCCCCATTCGTAGTTATGAGGGTACTAGCGTCATCAACACTACAGACCTCTCAGAAGGAGCGTATGAGATCCGGTCAGAATCAAATATCAACCAGACGCAAATTACTGTTGTTAATACTACACTAACACCGAATACCCCAACTACATCAGTCGAAAATGGAATAGTCGCGGAATTTGCTGCTACCGAGCCTCCTCGGCATATAGCCACTAGTATCCAAAAGGATTCAGTGGCAAAAGAAGATACGTTCCGGATTGTTGGTAGTGATACCGTGAATAAATCGGTGAGTGTTTCTGAAAGTGGGGAATACGAAGTAGAATTTATAAATACCAATACTGGTGAAGCAATTAATAGAAATGTGACTGTATTAAATGAGAAAGCCACCATATCAAGCCTTCCGGGGTCAGCAGATCCCGTTTCCATAGGTCAGATTCTTCCTGTTGAAATCTCATCTACATATAATACATCTCTTGTCCGCCTTGACGATCTGAGTACCAACACAACAGCCGCCACGATCAAACTTGCGACACCCAACAAGGGACGGACGACGCTCCGGTTCAACACGTACGCGGCCGCAAACGGGTCGCTGAACGAGAGCATGGCCGTGACGGGAGCAGGGTCTTCGATCGAATCCGTCACCGAACCCGGGCAAAACGCGACGCTTCAGCCGGGCACCTACGAGATCGAGGTTCGCTCGGAACAGGGTCTCGCCGCGACGAGTGACAACCGGACCGTGACACTCACGCGGCGCTCGACGAACGGACTCACCACGTACGCGGGGACGGAAGCGGATCGGGCAGGCCTCGGGAGCGCCGCAGCGGTACGAGACGCCATCGAGAGCGGCGCCCTCTCGCGATCGGAGCGCGTCACTGCGAACGACACGGTGGTCTACGCGGTGAACGCGTCCGGGCTGACCGGACTGCCGGCAGCGCGGAACGCCACGCCCGAGACGGGTGCCGACCTCGACCGCCTCGACGGGATCGAGTTCGGCGTCCGGCCGTCCGCGGGCGAAGACGAAGTGGCCGCAAACGGCGCGAACGGGGAGATCCCACGCGACTCGACCGTCCACGTCGACGAGACCGGGCTCTACGTGGTCACCGACGGCACCGACGCCCTCCCGTCCGACGGGAAGCCGGAGCCCGGAGCGGAGTTCACCGCCGCGTTCCGCGTCACCGACGACCGGCTCCGCGAGGCCTCGTCGGACGCGCCGGGCGGTCACCGCGTGACCTCGACGGTGACGTTCGTCGATCCCGAACGGAACGGGCCGTCTGGCGGCGCCGACCGGATCGCGTCCGGCGGACCCGTCGGCGGCGGTAGGAGCGGCGGCGGTAGGAGCGGCGGCAAAGCGGGAGGCGCAGGCGGGGGAGGCGGGGCCGGCAGAGCGACCGGGCCGAGTGGACCGAGCGGACCGACCAGATCGGCCGGAGTCGGGAGAACGGGGGGCACCGCAGGGGGCGCGGCCGGGGGGTCGAATCCACCTGGCCGATCCGTCGGCGATCGGCCGACCGGGCCGGACGAGGACGGTGCCGCGGGAGTCGGCGGGAGCGAAACGCCGATCGCCCCGTTCGATCCCACCCGAGCGATCGGGTTCGGATCTCGCCCCGACGCCAACCGTTGGGCACCGGCTCCGGCCGGACCGGGCACCGCGTCGGACACGACAGCGACCGGGGGGCCCGGGGGTAGAGAAACGTCCACAACCGGTGCGGGAGCGAGCGACGCCGAGGCGAGCGGCGTCGGAAGCGGAGCGACCGGTGAGACGGAAACGACGAGCAGCGAAACGGGTGGCGACGGGTCGGAACGACCGACGCCGACCTACGAAGACGCGCCGATCCGGACGACCGCCGAGGACGTTCCCGGGTTCGTTCCCCTACACTCGCTGGCCGCCCTCGCGCTGGTCCTCCTCACCGCGAGTCGGCGACTGCGGGGCCGCTGATCCGCGGTCGAGTGCGGGGCCGCCGCGACGACGGCGGTATCCTTTTGCTGGACCGCGCCGTTTGTCCGCGCATGAGCGTCACCATCACCCCGCCACGAGAGCGCGAATGCGAGCTGTGCGGCCGCGAGGAGCGGTGGGACGACGACGCCGACGGGTGGCAGATCGACGGCGAAGCCGGGAACGTCTACTGTATCCACGAGTGGGACATCAACGGGACGTTCACCCCGCTGAGCGAGTGACCCCGGGTCGACCGGCCGGAGCGGATTCGGCGTCCGCTTCTCGTACGCCCCGCTTCATCTCGGTGTCTCCCGCTTCCTCCTGACCGCGCACTTCGCTCACAGCAGCCCCGTTTCACTCGCCGGCACTTCTCGCGCACACCTCCGACGACCGTCGGGCTCCCGTTCGTCATCACGGCCGGCTGCGATCGGCTCTCCGGCGTCAGACGCGAAGCGCTCCGGGACGGCTCCTGAGTGCGTCTTTGACGATTACGGTCCCGTAACGCATATTCGGCCCCATTCGTCTCGGATACGTGGGGAACGAGTTGTGTTTTTACTCACGATCGGGTATCTTCTGATCGAACCGGAGGCGCACCTTCCATACTCACCCCTGATGAATAATTACCTTATATTCCCTAATGTGTGTACGAGGGATCCTACCCCTATCAGGGTCATACCTTTAAGTGATGGATCCAGAGTGTGTACCATGACCGAGCCACGTAGTAACACCCGGGAGGTATCGGAGCGGGATCTCTCGGGCCACGGTGGGGGGCTTGCGGCGGCAACGGACGAGCGTTCGAACTGCGGGATCGGCGGAATCGTCGATCTCGACGGCGACCCGAGTCACGAGACGGTTACCGACGCCGTCGAACTGCTCGAGAACCTGGAACACCGGGGAACGACGGGCGCCGAAGAGAACACCGGTGACGGCGCCGGCATCATGGTCGCGCGCCCGGACGACTTCTTCCGCGAGGTCGTCGACGCCGACCTCCCCGAGGAGTACGCCGTCGGCTCCGTGTTCATGCCGACCGAACCGAGCGTGCAGGCCGAGATCCACGACGTCATCGCGGAGGTGTTCTCCGTGTACGGATTGGAGGTCTTGGAGTGGCGCTCCGTCCCGACGGAGAACGCGGACCTCGGTGCGACCGCGCTCGACTCCGAGCCGGAGGTCTCTCAGCTGTTCGTCGCGCCGGTCGAGGGCGCCGGTCTCGCGGAACGATTCACCAGCGAGGAGACGCGTCCGGACGAGGCCGATCCGGAGATCCGCGGGTTCGACCGCGCGCTGTACGCCGCGCGCCGCGAGATCGAGAACGCGGTGTCGGAGGTCGACGGGGCGGGGCGCTTCTACGTCTGCTCGCTCGACCGCCAGCGCGTCGTGTACAAGGGCCTGCTGAAGGGGTCGCAGCTCGCCGGCTACTACACTGACCTGACCGACGAGCGCTTCGCGAGCCACGTCGCCTTGGTCCACGCGCGGTTCTCGACGAACACGCTGGGCGCGTGGCACCTCGCGCATCCGTACCGCAACATCGTCCACAACGGCGAGTTCAACACGATCCGGGGGAACGTCAACTGGATGCGCGCCCGCGAGAACGACCTCGAGCACCCGGCGTTCGGCGCCGAGCTCGACACGATCAAGCCGGTGATCGACGACCCGAACCAGTCCGACACCGCGAGCGTCGACAACGCGGTCGAGCTCCTCCTGCAGGCGGGGCGCGACCTCCCGCACACCCTCCGGATGCTGATCCCGGAGGCGTTCCGCGACGACGAACTGATGGATCAGCCCCGCGCGGATTTCTACGACTACCACGCCTCCCTTGTGGAGCCGTGGGACGGCCCGGCCCTCGTGATCGGCTTCGACGGCGACCGCGTCGCCGGCGTCTTAGACCGGAACGGGCTCCGCCCCTGCCGGTACGAGGTGACCGAGGAGAACCGGCTGATCGTCGGCAGCGAGGTCGGCGCGCTCCCGACCGAGCCGGCGGACGTGACCCGCCGTGGTCGGCTCCAGCCCGGAGAGATCTTCGTCGCCGACCCCGAGGAGGGGCGGATCGTCCCGGACGACGAGGTGTTCGAAGAACTCACCGACGGGAAGTACGGGGAGTGGGTCGCCGAGCGGCAGGTCGACCTCGACGAGATCGTCGACGAGGACGCGGTCGCCGCGGGGATCGATGCGGCCGCTGACGACGGCGACACGGTGGACGACGAGGCCGAGCCGACCGTCCGCGCTCAGCAGGCCGCGTTCGGCTACACCACCGACTCGCTGAACCACCTCGTCGAACCGATGGCGAAAGACGGGAAGGACCCGGTCGGGTCGATGGGCGACGACACTCCGCTGTCGGTGCTCGCCGACGTCGACCGCCCGCTGTTCACCTACTTCAAACAGCTGTTCGCGCAGGTGTCGAACCCGCCGATCGACTACATCCGCGAGGAGCTCGTCACCTCGCTGGAGACCCGGATCGGCAACCAGCGGAACCTGCTGGACGAGACGCCCGAACACGCCGAGCAGATCGTCTCCGACACCCCGATCCTCACGGACGCGGAGACGGCCGCCCTGCGCGATCTCCCCGGTCCTGGCGAGCGCTCGCCGGGAGGTGGCGAGTCGGGCCAAAAAGCGTTCACCTCCGTCACCGTGGACGTGACGTACGACCGCGACGCCTCGCTCGTCGACGCCGTAACCCGGATCCGCGAGGACGCTGCGACCGCCATCGAGGACGGCGCCGACGCCGTGGTCCTCTCCGACCGAGCGGTCGGTCCGGACCGGCTCGCGGTGCCGAGCCTGCTCGCGACCGGCGCGGTCCACCACCACCTCGTCCGCAACGGGCTGCGCAACCGCGCGGGTATCGTCGTCGAGTCCGGCGAACCCCACGAGGTCCACCACATCGCGACGCTGGTCGGCTACGGCGCGGACGCCGTCGACCCGTACCTCGCGTACGCCTCCATCGCCGACGTGGTCGCCGGTCCGGACGGAGCGGACGAGGACGAGGCGCTCGCCGCCTACCGCCACGCGCTGGAGGACGGCCTCCTCAAGACGATGGCGAAGATGGGGATCTCGACGATGGAGTCGTACCAGGGCGCGCAGATCTTCGAGGCCGTCGGGCTCGACTCCGAGTTCGTCGCCGAGTACTTCGAGGGGACCGAGATCCGCACCGAGGGGATCGGGGCCGAGCAGATCGAAGACGACCTCCGCACGCGCCACGCGATGGCCTTCGGCGCCGACCCCGAACTGGAGACGGTCGGCGAGTACGAGCACCGCTCGTCCGGCGTGAAGCACGGCTGGAACCCCCAGACGGTCGGCACGCTCCAGCAGGCGGTCCGGGGCGGCGACTACGAGCAGTACCGGGAGTTCGCCGAGCTGGTCAACGACCAGTCCGAGGAGCTCCAGACGCTCCGCGGCCTCCTCGAGTTCGAGTCCGACCGCGACCCCGTCCCGGTCGACGAGGTCGAGCCCGTCGAGTCGATCGTCGAGCGCTTCTCGACGGCCGCGATGAGCCTCGGGAGCATCTCGCCGGAGGCCCACGAGAACAACGCGATCGCGATGAACCGGCTCGGCGCGAAGTCGAACACGGGCGAGGGCGGCGAACCTCCGGAGCGGTTCGGCACGGAGAAAGAGTGTAACGTCAAACAGGTCGCCTCGGGTCGGTTCGGCGTCACCTCCGAGTACCTCGCGAGCGCCGACGAGCTCCAGATCAAGATGGCGCAGGGGTCGAAGCCCGGCGAGGGCGGTCACCTCCCCGGGAAGAAGGTCAACGAGATGATCGCGCACGTCCGGTGTTCCACCCCCGGCGTCGGGCTCATCTCGCCGCCGCCGCAACACGACATCTACTCGATCGAGGACCTCAAACAGCTGATCTTCGACCTGAAGGCCGCCAGCCCGGAGGCGGACGTCAACGTGAAGCTGGTCTCCGAGGCCGGCATCGGCACCATCGCGGCGGGGGTCGCGAAGGCGAACGCCGACGTGGTCCACGTCTCCGGCCACGACGGCGGCACCGGCGCGTCGCCGAAGACCTCGATCAAGAACGCGGGGCTCCCCTGGGAGCTCGGGCTCGCCGAGGCGAACCAGATGCTCCGCGCGACCGGCCTGCGCGACCGCATCCGCGTGACGGCCGACGGCGGCATGAAAACCGGCCGGGACGTGGCGGTCGCCGCCGCGCTCGGCGCCGAGGAGTACGTGTTCGGCACCGCGTCGCTCGTCACCGCCGGCTGCGTGATGGCCCGGCAGTGCCACGAGAACACCTGTCCGGTCGGCGTCGCCACCCAACGCGAGGACCTCCGACAGCGCTTCCCCGGCCAGCCGGACCACGTCATCAACTACATGACGTTCATCGCGCAGGAGCTCCGCGAGATCATGGCCGAGCTCGGCTACACCGAAGTCGAGGAGTTCATCGGGCGACCCGGCCTCCTCTCCCAGCGCGAGACCGACCACGAGAAGGCGAAGGAGCTCGACCTCTCCGCCGTGATCGCCGAGCCCGCGGGCGACGCCCGGACGAAGACCCGCGAGCAGGAGGACGCCGACATCGAGGCGCTGCTCGACTGGGACCTCATCGACGAGGCGGCCCCGGCCATCGAAGACGGCGCGCCCGTCGCGCTCACCCGCGACGTGGAGAACGTCGACCGCGCGATCGGGGCGACCCTCTCGAACCGGATCGTCTCCGAGCACGGCGGCGACGGCCTCCCGGACGACACCGTCACCTGCCGGTTCGACGGCTACGCGGGCCAGAGCTTCGGCGCGTTCCTCGCGTCGGGGATCACCATGGAGCTGTCCGGCGCCGCCAACGACTACGTCGGCAAGGGGCTCTCCGGCGGCCGGATCGTGATCGACACGCCCGAGGAGGCCGGCTACGACCCCGCCGAGAACGTCGTCGCCGGCAACGTCGGGCTGTACGGCGCCACCGCGGGCGAGGTCTACGTCAACGGCGTCGCCGGCGAGCGGTTCGGCGTCCGCAACTCCGGCGTCAAGGCGGTCGTCGAGGGCGTCGGCGACCACGGCTGTGAGTACATGACCGGCGGGGCCGTCGCCGTGCTCGGCGACACCGGGCGGAACTTCGCGGCCGGGATGTCCGGCGGCGTCGCCTACGTGTACGACCCGGACGACCGGCTCGACGAGCGCGTGAACCGCGGGATGGTGTCGGTGTCGGAGACGTTGGACGACTCCGACGAACGCATGCTCCGTCGGCTCGTCGAGAACCACCACGCCTACACCGACAGCGACCGCGCGGCCGAGCTGCTCGACGACTGGACGACCGCGCTCGATGACTTCGTACGCGTCTTCCCCGACGCCTACGCGGAGGTCATCGCCGAGGGGAAGGGCGACGACGTGCGCGATGAGCCCCCCGAACCGGCCGCCGCCGTCCCCGGCTCCGCGTCGGACGCGACCGGGCAGGCGTCGAGTGACGACTGATTCGGCCGGGGTTGTCTCCCCGTTCCGTCGTCGAGCCGCCGGGACCTTTCCGTCACCCCCACGTCCGGCCGGCGGACCGCTTAATAGGCGCCGCTCGAACGCTCTTACGTGGACGAACTCGTCGTGAGCACGGAGGTGTACGCCGATCCCGAAGACGTGTACGCGTTCCTGCTCGACTTCCCGCGGTACGCCAACTACTCGGAGTATCTCAGAGAGGTACGAACGCTGGAGGGCGAGGGAGGACCGAACACCCGCTACGCGCTGACGTTCGCGTGGTGGAAGATCACCTACACGGCCCACTCGCGCGTGACCGGCGTCGACCCGCCCGAGCTGATCGACTGGGAGATAACGAAGGACATCGACGCCAGCGGCTGTTGGCGCGTGACGCCGGCAGAGACGGACGCCGGTCGCGACGACGCCGGCACCGCGGGCGACTCCACGGATCCCACCGACCGGCCGTGCGAGGTCGCACTCGAAGTCGAGTTCGACCCCAGTTCGGCGAGTTCCGACGCGCTCGACCTGCCGACGCTCGTCTCGTTCGACTGGGTGCTGAAGAAGGCGATCCCCCTGATCAGAGGCGAGGCCGAACGCGTCGTCGAGCGCGCCGTACGCGATCTTGAGGGGTCGACCCGCGACATCGACCTCGACGTGTACGTCGATTCCGAGCGAATCTGAGCGCGTGTGGGAATCGGTGTCGACGGTGTCTCCGAGTCGAAGGCCTTAATATATCCAGCGGGGAACGAATGGATGCGTACGAGGGCTCGTAGATCAGTGGTAGATCATCCCCCTGGCACGGGGAAGGCCCGGGGTTCAAATCCCCGCGAGTCCACTCGACTCACTTCGTTCGTCTCCGTTCCTCGCGTGGTCCCGTTCGCACTGCTCACGTGACCCCCGCGAGTCCATGTTTTTGCGCCGCGAGTACCGTCACGAGCGGCTCGGACGCTCGTGGTGACTCGGAGACGGGCACTGTACCGACGCGGCCGCGCCAGGGCCGGAGCTCCGTTCACGGGCGACAACCACTTGTCCGGGGGAACCGTCCGGTCGGCAGACAGATGGGTCTCAGAGACGACGTGCTTTCGCTCCTCGCGTGTGAGGACGACGCCGTTCGCGGTCGGTTCAACGAGTTGGTCTCGCGTCACGGCCACGGGATGAGCCGGGAGCGGGCGAGCGGCGAGTCGGCTGCGGGAACGGACCGCGCGGATCGGGGGTCACTTCCGGCACTCGCCGACCGCGACAGGCGCCTCATCGATCGAGTTCGACTCGTCGATACCGCCCCGGTCGGCGTTACGCTGTGCGGGCCGGCGTATCGGGATACGCCGATCCTCTACGCGAATCGGACGTTCCGCGACCTCACCGGGTACCCGCTCGACGAGCTCCGTGGCCGGAATCCGCGGCTGCTACAGGGCCCCCGTACGGAGCCGGAGGCGGTCGCAACGCTGCGCGAAGCGGTGTCGATCTGGGAGCCCGTGACGGTCGAGGTGTGGAACCACCGCCGAGACGGAACGCCGTTTCTGAACCGCGTGTCGCTCCGCCCCCTCCGGGGGAAAGACGGGACCATCACTCACTGGGCCGCGGTCCAAGCGGCGGTCGGGGAGACGGCCGACCGGGCGGGCCGCGCCGAGCGCTACCGACGCGGGTCCGCGCTCTGAAGCCGGCGAGCGACGAGCGTGAACGCGCCCAGCCCGATCAGGTAGAGCCGCCAGCCGGCGTTCGCGACCGGGAACCGCCTGTCGACCGGTTCGTCCGTGACGTCTCGGGGGTCGCGCGGTTCAACGGGGTTGTTCACGTGGACGGCCGCAGTCGTCCCGCCACCGCCGGCGTCGAGCTGTCGCCGTCCCGTCTCCGGGTCCGTCTGAACGTCGACGAACGTCTGGACGAACCCGTCCGTCGACGAGAGAAACGCCTCCCCGCTCAGGGCGTAAAAGCGATCTCTGACGGGCCAAAACGTGTTAACGCCGTCGAGGTGGACCCAGTCGAGGGCGACGTGCGCGAACACGTGGACGAACAGGCCGGCCCACGCGACCGCGACCCACCGCTCCGCGCTGCGCTCCGAGAACCGGTCGGCGAGCCGGCGGCGGAGCACCGACCGGTCCCGGATCCGCGTGTCGTAGTAGAGCAGCGCCGCGGCCGCCGCGGGGACCACGAGGTTGTGGCCGACGGTCCGGTGTGCGCCCGACATCAGCGGACCGAGGAAGCTGTCGACCTCCGGCGACAGGACGATCGCGAGGACGACCGCCAGCGCCCGCCGGTCGTAGTAGTCCCCGAGCAGGCCGGCCGCGAGCGCGAGCGCGAAGCCGGCGTGGACGACCGTCGAGACCATCTACCGGGCCACCCCCGTCCGGTCGGTCTCGGCGCCGCCCGTCTCGGCGTCGGTCTCGGTCTCGGCTGTCGGGTCGTCCCCGCCGCCCAGCTCGCGCAGTCGGCGCAGCCGCGCGGCCCGCACCGCGATCAGGGCCGCCCCCGCGGCGACGACGACCAACTGCCACCCGCTCCGGACGAGCGACAGCTCGCGGTCGGCGCCGAGGTCGAGTCCCGGCCGTCCGTCGGGGTTGACGAACGTCGGAATCGCGTGTGTGGCGGTCGTGCCGGGGCTCTGCAGCGGGAGGAGTCCGGGGCCGTCCGCGCCGAGCGCGACGAACGTCTGGACGATCCCCTCCTGCGTCGAGAACACGAGCCGCCCGTCGATCCGGTAGTAGGCGTCGTGGATCGGATACAGCAGGTTCGCCCCCTCGGAGCCGAACAGGTCCGTCCCGACACCGGCGACGAGGAACGCCGCGATCGCCACCCACGCGAGCCGCACCCCGCGCCACCCGAACCGGGTGCGGAGCCGGGAGCGGTCGCCGACGGCGGTGTCCCAGTAGAGTGCGCCCGCCGCGAACAGCGGCAGCCAGAGCGCGTGGAGGAGCGCGTTCGTCGCGCCCGGGACGACGAGGCTCGCGACCGCGTCGAGGTCGGGAGCGACCGCGGCCGCGATGACCACCGCGACCGCCCGCCGGTCGAACGCGGCGCCGAGCAGGGCCGCCGCCAGCACCGCGCCGACGGCGGCGGCGACGAGCGTCGGGGCCATACCGCCCCTGACGGTCGCACGAGGATAAGCGCACCGGGCAGAAACCGCGGCGGCACCGGCGGCTCCGGCGGGTCAGGAGCCGTCTTCCGTCCGGGGCGGGTCGTCGTCGGAGCCGGGTTCGACCGCGTCCGCGGGGACGAACTCGCCAGATTCGATGGGGGCGGAGGGGGAGGTCTCGGACTCGGCGGCCCGGGACTCGGCGGAATCGCCTTCCGATCGCTCGTCGTCGTTCGCCGCCGGAGCGTCGTCGTCGGCCGCGGAGTCCTCGGGCCCGGACCCCCCGTCACTCGCCGGGACGCCGAGCAGCGCGGCCGCCATCTGCCGGCAGACGTACGCGACGAGGTTCGTGACGTGAAGCGCGACGAGCACCGCGACGACGCCGACCCCGACGGCCAGCAGCGCCTCGGGGAGCGTGTCGATCGCCCACGTCACCGGCTCCCCGTTGGACTCGCCGAAGGTGACCACGTAGGGGTACCGCAGCGGGGCGGCGACAAGCGAGAGCCCGTTCGCGAGCGCGAACAGCGGGACGAACGCGAGGACGGTGACGAAGAACTTCAGCGAGAGGAAGCCGACGCCCCGCCACGTCGACGCGGCGTCGACGTACTTCCTGACGCCCCCGAGCGAGCCGCCGGCGTCGGCCGGCACGTCGTCGTATCGGTCGAGGTCCGTGCCCAGCAGCCGGTTGGCGAGCCAGCGCTCGACGCCCGCGGCGATCCGGGCTCCGATGAGCATCGCCACGAGGACGACGACCCCGACGAGCACCACGGAGAGGACGAGCCCGAACGCGAACCCGAACGAGAACAGCACCGAGTAGACGAACCCGAGCGGAATCGCGAGCAGGAGGTACAACAGGTGTCTGTACGTCCGACCGTCGGCGAGGACACCGACGACCGGGAGGGCGGAGGGGGAACGGGGGGAGACCATGCGCGATCGGGACGTTCTCTTCAGCCGACATAAATCGGTCGCAATCGACGGCGGTCGGGGCCGTCAACAATCGATACCGCCGCGGTTCCGGGCGCCCCGCCGGGTCACCCGATGAAGAAGTCGATCGCGTCGCCGGACGATCGGCCCTTGTACAGCTCGGAGTAGCCGCAGTCGGCGCACGAGACGACCGTGAACCGGCGGTTCTGTACGTCGAACAGCTTGGTGAGACCGGTGCCACTCGTGGCGATCTCGTCCGTTTCGGTCTCCTCGCCGCCGCATTTCGGACAGCCGTGGCCGTCGCCGGTGGCGATCGCGTCGTGTTGCGTGTCGGGCGGGCGTTCGCGGTCGGCGGCCGAGCCGTCGCGAGTTTCGTCCGAACGCTCCCATTCGTCGGTCGATTCGTTGCCGAAGACGGAGTACTCCGTCTCGTCGTCGTCGTCTCGGGAGGGCATCGCTGACACCTGCTCCCGCGACGAGTAAACCTCTTGTGGCCCTACTCGTCGATCTCGTCGACCAGTCCGTCGGCGACGCCGACGTACCCGGCCGGCGTCAGCGCCTTCAGCTCCTCGCGAACCCCCCCGTCGACGTCGAGGTCGTCGAAGAGGTCGCGGAAGTCGTCGAGGGTGACGCGCTTCCCGCGGGTGAGCTCCTTCACGCGCTCGTAGGCGTCCGTGTCGCCCTCGCGCCGGAGGATCGTCTGGACGGCCTCGCCGATCACTTCGGGCGTCGCCGCCAGCTCCTCGCGCATGACGGTCTCGTTCGGGACGACCGTTTCGAGCCCGTCGCCGGCCTTCGAGTAGCCGATCAGGCAGTGGGCGAGGGCGGCGCCCACGTTGCGCTTGACGGTCGAGTCCGAGAGGTCGCGCTGGAGCCGCGAGGTCGTCACATAGTCGGCGAGGAAGGTGAGGTCCGAGTTCGCCTTCGAGAGGTTCCCCTCGCTGTTCTCGAAGTCGATCGGGTTCACCTTGTGCGGCATCGTCGAGGAGCCGGTCTCGCCCTCGACGGTGCGCTGCCCGAGGTACCGGTCGGAGACGTAGAGCCACGCGTCCAGGTCCAGGTCGAGGAGGACGTTGTTGACGCCCCGCAGCGCGTCGAACAGCGCGGCGAGGTCGTCGCAGGGGTTCACCTGCGTCGCGAGCGGGGTGTGTTCGAGGTCGAGCCCGCGCACGAACGACTCCGCGAACGCCGACCAGTCGACCTCGGGGTAGGCGGCGTCGTGGGCGGCGTAGGTGCCCGAGGCGCCCGCGAGCTTCCCGGAGAGGTCGCCGTTCGCGACGACGACCCGCCCGAGCGCGCGACCGAGCCGCGAGGCGTACACGGCCATCTCCTTGCCGAAGGTCGTCGGGGTCGCGGGCTGGCCGTGGGTGCGCGCCAGCATCGGCGTCTCGCGGTGCTCCCGCGCGAGCTCGGCGAGCGCGTCGCGCACCTCGCGGATCGCAGGGACGACCGCCTCGCTCACCGCCTGTTTCACCAGTATCCGGTGCGCGAGGTTGTTCACGTCCTCGCTCGTGAGCCCGAAGTGGATCCACGGGTACAGCGCCTCGCTATCCGCGACCGGTCCGGACGCCGCCAGCCCGTCGAGCCGGACCCGCAAGAAGTACTCGACCGCCTTCACGTCGTGGTTGGTCGCGCTGTACCCCTCGGCACCCTCGACCTCGAGCGCCTTGATCAGGCGGGCGTCCTCGACGGAGAACTCCTCGTAGATCGCGCGGAGGTGCGCCTCCGCGTCGCCGTCGAGCGCGATCGGCGTCGCGTCGAGGGCGGCGAGTTCGATCAGGTACTCGACCTCGACGCGGGTCCGGGCGCGCATGAGCGCGGCCTCGCTCACGTACGGCGACAGCGGCGCGGTCCGGGAGGCGTAGCGCCCGTCGAGAGGAGACACCGCCGCGAGCGGGTCCGACCGCGACAGCCCTGCGATAGCGTCACGGCCCGTCGGTTCGGAGTCGTCGGTCATGTCCGCGACTGCCGCCGGAGCCAGCAAAAGCGTGTCGATGGGAGTCGCACGGACGTGGATCCGTTTTCGATCTCTACCGGGGTCTCGGCTGAGATGTATCCGCGAACGTGAATAGACTCCCGCGACGGACCGCAATCGATATACGCGATCGGTCGGTCCCATCGTGTATGAAGATCGCCGGACTCGCGAGCAACCGGGGGCGGAACCTCAGACACATCGCCGACGCCGCGCCGGGGGGCGCGGAGCTGTCGGTCGTCCTGACCAACCGCGAGCAGGCGCCCGTCTTGGAAGCCGCGACGGAGCGGCGGATCCCCACCGAGGTCGTCGAGCGCGAGGGCGGGGAGTCGCGGGCGGCCCACGAGCGACGGATCGTCGACCGACTGGCGGGGTACGACTTCGACCTCGTCTGCCTGGACGGGTACATGCGCGTGCTCACCGACGCGTTCCTCGACGCGGTGCCCACGACGCTGAACGTCCACCCCTCGCTGTTGCCCGCCTTCCCCGGCACGGACGCCCACGAGCAGGTGCTCGACGCCGGGGTCCGCACCACGGGCTGTACCGTCCACGTCGTCACCGAGGAGGTCGACGCCGGCCCGATCGTCACGCAGGAGCCGGTGCCCGTCTACGAGGGCGACGACGCCGACGCGCTGAAAGACCGCGTGCTCCGCGACGCCGAGTTCACGGCGTACCCGCGGGCGGTGCGGTGGTTCGCGGAGGACCGCGTGACGGTCGAGCGCGACGGTGACGACGCGCCCGTCGACGTGACCGTCGACGGCGACGCGGGGGGCGACTTCCCCGAGCGGCGGTTCGTCTCCGAAGAGCGCGCCGAGTCGCTGCGGTACGGTGAGAACCCCCATCAGGACGCCGCGCTCTACGTCGACGACGGCTGCGAGGAGGCGAGCGTCGTCGACGCGACCCAGCTGAACCCCGGCGCGAAGGGGATGGGCTACAACAACTACAACGACGCCGACGCCGCGCTGAACCTCGTCAAGGAGTTCGACGAGCCCGCCGCCGCCGTGATCAAACACACCAACCCCGCCGGCTGCGCGACGAGCGACACGCTCGCGGACGCGTACGACCGGGCGCTCCGCACCGACGCGAAGTCCGCGTTCGGCGGCATCGTCGCGCTGAATCGCACATGTGACGCCGACACCGCCGACGCGATCGCCGACTCCTTCAAGGAGGTCGTCGTCGCCCCCGGCTACACCGACAGCGCGCTCGACGTGCTCCGCGAGAAGAAGAACCTCCGCGTCCTCGACGTGGGCCCCCTCGGTAAGGGCGACGAGCGCTTCTCCGAGCGGTTCACCGAGAAGCCGGTCGTCGGCGGACGGCTGGTCCAAGAGCGAGACCGCCAGTCGCCGGCCCCGGACGATCTCGAGGTGGTCACCGAGCGCGAGCCCACCGAGGCGCAGTTGGAGACGATGACGTTCGCGTGGAAGACGCTCAAACACGTGAAGTCGAACGGGATCCTGTTCGCGACCGGAACGGAGACGGTCGGCGTCGGGATGGGGCAGGTGTCGCGCGTGGACGCCGTCACGCTCGCCGCGATGAAGGCCGAGAAGGACGCCGACGGGAAGTCCTCCGAGGGCGCCGTGATGGCCTCGGACGCCTTCTTCCCGTTCCCGGACGCGATCGAGGAGGCGGCCGAGGCCGGGATCGAGGCCGTGATCCAGCCCGGCGGCTCGGTCAACGACGAGGACGTGATCGCCGCGGCCGACGAGCACGACATGGCGATGGCGTTCACCGGCTCGCGCTGCTTCCGACACGACTGAGCCGGCGGTCCGTCACCGACTCCCCGACCGCGTCCATCCGCGTTTCTCGGGGCGGGCACCGCCCGCGCCGCTCCCGATCACCGATACCCACCACTACCCCGAGAGCACCCGCTACCGGTGGTTCGTGAGGATGCCCGGCAATCAGTGACCGACGCTAGGCCGGAGCCGGTTCAAAAATCGGTCGACCGGTCGACGCGGAGGCGGGACGCTACGTTCCCAACTGCTCGCGCGCGAACTTCGTCAAGAGCGGGAGGTCGGAGAGGTGGAGGAGCTTCGCCATCGACGCCTTCTGGCCGCGGTTCGCCTTCTCGAGCGTGTTCTCCTCCGCCCGCTGGAGATCGCGCATGAACTGGTCGTAGCGCTCGTTGGGGGCGAGGTACAGCAGCCGCGTGAGCATCAGGCGCGCCTTCATCCGCGGGGCCACGTCGCGGTGCCAGAGCCGCTCGTAGACGGCGAGGCTCTCGGCGTCGAGGCGACGCTCCGAGTCGGTGAGACACCGGTCGACGGTGGCCGCCGCGGCGCGGGCCGACTTCATCCCCTTGTGGATCCCCTCGCCCCACAGCGGGTCGATGGAGGGGACCGTGTCGCCGATCGCGAGGAAGCGGTCGGTGTGCATCTCGTCGGGCATCTGGATGTGCGCGGAGCCGCGGTGGACCTTCCCGTCGATCTTCTCGGCGTCGGCGAACCGCGGGTCGCGGTCGACCCACGCGTCGAGGTAGCCGTCGACGGTCTGGCCGTCCTGGGCGAACTCGCGGTGGCGGTCGTTCTGGATGTAACAGATCCCCACCTTCGCGGTGTCCTCGCCGGTGGCGAAGATCCACGAGTACCCCCCGGGGGCGATGTCGTGGTCGAGCCGGAGCATCATCGCCCGGCGGAGGTCGGCGTACTCCGGGTGGTTCATCTCGACGCCCTCCATCTCGTACTCGATGCCGATCGCCTGGTTCTCGCGCTCGAGGTCGACCACGTCGAGCGCGCTCGCGATCGGCGCCGCCGGACCGGTCGCGTCGACGACCACCTCGGCGTACACCTCCTCGTCGCCGTTGTACCGGACCCCTTCGATGACGCCGTCGTCGTCGAGGATGGGGCGGGAAACCCGCGCGTCGAACCGGTACTCGGCACCGTTCTCGCGGCCGTGCTCGACGAGGAACCGCTTGAACTCGGCGAACTCCAACACCGCGCCGGGTTGGTAGCTCTTGTAGTGGTTGTTGGGCGACTCCAACACCACGTCGTCGGTGTACGACATCACCACGTCGTCGGGGATACCGAAGGAGGACATCATCGACGGGAACGTCCCGGCGGTCGACTTGTTGCTCTGGCGGGGGAACTCGTCTTCCGGCTCCGTTTCGAGAACGACGACGTCGTAGCCTCGCGTCGCCAGATCGCGAGCGCACTGGGCGCCCGCCGGTCCGGCACCCGCGATCACGACGTCGTAGCGATCAACCATATACCCGTGAATACGGACCCACGTAATTAGGCTTGCTGAAACCGGTCGCAACCAGGCCGTGAGCCGGTTCGGCCGCCGAAATTTGGCGGTTCGTTGAGGACGGAATATCCGAAGGCGGTCCGACCCCTCAGCGAACTGGTCGCAGCCGGAACGCGACGAAAAAAAAAACCGTTCCGCTCAGCGCCGGGTCAGTAGAACTCGCGGACGAGGTCCGTCGCGCCCTCGGGCGCGCCGTCCGGGATGACGGACATGTCCTCGTCGACGCCGTGGCGCTCGTGGTACGGCACCGACTCCTCGTCCTGGTAGATGACGCCTTGATGCTCCGTCTCGTCGTCGAAGATGACGTCTTTGGCGGCCGCCTTGTCGCTGGGGTCGTGGTCCGTCTCCTTCAGGTCGACCAGCGAGTCGCGGAAGTAGTCGTAGGTGTCCACGTCGTTGAACGTCACGCACGGCGAGTAGACGTTCACGAAGCCGAACCCGTCGTGTTCGACCGCCTTCTGGATGATCTCCTGATGGCGGAGCGCGTCCGACGAGAACGACTGGGCGATGAACGTCGCGCCCGACGCCAGCGCCAGCGCGTGGGGGTTGACCGGGGGCTGTTTGGGGCCCTCGGGGCTCGTCGAGGTCTCGAAGTCCTCACGCGAGGTCGGCGAGGCCTGCCCCTTCGTCAGCCCGTAGATGCGGTTGTCCATCACGACGTACGTCATGTCGACGTTGCGTCGAACGGCGTGGACGAAGTGGCCCGCGCCGATGGAGTAGCCGTCGCCGTCGCCGCCGGCGACCATCACTTCGATGTCGGGCCGGGCCATCTTGACGCCGGTGCCGACGGGGAGTGCGCGTCCGTGAACGCCGTGGAGCGCGTAGCTGTGCATGTACGTGCCGATCTTGCCGGAACAGCCGATACCGGCGACGACGAAGGTGTTGTCGGGGTCGTTGCCCGTCTCTGCGAGGGCCTTCATCATCCCGTTCATGGTGCCGAAGTCGCCGCATCCCGGGCACCACGTCGGCTGCTTGTCGGACTTGAAGTCGGTGAATCGAATGTCTGAGCTCATTGGTTACGCCTCAACCCCCTCCGAGAGGGTCGCTTTGATGTCATCTGCGAGTTCGTCAGCCTTGAACCGCACGCCGTTGTACTTGTTAATCCGGTCGACCCGCTCTAACACGTCGTGTTCGACGAGGTCGGCGAACTGCCCCTGCTCGTTACACTCCACGACGATGACGTTCTCCGCCGCCGCCACGTCCTCGGAGAGGTCCGGTCGCGGGAAGATGTACGGAACCGAGAGCACCCGCACGTCGTACCCGTCGTCCGCGAGGAACTCGACGGCTTCGGCGAGCGCGCCCTCGTTCGACCCCCACGTGACCACGAGCGTGTCGGCGTCCGCGTCGCCGAACTCGCGCGGGCTCCAGTCCTCGCGTTGGCGGGCCGTCTCGACCTTTCGGTTGCGCTTGTCGACCTGCTCGACGCGCATCTCGGTGTCCTCCGTCCGGCGGCCCTGCTCGTCGTGCTCGAGGCCGGTGGACATGTGCGCGCCGTCGGCGGTGCCGGGGAACGCCCGCGGCGAGATCCCGTCGTCGGTGATCTCGTGGGGCTGGAAGCCGCCGGAGTCGCTCATGTGGTCGTCGATGTCGGCCTCGTCGACGACGAAGCCGCGGTCGACCTCCACCTCGTCCATGTCGAAGGTGTCCGGGGAGAACGTCTGCTCGGTGACCGCCATCGAGAGGTCGGCGGTGAGGTAGACGGGGAGCTGGTACTTCTCGGCGAGGTTGAACGCCTCCACCGTCTTCCAGAAGCACTCGGCGATCGTCGTCGGCGCGAGCACGAACCGGGGGACCTCCCCGTGGCCGCCGTACAGCATCTGGTTTAAGTCGCCCTGCTCCTGCTTCGTCGGCATCCCGGTCGAGGGGCCGGAGCGCATCACGTTACAGATGACCAGCGGCGTCTCCGAGGTCGCGATGAGCCCGAACGTCTCGGTCATCAGGTCGATCCCCGGACCGGACGTGGCGGTCATCGACCGCGCACCCCCGCGGGCGGCGCCGAGCGCCATGTTGATCGCGGACAGCTCGTCTTCCGCCTGCACGACGTGGCCGCCGTAGCGCCCGATCCGACCGGTGAGATACGTCATCACGTCGGTCGCGGGCGTGATCGGGTAGCCGGCGTAGAAGCGGCAGCCGGCCGCGATGGCGCCCATCCCGATTGCTTCGTCGCCGTTGAGGAGGACGTAGTCCTCGTCGGTGGTCTCGAGGTCGTAGTCGAACTCGTGGTCGTACTCCTCGGCGACGTACGACTGCCCCGCGCGGGCAGCCTCCTTGTTGTTGTCGACGAGCTTCTGGCCCTTATCGGAGAAGCGCTTCTCCAGCGCGGAGTCGAGGTTCTCGATGGGGAACTCGGCGACCTCGCAGGCCGCGCCGAGCGCGACGACGTTCCGCATGATCGCCCCGCCGGCCTCCTCGGCGAGCCGTTTGAGGGGAACGTCGATCCCGATCATCTCCTCGGGGATCTCCACGTCCTGCATCGTCGTCCGCTCGCCGTCGTAGATGATCACCGACCCCTCGTGGAGCTCCTCGAGGTTCTCCTCGATCGTCCGGGGAGTCAGCGCGATGAGGACATCCAGGCGATCGACGACGCTCTGTACCTTGTCGACGGAGGTTCGCACCTTGTAGGCGGTGTAACCGCCTCGGATCCGCGAGGCGAAGTCCTTCGACGTGAACACGTGTCGACCCGCCCGAGAGAGCGCTTGCGCGAAGATCTTCCCGGTCGAGTCGATGCCGTCGCCGGCCTCCCCGCCGACGGCCCAATTGAAGTCCGCAGCCATGCTATGAGGGGGATTTCGCCGGACTCATCAAAAGACTTCTGGAAGGAGCCATCGACCCATTTCTGAACGTTTACTGAATTCTGCGCGAATTTTGACGGGAAGAGCGCCCGGTTACGGGTATATGTCGTTTATGCTGGACAAGTGTTTTTGGCATCTCTCACGATCGACCCGCATCGTCGTCGGGTGTTTTCGACGGTCGTCGAACAGCGGAGGGCGGCGCCGGGAGCCGTCCGCGCCCGAGCACAAGCGGGGGGCGCGTGGAGAGACCGGAGAGGGCGGAGAGGGCGAACCGGAGAGGGCGGAGAGGGCGAAAAGGACGGAGAGAAGAGGGGCGGCCCGCGGCTCGGTCCGATGGACGGGCGCTCGCGTCGGTTTCGACACGGGCAGCACCGACGCCGACGGGAACACGTTTGTGTCTCCCGGTCGGATCGCAGATATGGACACGACAGCGACTGTCAGCGCGGTCGAAACGGTCGGCCGCGACACGTACGCCCTCCGGTTCGACGCCCCCGACGGGTTCGCCGCCGAGCCCGGTCAGTTCGTCAAACTTGGCACCGAGATCGACGGCGAATCCGTCGCCCGCTTCTACACCCTCTCGTCGCCGACCGTCGGCGACAGCTTCGAGGTCACGATCGGCATCGACCCCGACGAAGGCGGCAAGTTCTCCGCGTTTCTCGCCGACGCCGAGGCGGGCACGGAGATGACCCTCTCCGGCCCCTTCGGCGATCAGCACTACGACGGGGAGCCGCGTGCGGTCGTGATCGCGGGCGGCCCCGGCGTCGGCCCGGCGGTCGCCATCGCGGAGCGCGCGCTCGACGACGGCGCCGAGGCCGCGGTCGTCTACCGCGACGACGACGTGTCGCACGCGGACCGGCTGGACGCGCTGGAGGAGCGCGGGGCCGCGGTCTACCGCCTCGACGCGGACGAGGCGCTCGACGCGGCGGTCGCCGAGTCGCTGACCGGAAGCGAGGGCGAAACCGTCTTCGTGTACGGGTTCGCCGACCTGGTGGCCGACGCCGAGGCCGCGGTCGAGGCCGCCGGCGGAGACGCCGACGCGGCCAAAGTCGAGAACTTCGGCTGAGCGCTGGCGCGCGGGTTCGGACGGACACTCGCGGGTCGCGGGTGCGCGGCGTGGCCACCCCCTCCGTCTCAACCGCGCTCGGCACCGCAGGCGCACGCCGACCGGGGCTCTCACTCTCCCTGATCGAGGTCCCACGGCGCGTCGTCCGGGAGATCGCTCGTCTTGTACACGCCTCTGCCGACGGCGACCGTTCTGCTCTCGGCGTCGTCGTCCGCCTCGGTGTCGCGGCGGAACTCGTCCGCGTCGCCGTCCGGTTGGACGACCTCCACGTCGACGACCGCCGTCTCACCGCCCTCGCGGACCGTCTCCGCGGTCGCGACGAGGTCGTCGGTCGCCGGCGCGAGGTAATCGATCCGGAAGTCGATCGTCGGCGTCGGAAACCCGACCAGCGCGGTCGCGGCCGCGCCGGCGACGCTGTCGGCCAGCGAGAAGGCGACGCCGCCCTGGGCGATCGCCTGCCGGCGGTTCGAGGAGTGCTTCTCGCCGAACTGCAGGCGGCCGACCGCGCGCCCCTCCGCGGCCTCGGTCACCTCGATGTCGAGCAGGTCGCGGAACGGACTGCGGTTGAAGTAGTCGAGGATGTCGTCGGTGTCGTCGGCGTCGTCGGCGTCGTCGTCGCTCATCGCGGATCAGGGGCGTCGGCGGCGAAGTAGTCGGTGAGTCGCTCCGCGGCCTCGGCGGCCCGCGGCGTCACGAGGGCGAAGCGGATCCACTCGTCGCGGGCGGTGCCGAACGCGTCGCCCGGCATCCCGGCGACGCCGGCCTCGTCGACGAGGCGCTTGACGTTCGCCATCGTGCCGGGGAAGCCGTCGAAGCGCGCGAGCACGTAGAACGCACCCTCCGGGCGGGTGTACTCGGCGCCGGCGGCGTCGAGCGCGTCGGTGAACGCGTCAGCGCGGGCGGCGAGCAGGTCGCGCGCCTCCGCGTAGTAGTCCGGCGGCGTCTCCGCGAGCGCGTGGTGGACCGCGTACTGCGAAGGCCGCGCCCCGGTGACGTTCACGAGCATGTGCCGCGTCTTGGCGTCGCCGACGTGCGCCTCCGGAAAGACGCCGTAGCCGACACGGAACCCCGTGATCGCCATCGACTTCGAGAAGCCGCTGGTGACGATGACCCGGTCGGAGTCGAGCGTCAGGGCGGACTCGAACTCGTCGGTCAGGTCGAAGTGGTCGTACACTTCGTCGACGAGGACGACGGCGTCGACCGCCTCCGCGACCGCGACGACCTCGCGGACCGCGTCGATGCCGTAGACGGCGCCGGTCGGGTTGTTCGGCGTGTTCAGGACGATGAGCGCGGTGTTGTCGCTCGCGGCCTCGCGGATCGCGCCGACGTCGAGGCTCCCGTCGCGCTCGGTCGGGGCGAGGGTCGACTCCCCGCCGAGCATATCCGTCTTCCCGGGGTAGTACGGATAGACGGGGTCCATCAGCAGCGCCTCGTCGCCCGCGCCGCGCTCGAACGCGCGCGCCATCGCGAGGTAGTTCGCCTCGCCCGTCCCGTTCGTGACCACCACGCGGTCGGGGTCGACGTTCCGCCGCGCCGCGATCGCCTCGCGGAGCTCCAGCAGCCCCTCGCTCGGCGGGTACTGGAAGTCGTCCGGCGGGAGGTCGGCGTACTCGTGGAGCGCCTCCCGCAGCGCGGCCGGCGGCTCCCAGTCGGGGTTGCCGCTCACCATGTCGATGACATCCCCGTCGGCCCGGGCCGCGTACTGCATCACGTGGAAGAACTTCGGCTCCTCGTACTCCATACCGGTCGGTCGACATCGGGCGCCGTGGCTCTTTCGACTGGTCGGCCGCGCGCGACACCGACCCCGCTCCCCGCTGGATCGACCCCTCTGCTCCCCGCCGATCCCGATTCCCCCGCTCCCCGCCGGTCCCGAGTCGGTGGTTTCACCTACGATCACGGTCACCCGGTGGTATGAACAAACGGGGTCACGTTCTCAACGCCCTCCTGCTCGCGCTCGGGCTCGGGTTCGTCATCGAGCCGAGCCTCGACACGGCCACCGCGCGGACCGTCGCCGAGATCACCGTCCCGATCGTGTTGGGAGCACTCTTCCCCGACGTCGACACCGCCTTCGGTCGCCACCGGAAGACGCTCCACAGTCTCCCGGTGCTCGGCGTCTTCCTCGCGTACCCGATCGTGTTCGGGAACCTCCAGTACGTCTGGATCGGCGTGTTGACCCACTACGTGCTCGACGTGGTCGGGAGCCGGCGCGGGATCGCGCTGTTCCACCCGCTGTCGGACACCGAGTACGGGATGCCGACCGGCGTGACGACGAGCAGCAAGTACGCGGATCTGGTCACCGTGGCCGTCACCGCGGTGGAGATCGCGGTGTTCTGGGCGATTCACACCTACGTCGTGACCCTCGATCTGGACGTGTCCGCGATCGCGTCGGAGGCGGCCGCCGGGATCGGGGTCTGAGAGTCAAAGACCGATACCGACACGCCGGCGAACCCGGAGCCAGCGCCGGAGCTAGTTCGGGCGGTAGTCAGAGAGCGTCCCGGAGTAGACGCTCACGTCGTTGAACCGCCCCTCGTAGGCGACGTTGCTCGGGAGAGTCGGCTCGTCGCCGGAGAGGAACTGCCGGTCGAGCTTCTCCCACGTGTTCTCGTACGCGAGGTGGGCGAACTCCACGAGCCCGCGGAGCTGATGGGCGGCCCCGCCCCGGTGGACCACGGTGCGGGGGCGCGCCTCGCGGAAGGCGTCGACGACCCCCTCGATGCCGTCGAGGTCGCCGTCGAACTCCGTCCACGCCTCGCCGACGGTGCCGGGGAGGTGGGCGTACGACGAGCCGAACCCCGGCTGCCCGGTGGCCTCGGAGATCCGACGGGTCCGGGCGTTCTGGTGCGGGAGGAGCTTCGTGTTGTACGTCTCCACCGCGTCGATCCGGGCGCCGTGGGCCTCGATCTCGGGTCTGGTGAGCGAGATGGTGGCAAAGCTCGGGTGGGGTGCGAGCACGGCCGCGTCCTGCCGGTCCGCCTCGGCCATCGCCGCCTCGAAGGTGATGTAGTCGGGAACCGGTTCGTCCAGGCCGAGAACGAGGATGTGTCGCCGGTTTCCCCAGTCGCCGGTGAACACCTCGCGGGCGGGGATCACGGTGAGGTCGTCGTCGGAGAATCGGGTCGCACGCTCCCGGATCGTCGGCAGACGGGTGAAGTGCGGGGCGTACACGAGCGCGTCGATCCCCCGTTCCTTCGCGAGGGCCACGACGTCGTCGCCGAGCACCTTCACGTGGGCGTCGACGCGCGTTCTCGATCCAGTCACGGGTGGGCGTTCTGCGTCGCCGAGCAAAGGCGTATCGTTCGACGGCGAATCGATCCCGACCCCGTCGGTCGCGATCGGGCCTCGACCGGCGGCCGCCGGGGGAAACCGTTAATCCCTCGGGGCGGAGACGAGATGACATGCCCCGCTGGACGTGCGGAATCGACGGCTGCGACGCCGCCTTCGACGACGTGGAGTCGGCCATCGTCCACCAGACGAACGGTCACCAGCGCCACGAGTGCAAGGTGTGCGGCACGATCGTCCCGGACGGCTACTTCGCGATCCGCCACGCGTTCGACGAGCACACCCGCGCCGAGTTCGTGCGCGCGTACGACGCCGACTCCGCGGCGGTCCGCCGCCGCGAGGAGATCAAACGCGAGATCGAGCGCGAGGCCGACCTCCAGCGCGTCGTCGATCAGTTGGACAGGAGCCCCTGACCGAGCGCGCTCCCCTCAGAGCACCCGCTTTCCGAACGCGCTCGCGGCGAGCTCCGTCGCGAGCTCCGCGGTCTCGTTGTGCTGGTCCAGCGTCGGATTCACCTCGACGAGCTCCATCGATCGGAGGCAGTCGCTCTCGGCGACTGACTCCATCGCGCTGTGCGCTTCCCGGTAGGTGACCCCACCGCGAACCGGGGTGCCGACGCCCGGCGCCTCCTTGGGGTCGAGCCAGTCGAGGTCGAGGCTGACGTGCACCCCGTCGACGCCCGCCGACGCCTCGGCCATCGCCTCCTCCGTCACGTCCGTGACCCCCCGCTCGTCGATGTCGGACATCGTGTACGCCGCGAACCCGTGGTCACGGATCACCTCGACCTCCGCGTCGTCGACGGAGCGCAGGCCGACGAGCGCGACGTTCTCCGGGCTGAGCCCGGTCGCGTTCGCCCAGTCCGACTCGGCGAACTCGCCGAGCCCGAGCGCGGCGGCGAGCGGCATCCCGTGGACGTTCCCGGAGGGCGTCGTCGCGGGCGTGTTGAGGTCGGCGTGGGCGTCGAACCACACCGCGCCGATCTCCGCGTCGCGCGCGGATCCGGCGAGCGATCCGATGGCGATCGAGTGGTCCCCGCCGAGCGCGAGCGGCACCTCTCCCGCGGCCAGCGTCCCGCCGACCTCGTCCGCGAGCCGGCGACAGACGTCGGCCGTCTCGCGCAGGAACTTCGCCTCACCGTCCCGGGGCGCCTCCGCGTCCGGGTCGCGCTCCTCGGCGCGAGGGACCGCGAGGTCGCCCGCGTCGACCGTGTCGACGCCCGCGTCCGCGAGGTGGTCGGCCAGCCCCGCGTAGCGGATCGCTGACGGCCCCATATCCACGCCGCGTCGGTTCGCTCCGTAGTCGGTCGGCGCGCCGATGATTCTGACGGTGGTCATGTCCGAGAGAGCGCCCCGGCGGCGCTTGAATGGTAGGGTCTCCGCCGCGACCGCACCGCGATCGCACACGGTTTTCACGTCCGGACACCAACGGAGAGCATGAGCGGCTCCAGCGGTAACTTCGCTCCCACGGATCTCGAACCGATCGGCGCCATGATCGCCGTCGCGTTCACCGGCGCCGTGATCGGGCTCGTCGGTGCCGGACTCGCCTTCTTCGTCGGCGACCTCGGTCTCGCGCTGATCGGCGTCGGCGCCGTGGTCGCGCTCTCCAGTCCGATCGCGTATATTCGACTCCGTCGGCTTCGGCGGTCCTGAGAAACCCCACGATCGTTTATAACGACCTTCCATCGCATTTAAGCGGTGCCGCCGTCTATTCGGGTCTATGTCATCGATCGAGCTCACATCGAGTCAGAAAAGCATCCTCACGGCCCTCATCAACCTGTACGGGGAACAGGAGGACGCCGTCAAAGGCGAGGCGATCGCCGAGGAGGTCGACCGCAACCCGGGGACGATCCGCAACCAGATGCAGAGCCTGAAGGCGCTCCAGTTAGTCGAGGGCGTACCCGGGCCGAAAGGCGGCTACAAGCCCACCTCGAACGCGTACGAGGCGCTCGACATCCAGCGCATGGACGAGCCCGCGGACGTCCCGATCTACCACGAGAGCGAGGAGGTGACCGGGGTCAACGTCGACGGGATCGACCTCTCCAGCGTCCACCACCCGGAACTCTGCCGCGCCGAGATCCACGTGCAGGGCTCGGTCCGCGACTTCCACGAGGGCGACTCCGTCACCGTCGGTCCGACCCCCCTCTCGAAGCTCGTCATCGACGGGACCGTCGACGGCAAAGACGACACGGCGAACATCCTCATCCTCCGCATCGATGATATGCGCGCGCCCGACGAGCCCGCCGAGCACTGATCGTCTCACCGACACTCTCGTTCTGCGTTCCGCTCTTCGCAACCCGAACGTAGCCGCTTCCGTTCTGCGCTCGCGCCGTCGCCGTCGCTGAAGCCGGTGTCGAGACGTGGACGGGGATCGACGACTGTCGGAGCCGTCCACCGGAGTCAAAAAACGCCGCGCCGCGCTTGGTTCTCGTCGCCGGGCGTTACATGTCGCCGAACGCGCTCACGCCGCGTCCGGCCGAGGAGACCTTCGCGATCCACCGCACCGCGATCGACTTCTTCAGCAGCTTCGCGGGGGTGCCGCCGAACGTCTTGATCGGCATCCCCACCACGTCGTGGGCGACCGCGTCCTCGCCGACCGAGATGACGGTCCCCTTGTCGCTGTGCTGCCACGACTGGAGCGGCGCGCCGCGGGCGGCGCGCGCGAGGTTCTCGCCGGCGACCTCCGCGGCCTGCCAGGCGGCCTGCGCGGTCGGCGGGGCCACGTCGTCGTCGCCCTGCTCGATGAGCGCGGTGTCGCCGATGGCGAACACGCGGTCGTCGCTGGTGGTGAAGTCCGAGGCGGCGTGGACGCGGTTCGAGCGATCGTCCTTCTCGACCTCGACGCTCTCCAGTTCGGGCTGGCCCGTGATGCCGCCGGTCCAGATCAGCACGTCGTAGGTGAGCTCCTCGGGGTCCTCGTCCTCGCCGCCGCCGAGGTAGACCGCGTCCTCGTCGGCCTTCGAAATGAAGTCGCCCGTGAGGATGTCGATGTCGGCGTCTTCGAGCCGCTGGCGGAGCGCGCCCTGCACCTGGGGGTCGTTCCCGGGGAAAACCTCGTCGAGGCCCTCGACGAGTTTGATGTCGATGGGGGCGCGGTGTTTGTCGCGGTACTCCGCGATCTCGCCCGCGGTCTGGATGCCCGAAAGCCCGGCGCCGCCGACGATGACCTCGACAGGGTCGGAGCGGGTCGCCTCCGCGGCGGCCGACCGAACGTCCTCGTGGATCGCCTTCGCGTCGTCGAGGCTCTTGAGCTGGTGGGCGTTCTCCTTCAGCCCCTCGATGCCGAAGAAGGCGGTCGTGGAGCCGACGCCGAGCAGGAGGTAGTCGTAGTCGACGGTCGTCCCGTCGTCGGTCTCGACGACGCGGTCGTCGGTGTCGACGTCGACGACGCGACCCTGCACGAACTCCGAGTCGGGGGATTTGATCTCGTCGACGGGGATGGTGATCTTCTCGGCGACCGCGGGGTTGCGGATCGCGCGGTGGACCTCGTGGAGAACGAGGTGGTAGTCGTGCTCCGAGATCCACGTGAGCTCGGCCTCGCCATCGCCGACCTCGTCCTCGAACGCCTTCACCGCCCCTGCGCCGGCGTAGCCGGAGCCGACGACGACGACCTGTGTTGTCATGCCTGTCGCTCCGCGGTCCGCGGGTAAAGTCGCTTTGGAACGTCGCTGACGCCGTCGTCAGTTGACCGATCGGGCCGATCCGACGATCGGGCCGGCGCCGCCGGTCAGAGGGAGAGCCCGGCGTGCCAGCGGTCGGCGCCCGCCTCCCGCTTGACCTCGTCCATCCGGGCGAGGAGTTTCACCGCGAGGCTCGCGGTCTCGGCCGCCCGCGACTCGCCCTCGGTCCGGAACTCGCCGGTGACCCGGTTCGCGTAGACGGAGCAGACCGCGCCCGCTCGGAGCCCGTACACGTTCGCGATCGTGAGGATCGCCGACGCCTCCATCTCGATGTTCTTCACGTTCGCGTCCTGCAACTCCGCGACCAGCTCGTCGGAGCCGGCCGCCTCGAACCCCTCGAACCCGGGGCGACCCTGCCCGGCGTAGAAGGAGTCGGCGCTCATCGTCACGCCGGTGTGGTAATCGTACCCGAGCCGTTCGGCGGCGGCGACGAGCGCCGAGACGACCTCGCCGTCGGCGGCCGCCGGGTAATCCTCCCGGACGTACTCGTCGCTGGTCCCCTCCTGCCGGACCGCGCCGGTCGTGATCACCAGATCGCCCACGTCCATCCCGGGCTGGATCGCGCCGCAGGAGCCGACCCGGATGAACGTGTCGACGCCGACGCGCGCCAACTCCTCGACCGCGATGGCGGCCGACGGCGATCCGATCCCGGTCGAAGTGACGGAGATCGGCGCGTCCTCGTAGGCGCCGGTCGCGGTGCGGTACTCGCGGTGGGAGGCGACCTCCTCGTGGTCGTCCCACAGCGCCGTGACCTTGTCCACGCGCTCGGGGTTGCCGGGGAGGAGCACGGCGTCCGCAACGTCGCCGGGGCCGACCTCGACGTGGTACGCCGCCTCGTCGTTCGGGTCCTCGCTCCGGTCGCTCTTGTCGGTCATGTCTCCGCCCTTCGGCGAGCCGTTTAAAAGGAGTTCCGTCTCGGCTGCTCGGCGCGTTTCAAACGCCGCGGGCGTCGTCGAGCGTCCCCTCCGAGATGGTGTTCGGGAGCAGTTCGCCGAGCGAGTACTCGCTGGTCTCGCCGTCGCCCTCGTCACAGATAACGACGAGGTCGGCGGCGGCGAACTCCGCGAGCGACTGCCGGCACATCCCGCAGGGAGTGACGCCGTCTCGGACGCCCGACGTGACGGCGATTCGGTCGAACTCGCGGTGGCCGTTCTTCACCGCCTCCGCGAGCGCGACCTCCTCGGCGTGGAGGCTGTTGGAGTAGTTGGCGTTCTCGATGTTACAGCCGGTGTAGACGGTGCCGTCGGCGGTTCGGAGCGCGGCGCCGACGCGGTACTCGGAGTACGGGACGTGCGCGTCGTCGAGCGCGTCGCGCGCGGCCTCGATCAGGTCCATACGGTGGCGTCGACCGGCGAGCCGATAAGCGGTCGGATCGCGGTCGAGGCGGGAGCCACTGTGAGCCGGAGGCGACCGAGAAGGGGACGACCGGAGAGCCGGTCGCTAGCGACCGGTGTCGTACTTGTACGTCGCCTCGTCGGGGTCGATCCCGAAGTCCTCCGGCGATTCGGTCGTGTCGGCCGCGGCCTCGGCGGGTTCGGCCTTCTTGAACGCCTCCCGGAACCGGTCGGGCATCTCGAACTCGTCGACGGCCAGCCGCAGGCCGACCACGCCGCCGCCGAGGAACTCGCGCTTCTCCGCGATCCGGTCCGAGAGCGCCTCGGGGAGGTCGTCGGTGGCGACCTCCTCGAAGCCGAACTGGGTCAGGTACTCGGGCTGGTCGGTGAGCACGTACACCGTCTCGAACCGGTCGGTGGCCGCGGTGTCGACGAGGCGCTCGACCACGTGCGCGCCGACGCCGCGACCGCGCCACTCGGGGAGCACGCCGATCCCGGTGACCTCGATCCGGTTCTCCGCGTCCTCGCCGCCGCGGTGTAGCCGGAGCCGGCCGAACCCCGCCCGGTCGCCGGACTCCTCGTCGACCGCGATCACGTAGTCCCGCGACCGAAAGGCGACGTCGTCGAGCCCCAGCTGCTCGATCGCGTCCAGTAACCACGCCTCGTCACGGTTCTTGGCGTCGCGGACGTACATGGGTACACGTACGCCGGGCGACGTAAAAACGGTTCCCCGACCGTCCCCACGACGGCGAGGAGTCTATATCCCCTGTCCCATCAGGTGGCTGCGCAGCACGTCCGGCGTCTTGAGCCCGGCGTCGCTGTTGACGAGGACCACCGTCTCGTCGCCGTCGAAGAACCCGTCCTCCTTGAGCGCCCACGCGCCGGCGGGCGCGGCCCCGCCGGTGGCGCCCATCTCCATCACCTCGTTCTGCGCGACGGCGACCGCGCTCGCGAGGATGTCCTCGTCCTCGACGCCCACCGCCGTACCGCCGCTCTCCCGGACCGCCTCGAGCGCGGCCGCACCGCCCGCCGGGTCGGCGATCTCCAGCTCGCCGCAGATCGTGTCGGGCGTCGACCACGGCTCCGGCTCGTCGAGGTCGCGCTCGAACGCGGCCGCGATCGGCGCACAGCCCGCGGCCTGCGCCGCGACGACCCTCGGGACGGCGTCGATCGCGCCGACGCGTTCCAGCTCGGAGAACCCCTTGTACACCCCGGCGACGACCTCGCCGGAGCCGGTCGGGACGACCACCACGTCGGGCGCCGCGCCGAGGTCGGCGACCAGCTCGAACGCGAGCGTCTTCACCCCGTCGTGGCGGTACGGCGTCGCGAACTCCCCGAGGTCGGTGTAGTCGGTCTCCAGCTGTTCGTCGACGGCGTCGGCCGCGTCCGGGAACCGCCCGCCGACGACGCGCATGTCGCCGCCGTGGACGTTCGTCATCGCCTTGTTCGAGAAGGCGCACCGCGAGGGGACGAACGCGTACGAGCGCAGGTCGGCCCGCCCCGCGTACGCCGCCATCGACTGCCCGGCGTTGCCCGGGCTCGCGCACGCGAGCGGCTCCACGTCCGCCCCCTCCGCGGCCCGCGCCGCGACGGCGGTGAGCGCGACCGAGAGGCCGCGGTCGAGCACGGTCCCGGTCGGGTTCCGCCCCTCGTCTTTCACGTACACCGACTCCACGTCGAGCTCGTCCGCGAGCCGCTCCGTCGGGACGAGCGGCGTGGCGCCCTCGCCCGCCGAGATCGCGGCGTCGGCCGGGAACGGTAGCAGGGCGTCGAAGCGCCAGTGACCGCGCCCCGCCCCGGCCGGACCGTCCTGGGGCGACCCCAGCAGCGTCTCGGGATCGACCGCGTCGTAGTCGTAGGCGGGGTCGAGCCCGCGCGCCTGTTCCTCGGCCGACACCGTCGTCGGGTCCGCGGTCTCGTGGACGCGACCCGACGCGCGACTCTCCAGCCCGCGGAACGCCGTCGTCGTCTCCGTCGACTCCATACGAACCCTTGCGGCGGCGACGACTAATCGCTTCCCTCTCGGCGGCGTCGACCGCCGCGCCCGACCGTGGACATCCTACGGTCGCTTATAAACTCGCGACCCGATGAGTCACGTATGCACGGAGACGCTACCGTCGTCGGCGGCGGGCTCGCGGGGCTCGTCGCGGCGACCCGGCTCGCCGAGGCGGGCGCGGACGTGACGCTGTACGAGCGACGGCCCGAAGTCGGCGGGCGCGTGCGGACGGAGACCGTCGACGGGTTCACCCTCGACCGCGGCTTTCAGGTGTTGTTCACGAGCTACCCGGCGGTCGCGAGCGAGGTCGACGCCGACGCCCTCGACGTCCGCCGGTTCGCGCCCGGCGCGACGATCTGTCGCCCGGGGTCCCGCTCGGTGCTCTCGGACCCGCTCCGCGACCCCCGCGGAGCGATTCCCTCGCTGCTGAACGACGAGGTCTCCTTCTCCGACAAGCTCCGGACGCTCGCGCTCCGGTACGACCTCACGAAGCGCGACGAGGACGAGTTCTTCGCCGGGCGGGACGCCTCGATCCGCGAGTACCTCCGCGACTGGGGGTTCGCGGACGACTACGTCGAACACTTCGTCGAGCCGTTCTACGGCGGGATCACCCTCGACAGAACCCTGTCGACCTCGAAGCACGTCTTCGAGTACACGTTCCGCGCGATGGGCCGCGGCGCCATCGGCGTCCCCGCGGGGGGGATGGCCGCGCTCCCCGAAGCGCTCGCCGCCCGCGCCCGCGAGGCGGGCGTGACGATCGAGACCGGCGAAGACGTCGAGTCGGTCCGGACCGCCGGACAGGGGCGGGTCCCGTTCCGGACCGGCAGCGACGACGCCGCGGGCGCGACCGTCGAACTGGCGGACGGGTCGACGCGCGAGACCGACGCGGTCGTCGTCGCGACCACGCCCCCGGAGGCCCGGCGGCTCACGGGCGTCGAGTCGGTTCCGACGGACGGCGTCCCGAACGTGACCGGGTGGTACACGCTCCCCGCGGGCGAATCCTTCGAGACGGGCAAGCGGATCCTGCTCAACGCCGCCGGCGACTCGCCGAACGCCGTGGTCCCGATGTCGGAGGTCGCGCCCGAGTACGCCCCCGACGACCGCGCGCTGCTCGCCGCGACGTTCCTCGGCGAGGAGTCGCTGGACCGCCCCGCGGACGCCCTGCGCGACGACGTGTGCGACGCCCTGCGCGCGTGGTTCCCCGACCGCGACGTCGACGGCTTGGAGACCGTCGACGTCCACCGGATCCGGTTCGCACAGTTCGCGCAGCCGCCGGGCGTCCACGCCGACCTCCCGGACCCGGACGACCCCGAGGGGCCGGTCGTGCTCGCGGGCGACTACACGGAGTGGTCGTCGATTCAGGGCGCCCTCGAGAGCGGGCGAACGGCCGCCGAGACGACGAGGCGGTACCTGTAACGCGCGCCGCGACGGCTCGCCGGCGTCACTCCTCGCGCCGGAACGACTCCTCGCCGTGCTCGTCGACGGCCGCGAGCAGGTCGTCGCGCTGACGGCGGATCTCCGGCGGGAGATCGGCGTACGCGTCGTCGAACATGTCGGCCGGATCGGGAGCGATCGACTCGGCGAAGTCGATCGCGTCGGCGACGATCGCGTCCGCCTCCTCGCGGATCGACGCGACGCCCTCGTCGTCGATCCGCCCGGTCTCGCGCAGGAACCCCTCCATCCGGTCGACGGGGTCGAGCGCCCGCCACGGGTCCACGTCGTCGGCGTCGCGGTAGGCGGTCGGGTCGTCGGCGGTGGTGTGGGCGCCGAACCGGTACTCGACGAACTCGATCAGGGCCGGGCGGGTGGCGCCGTCGCCCGCCGGCTCGTCCGCCGAGCCGCCTTCCCGCGCCTGCTCCGCCGCCTCCAGCGTGACCGCGTAGCTCGCGAGGGGGTCCATCCCGTCGACGCGGACGCCGTCGAAGCCGTAGGCGATCGCCTTCGCGGCGAAGGTGTCGCTCGCGGTCTGGCGCGCTTCGGGGATCGAGATCGCCCAGCCGTTGTTGTGACAGCAGAAGAGGGTCGGCGTGCCGAAGACGCCCGCGAAGTTCATCGCCTCGTGGAAGTCGCCCTCGCTGGTCGCGCCGTCGCCGAAGTGTACGGCCACGACCCGATCGTCGTCCCGATAGTCGAACGCCCACGCGGCCCCCACCGCGTGCGGGAGGTGCGCCGCGATGCCGATGTTCAGCGGGAAGACGTTCCCCCCGGCGATCGCTTCGGTCCCCGACTCGTGGCCCATCCAGTAGGGGAGGTACTCCGTGAGGAGGTCGCGCACGACGACCGCGCCGTGCTCGCGGTACTGGTAGCTGATCAGGTCGCGGTCGGCGAGCGCGTGCGTCGATCCGACCGCCGACCCCTCCTGGCCCGCACAGGGTGCGTACGTGCCGATCCGTCCCTGTCGCTGGAGGCTCACCGCGCGCTCGTCGAACCGGCGAGTGACCACCAGATCGCGGTAGATGGCGCGGAAGCGCTCGTCCGAGAGGTCGGGGATCGTCGCGTCCGGCAGCGGTCGCCCGTCGGCGTCGAGCACCCGGAACACGTCCTCGTCCGCGAGCGGGTCGGCCGCGGGGCCGGGGGAACCGGCGTCGGCGGCGCCGTTCTCGTCCATGGGGAAGGGTGTGCGCGCCGGTCACAAGGAGTTAGCGGTCCCGGCGGCGTCCGACCGCGTCCGATTCCGTCGGCGAACGAAGGTGATCGGGAGGCCGACGAGGACGCCCGCGACGGCGACCGCGCCGAGCACGAACCCGACGAGCAGCGGCACGGGACCGGCCGTGAGCATCTCCGGCCCCCAGACGAGCACGAACCGGCCCGTCCACACGGCGCCGGTGAGGAGGGCGGTGAGCAGTCCGAACGCGGCTCCGCGAGGGTACGTGACGGTCCCCAACCGCTCGACGAGGGCCCACCAGAGACCCGCACCGGCGACGAGCGCGGGCGAGGCGAGGAGCGGCATCGACAGCGCGGCCGGAAGGCCGATCACCTCGGCGAACAGTCCGAGCATGTCGGAGAGCAGGAGCGCCGTGACGGTGGCACAGCCGAACGCGTAGACGCCCGCGATCAGCGTCCACCGCCGCGGAGACGAGAGTTCGAACTCGGACCGGGGAGCGTCGTCCATACCCGAAGAGTCGTGAGCGGGAAATTAAATGTCTTCCGTGGGTGAAACGCCGGTTTGGGTCTCCTCCGCGACGGCGTCCGCAGCCGCGGAAACATTCATTATGAGTGGTTGATACATTCCGCGTATGAACCTTCGCGACGGCGCGACGCTCGGCCGGGCCGCACTGCGCTCCGTCAGCTACCTGCTCCGCGGCGACATCGAGTTTCCGGAGGGACGGCTTCAGGACACGGTCGAGACGGCGGACGGGACCACCTTCGTCGTCTATCGAGAGACGGTGCGGCGGTCGGCCGGATCGGACGAGGCCGAGGGGGGTGCGGTCCTCGTCTTCCGGATGCGGGTGACCGATCCGGCGGCTCGCGGGCCGTTCCGGACCGCCCTGTTCGATCCGCTCGCGAACGTCGCGACGCCGTTTTTCGCGGGGCTCCCCGGATTCCGGCGCAAGCTCTGGCTGGCGGGTGAGCAGCCGGGCGAGTTTCTCGAGCTGTACGAGTGGGGGAGCGAGGCGGACGCTCGTCGGTTCGTCGACGCGTTGCGCTCGCTGATCGACCCCGTCGACCACGCGGGGACGGTCGAGTTCGACGTGGTCCCGCACGACTCCGTCGAGGAGTACGTCGAGGCGGGGCAGGCGGCGTGGCGCGAGGCGCCGCCGGAGGCGAACCGCCCGCCTCGTCGGACCGCCGTGTTCACGGGATTGGCGGGTATCGGGGTGGCGATCGCCGCCGGATACGCGCTCCGGAAGCGGCTTCGCCGGTAGTCACCGGCGAGGTGGCCGTCAGCCGTCGGACCGCTCCGGTTCGACCGTCGTCGACTCGTACTCCATCCCGGCCTCGTCGAGAAACGACCGCAGCGTGGCCATCCCGCGGTCGAAATCGAAGCCGACGCCGTCGATGTGGGGATTCCCGTTCTCGGTCGGCTCGAGCTCCCAGTGCGCGTGGAGTTCGATCTGGCCGTCGTCGTTGCGCCAGCCGCGCAGATGCGTCTGCCACCAGCGGTACGTCGTGCCGTCGATCGTGTGGCGCTCGTGTACCACGCGGGCGAGGTTCATGACCTCGCCGCGCTTGTGGTAGGAGAACTCCCAGTTCGGCGCGAAGCTGTACTCGCCGAGCGCCGCTTCGATCTCGTCGACGGAGCCGTCTACCACGAAGTACTCACCGGACGGCCGGGATTCGGTAAACAGCGCCTTTCGCAGCTGCCGGTAGCCGTTGCGGATGACGTCGAACGGGACCCGAACGGCGTCCCAGACGTTGATCGATGTCATGGTCGGTTACGGTGCGCGGGACGCGCGGGACTGTGTCTGGATCGCGCCCGGTTCGAGCGCGATCACGCGCCGACGCGTCCGTCGCCGACGGTCGTTACTGGTTCCACCAATCGTGACAGTTATTGTCTTGCACATGCGTGACGACATGTGTCCGAGATATTTAATCACAGATGGTAGGTCCACCGTGTCACCGCGCCATCGACGTGCCACACCGCCGCCAAACCGAGCACCGCGCGGCCGCGAAGCGCGCATGTCACTGGGATAATCTTTTTTAGCCGCTCGTTCGACTAACGCCCATGGTAACTAGTCGCATAGACGACTGGCTGTCCGTCATGTGGCAAAGCCTGACATCCACCGGGGGGTTGCTCCTCGAACTCGTCGGGATCGGGCCCGATGTCGACCCGCACACGAAGGTCACATTTCGGGCGATCGCGGACGCAGTCGTCCCCGAGACGCCGGGACTCGCGGGGGCGCTCGGCCCCGAGCACGTCTCCGGCGGCCTGGCGGTCGACCTCGACGCGTTCACCGTGACGTACGTCGACAACGGCTTCCAGCTCGGCCTCCCCCATCTCGGACCGCAGGGGAACATCCCGATCGCGGACCCGATCGCGCACCTCCTCGACTCGGCGGCACTGACGCTCGTCGAGCGAGGAGACAACGAGCAGGAGCCGGACGTGGACCGGGCGCTGTCGCTTCTCGGTCCGGACGACCCGTCGCCGAGGGCCGTCGAGGACGTCGTCGGGCCGTTCGCGAAGCTCTCCCGGCGCGACCGGCTGCGGGCCATCGCCATCGTCGACGAGTTCGACGTCGAGTTCACGCCGACGGACGACGACCTGTTCGAGCTGGACGCCGGTCTCGTGGGGCAGCTGGTCATCGGCTTCATGGAGATGATCTACTACAGCGAGTGGCAGGGGTACGACGAGTTCACCCAGCCGCCGAGCCGACGCGGCCACCCGAACGACCAGTCCGCAGTCCAGAGCTGGCGACAGACCGGGTTTCCGGGGTTCGCGAACGGATACGCCGCGCTCCGCGGCTACGTCGGAACGACCGATAGCCCGCTGGGCGACGGCGACACGTGGACGACCGTCGACGAGGCGGCGGATGTCCGGATCGTCCGTGAGTCGGGGGGGTTCCGCGAAAACGACTACGAGACGAGCGACTACCGGGAGCCGTTCCCGGTGGAGTCGGGGTGATCGAAGATGGTCGAAGACAGCTACGACGCGATCGTGGTCGGGGCGGGCGGCGACGGACCGGTCACGGCGTGGAAGCTCGCGGAGGCGGGCCTCTCCGTGCTCGTGCTCGAGGCCGGCCCGTTCTACGGGAACGAGCAGTGGCCGCGTCCGAACGAGGATCCGGGCGGCGAGGCGTCGTCGAGCGCGGAGGACCTGAGCGGCGACCTGCTCGACGAGCAGTTCACCACCCGCGAGTTCGAGATGATCACCAAACTCGTCTTCGGGCCGGCCGACCACGAACGCGGGTTCTGGTTCCGGAAGTTCCCGGGCGACGGCGCGATCTTACAGTGTGCCGGCGTCGGCGGAACCACGCTGCATTACACCGGGTGCCATCCGCGCGCCTACCCGGCGGCGATCGACGAGCAGGGACACTGGCCGATCGAGTACGCCGACCTGATCCCCTACTACCAGGAGGTCGAGGAGATGTGCGACGTGGCCCCGGCGCCCGTCACCGCCAAGGAGGAGCTGTTCTTCCGCGGCGCGGCGGACGCCGGCTGGGAGCTGATCGAGGACCTGAACGTGACGGAGCCGGGATATCGCCCGCAGCCGAACGCGATCACACAGCCGGACGAGCGGCTCCACGTCGACGCGGGGTACGACGGCGACTTCACCTACCCGGACGTCGAGGGCGACACCCTCGCGCTCGGTAACATCGCCGGGAACCCCCATCCGCGCGGCGCCCCGTACGAGGAGAAGGCGAAAAAGGCGAGCAACGTCAGCTTCGTCCCGCCCGCGCTGCGCACCGGCAACGTCACGATCCGACCCAACGCCTTCGTCACGGACGTGGTAACCGTGACGCCCCGCGGCGATACGCCGACGGTGGCCGGAGTGCAGTTCCGGGACACGTGGTCGGGGTCGGTGAAGCAGGTCGATGCCGAGGTCGTCGTCCTCGCCGCGGGCGCCATCGAGACGCCGCGGCTCTGGCTCAACGCCGATCTCCCGGCGAACGAGTGGGTCGGTCGCGGGCTGACGATCCACTTCGGCGACAACGTGATGGGACTGTGGGACCCCGACGATCTGGACGAGGCGATCGGCAGCGACACGATCGACCAACACGAGGGGCAGGACATCGCCGCCCGGTTCGACTACCCGGGCGTGGGGATGCTCCAGACGGTCGGCACCGCGCCGGGGATCGGCGCGATCTTGGGGTTCGGTGCCAGCGCGTCGGGGTTCGCGTTCCAGAACGACACCGCGGGCGAACCGTGGGACACGATAGGCCGATTGGCCGGGACCGAGCTCAAGCGGCTGCTCTCAGACTACCGCCGAATGCTGCAGATCCTCGTCGTGAGCGACGACCGTCCCCATCAGCGGAACGGCGTCACGGTCGCGCCGGGGGTCGCCGACGAACACGGACCGATCCCCATCGTCAACTACGAGCCCAGCGAGGGCGACCGGCAACGGCGCGACGAGCTCGCGCGGATCGCCGCCGACATCCTGCGTGAAGCCGGCGCGTCGCACGTCCACCGCTCCGACTCGCCGCCGACCGCGCTCCACGTCCACAGCACGATGCGAATGGGGAAAGTCGTCGACGAGGCGTGCGAGGCGTACGACGTTGACCGACTCTTCGTCGCCGACCACTCCGTCCTGGCGAACGGCGTCGGTGGCGCGAACCCGACGAACACGGGCCAGGCGCTCGCGGCTCGGACGGGCGAACGCATCGTCGAGCGCCACTTCTAATCGCCTCCCCCCGTCGGCGCGCGATGGTCAGACCCGTTCGCCGGTCGCGCCGCGCCCGTCACGCCGGATCCGTCACGGAGCGTTTGAGCACGAAGGCGTACCTCGAGTCGGCCTTCCACTCGTCGACGCTCTCCTCGGTGATCTCGCCCGACGAGTACACGCGCTCGTCGTCGAACGCGATCACGTGTCGCGGCCATGGGTAGGGGAGGTCCCAGCAGAACCCGATGCCGATCCCGTCGCGGTCGTTGGCGAACGCCCAAGCGAGCGCGACCAGGGCGTAATCCTCGCAGTCGCCCCGTCCGGCGTCGACGCACTCACGAGGTCGTTTGGCGAAATCGCGGATCCCGTTCCACCGGTCCTGCGTCCAGTCGTACTCCGACTCCGACCACGCTTCGAAGTCGAAGGAGCGCCACCGATCGTCGCGGTCCACGTAGCGATCGGGCGCGATGAACGTGAACGGCGTCCAACGGCGAGCGTTCATACCTGCCAGTATCACGTCAACGAGACTAATAGATGGGGGCGAACGGGCGGGGAGGGGTCGACCGACTTCGCGCTCAGGGCGTGATCACGGCCCGCCCGTCGATCTCACGGTGTTCGAGCTTCTCGGCCACCGTGTTCACCTCGTCGAGGTCGTAGCGGCTGGTGTGGAGGTCGACGTCGCCCTGTTCGACGAGCGAGACCAGCTCTTGGAGCTCGGTGTACCGACCGACGATGTTGCCGACGAAGGAGAACTCGCCGTTCACCAGCGCCTGCGCCGGTTCGTGGATGTGCCCGCCGTAGCCGATGATGTGGTGGTCGCCGCCGGCGGTGGTGATCTCCGACGCGTACGCCGTGGTCACGTCCTCGCCGACGAAGTCGAGCACCTGCGCGGCACCCGTTCCGTCGGTGATCCCCCCGATCTGGGCCGCGACATCCTCTTCACCCGGATTGACGAGGTGGTCGGCGCCGTACCCCTCCGCGAGATCGAGCGCGGACTCCTTGAGGTCGACCGCGGTGATCCGGGCCGCGCTCATCGCGTTCAGGCATTGGAGGCCGATGTGGCCGAGGCCGCCGACGCCGATGACGACGGCGTGGTCGCCGGGGTTGAGGTCGGCGACCGCCTTCTTCGCCGCGTGATACGCCGTGATCCCCGCGTCCGCGTGGGGCGCGATGTCGATCGGTTCGACGCCGCCCGGGAGGGGGATCACCGAGCGCTCGCTGGTGTGGAGGTACTCCGCGAAGCCGCCGTCGGTGGTGAGCCCGTTGAACGCGTCGTTCTCGCAGTACATCGTCTCGCCGAGCCGGCAGGGACGACAGGTCCCGCAGGTCTGGACCGGGTGACAGATCACCGGGTCACCCTCAGAGACGATACTCACGTCGTCGCCGGTCTCGACGACGGTGCCCGCGTTCTCGTGGCCCAAGGTCAACGGGAGCTCCTGTGGCACGTACTCCGTCCACATCCCCTCGATGATGTGGTTGTCAGTCTGGCACCACCCCGCGCCCTCGACCTCGACGATCACGTCGCTCGCGCCGGTCGCGTGCGGCCGGTCCACCTCGTCGATCGAGAGCCCCTCGCTCATGTCGTCCGTGTACTCGTGGAGTCTGGCTGCTTCCATGTGCCATCACATGGCACGGGTGGAGGAAAACGTTTACCGCGAGGCGCTTTCGGGGACGCCGCCGTCTGCGTGGTTGCGCGCGGTCGCGTACGCCTCGCGGACGCGCCGGAACGACTCCTCGTCGCCGCCCTGATCCGGGTGCGTCTCCTTGACGCGCTCGCGGTAGGCGCGCTTCACCTCGGCGGCGTCGGCGTCGGTCGCCACGTCGAGTTCGGCGAAGGCGGCCGCGACGGGGTCTTGCCCGCCCGCGCTGCTCGCTCGGCCGATCCGATCGGCGGCGCGGCCGGCTGCGCCGACGCGCTGCCCGCCCCTCCCGACACCCCCGCCCGTTGCCCACTCGGGTTCGGTCACGTCGAAGGGGAGCCGTCGACCGAGCCCGCGGCCGGGCATCTCGTGTTCACAGAGGACGGTGTAGATCCCCTCCCCCTCCAGTCTGAAGTAGTCGTGCGCGTCGAAGGTGATGGCGACGCCGCGTTCGGGGAGGTAGAAGGGAACCGCCACGCCGTCGAACGCGTGGTTCTCGTCGAACCGCTCGCCGATCGCTCGCAGGTACTCGCGGATCTCCCGCCGCCGTCGCTCGTCGGCGGCGCGCCCGGACTCGGTGCCGGCCGCGTCGCCGGGGCCGCGCCCGACGCCTCCCGGGCCGGCACCGCCGGCGCCGTCGCTCGGGGCGGGGCCCACGTACCGGTCCCCGAGGTAGAAGGCGAGCGCGACGAGCGCGGACGCGACGGCACCGAGCGCGAGGCCCAACGCGACCCACGGCGGCAGGAGACCGATGAGCTCGACGACCACGCTCGCAGTTACGGCTCCGAGCGTATCAACCCCTCGGCGGGGTCAGCCGGTCGGTTCGGCAGCGGCTGGCGGTGGACTACGCGACTGAGGAAGGGGCAGCGTTGCGCCGACGCGTCAGAGCATCCCCTTCGCCTCGAGTCCGTCGATGATGTCGTCGACGAGCGCTTCGGGGGTGTCGTAGGGGAACTCCTGCTCGCTGCCGAGCTTCGCGGCCATCTCCATCGCGGTGAAGCTCACGTCGCCGGCCTCGAACTTCGTGCCCGGTCCGTCCGGAAGCGCGGGGACCAGATCCATCTGGTTCTCGACCGGGAAGTCGGCGCCGCCGAAGGCCTCCAAGAACTGTTCGCGGAGTTCCGCTTTCACGTCTGTCATACACCCACGTCCCGGGAGCGACCGCAAAAGCGTTGCGGAACAACCCTAAACCGGTTGAGGGTTCTCAGCAGAACGACCGAGACGAGGGGGTACCCCGGATCCTGCGGAACTTTGTCGATGGGCGACCGAGAGGGCGACATGTCGTTCAACTTCGATTACGACCTGCTGTGCGAGTTGACCGAGGCCCGAGGCGTTCCGGGATACGAAGACGAGGTCCGCGAGATCGTCCGCCGCGAGTTCGCCGACCGCGCCGACCGCGTCCGCACCGACGCGATGGGGAACGTCGTCGCCACGATCGAGGGCGACTCCGACTACTCGGTCGCCGTCGCGGCCCACATGGACGAGATCGGGTTCATGGTCCGACACGTCACCGACGAGGGGTTCGTGCAGGTGGACCCGCTCGGCGGGTTCGACGCCCGGGTGCTCCGCGCCCAGCGCGTCACCGTCCACGGGGAGGAGGATCTCACCGGCGTCATCGGCTCCGTCCCGCCGCACACGCTCACGGACGAGCAGGCGGAGCAGGAGGACGAGGTTTCGGACGTGTTCATCGACGTGGGGCGCGACGCCGAGGCGGTCGAGGAGCTCGTCGGCGTCGGCGACCTCGTCACCCTCGACCAGACGACGACCCGCATGGGCGACCGGATCACGGGGAAGGCGCTCGACGACCGGATCTGCCTGTTCGCGACGCTCGAGGCCGCAGCGCGGATCGAATCGCCCGACGTGACGATCCACTTCGCGGCGACGGTCCAGGAGGAGGTCGGGCTCCGCGGCGCGACCGCGCTCGGCGTCGACATCGACCCCGACCTCGCGCTCGCCCTCGACGTGACCGTCGCGAACGACGTGCCGCAGATCGGCGACGCGGCGGACGCGGTGACCGAACTGGGCGAGGGCACCGCGGTCAAGCTGAAGGACTCCTCGGTGATCACTAGCCCGAAGGTCCACAGGCGACTCACCTCGGTCGCCGAGGAGGAGGGGATCGACCACCAGCACGAGGTGTTGCCCGCGGGCGGCACCGACACCGCCGGCTTCCAGAACACCGCGGGCGCCAAACCCGTCGGGGCCATCTCGGTCCCGACCCGGTACCTCCACACCGTCACCGAGACGGCCGACGGCGGCGACGTGACCGCGACGATCGACCTACTGACGGCGTTCTTAGAGTCAGAGACCGGCGAGCACGACTACACGCTATGAACCGATTCGCCGGGAAAACCGCGATCGTGACGGGCGCCAGCTCCGGGATCGGGCGGGCCACGGCGCTCCGCTTCGCCGAGGAGGGAGCGAACGTCGTCGTCGCCGACATCGCCCCCGACGCCGGGCGCGAGACCGTCGACCAGATCGCCGACGCGGGCGGGGACGCGACGTTCGTTACGGTCGACGTGGCCGACCCGTCCTCCGTCGAGGAGATGGTCGACGCCGCGGTCGAAACCTACGGGAGCCTCGACATCGCACACAACAACGCCGGGATCCTCACCGACTTCGTGGAAACGACCGAGGTGACGGCAGAGAAGTGGGACCGACTGATGGACGTGAACCTGAAGGGCGTCTGGAACTGTCTGAAGGCGGAGCTTCCCGTGATGAAACGCCAGGGCCACGGTGCGATCGTGAACACCGCCTCGATGGCCGGGCTCGTCGGGATTGGCGCCCTCTCGAGCTACGCGGCCAGCAAGCACGGCGTCGTCGGACTCACGAAGTCGGTCGCGCTGGAGAACGCGAGCCGGGGAATCCGCGTGAACGCAATCGCGCCGGGACCGACGAAGACGAACATTCAGTCGGGGCTTCTCGGGGGGTCGGGCAGCGCCGGCCCCGCGTCGTTCCGCGACCGGCTCAGGTCCACTATCGCGCTGGTCAAAACCGCGATCCGGACGCTTCGAGCCGACTTCGACACGTCGACGATGCGCGACGTGCCGATGGATCGCATCGCCGATCCGGAGGAGATGGCGGGGCCCGTGGCGTTCCTCTGCTCGTCGGACGCCTCCTACATCACCGGGCACACGATCCCCGTCGACGGGGGACAGGCGGCCGACTGAGACGCCTCACCGATCGTCGATCGGGACGAACTCGGACTCCGTGGGGCCCGTGTACCGCGCCCGCGGGCGGATGAGGCGGTTGTCCTCCTGGTACTGGACGACGTGGGCGATCCAGCCGCCGACGCGGCTCATCGCGAAAATGGGGGTGTACATGTCGACCGGGATGCCGAGCGAGTCGTAGACGGAGCCGGAGTAGAAGTCGACGTTCGGGGCGATCCCCTTGTCGAGCAGCCCCTGGTCGGTGAGGTACTCCTCGATCGCGGTGGTGTAGTCGAGCCACTTCGTGTCGCCGGACGACTCCGAGAGGTCGCGGAGCTTCTCCTCGAGGATGTTCGCGCGGGGGTCCTTCACCTTGTAGACGCGGTGGCCGAAGCCGGGGATGCGGCGCCCGTCCTCGCGGGCGTCTTTCACCCACTGCACCGGGTCCTTGTCGGAGGAGTCGACCTCCTGAAGCACCTCCATCACGTCCTGATTCGCACCGCCGTGGAGGGGGCCCGAGAGCGCGCCGATCCCGCCGGTGACGCCGGAGTACACGTCCGCCATCGTCGAGCCGATCACGATCGCCGTGAACGTCGAGGCGTTGAACCCGTGGTCGGCGTGGAGCGTCAGCGCCATATCGAACGTCTCGGCGCTCACCTCGTCGGGCTCGGTTCCGGTGAGCATGTAGAGGAAGTTCGCGGCGTGCGACAGTTCCGGGTCGGGTGCGACCGGGTCTTCGCCCTGCCGGGCGCGCTCGAAGGCGGCGAGGATCGTCGGGATCTTTGCCGTGATCCGGCGACCCTTCCGGAGCGTCGCGTCGAGGTCCGCGGGGTCCGCGTCCTCCTCGGGCTCGTACGCCGACAGCATGGAGACCGCGGTCCGCAGGGCGGCCATCGGGCGTTCGCCCGCGTCGGCGAGCGTCCGAACGGTATCGAGCACGCCGTCGTCGACGGCGCGTTCGGCGGCCAGGTCCGCGGTGAAGGCGTCGAGTTCGTCGCGTGTCGGAAGCGACCCGTGCCAGAGAAGGTACAGCACCTCTTCGTAGCTCGCGCCGCGCGCGAGGTCCTCGATGTCGTAGCCACGGTACACGAGCTTGCCGACCTCACCGTCGACGTAGCTCAGATCCGACTCCGCGACGAGGACGCCTTCGAGCCCGCGCTTTAACTCGTCTGACATGCTGTGACCTTCCGACCACCACCAAAAAAGCGTTATCTTTCAGGAGGAACTTGTACGACGATCGTCGAACCGATCCGCGTCGCGCGACGGCATTCAGCCGCTCCGGTTTGCGGGTGCCCCGGTGACGACCCCCGGCAGTCTCACCCGAGGCGGGCACGGAACCCGGACGGTCAGCGAGCCGGCGCGAAGCTCAGCGAGCCGGAACGACCGTCACCGTGCGTTTCCGGTCGATCGCGTCCTCGAGCTCCTCGGCGATCGCGGAGCCGCGAGACACCTGGACCTCGCCGCCGCGGCCGACGGTGGCGGTGAAGAGGTACTCGCCGTCCGCGCGCACCTCGACCGTCTCGCCGACGCCGGCGTCGACGTCGATGACGACGTGCCGGGAGGTTATCTCGGGGGTCACGACGGTGCCGCGCTCCTCGCCGACCTGTCCGCCCTGCCCGTTCGCGCCGCGCCCATCGCCGCCCGACCCGCCCCCGCGGCCGCCGGGTTTCTCGTCGTGCGTGCGGACGTCGATCTCGATCCCCAGCCGGTTCTCGATGTCGCTGATGCGGCCGCCGCCCTTGCCGATGACGGTGCCGATGTCGCCTTCGGAGACGTACACCACCGCCTCGTCGTTCCCCTTGAGTTCGACGTCGACGTGGCCGTGTGCGACCGACTTGATCTCGCGTTCGATCTCCTGTTTCGCGATCCGACCGACGCCCGTTTCGGACTCGGCCTCGCCGCCGTCTTCGTTCAGCGGAACCGTGACGACCTGCCGGTTGAACGTGTAGATCTCGTATTCGGGGCGCCCCGTCTCGAAGTTCGACACCTGAATGACCGGGCGTGCGAGGTCCTCGGCGGTGAGTCCCGCCGGCACCTTCACCTCCGTCGCCACGTCGTAGACGGTGTGGACCTCGCCGGCCTCGATGTAGACGACGGTGTCGACGATCTGCGGGATCATCCCGAGTTCGACGCGGCCGACGAGCCGCTGGAGCGCGTCGATGGCGCGCGAGGCGTGGACGACGCCGACCATCCCGACGCCGGCCATCCGCATGTCCGAGAACACCTCGAAGTCGTTCGTCTTCCGGACCTCGTCGTAGATCGTGTAATCGGGCCGAACGAGGAGCAGCGAGTCCGCGGTGTTCTCCATCTCGCCGCCGAGCGCGCCGTACTGCGTGATCTCCGGGCCGACCTGAAGGTCGCGCGGCTTCTCCATCGTCTTCACTGCGTAGTCGCTGTCGTTCAGGAACTCCGCGACCGCCTGCGCGAACGTCGACTTCCCGGCGCCGGGCGACCCGGAGATGAGCACGCCGCGCTTCCGCTCCGCGAACCGGTCGCGCAGTTCGTCGGCGAACTCGTAGTCGTCGAGGTCCGTCTTCGCGATAGGCCGGACGGCGGTGATCTCGAAGCCGTCGGCGAACGGGGGTCGCGCCACCGCGATCCGGTAGTTCCGGAACTGGACGATATCCATCCCGTCGTCGGAGAGCTCGATGAACCCCTCGTTCGACTGGCGCGCCAAGTCGACGATCGAGTTGGCCCACTCGCGCATCTGCGCCTCGTCGGTGGGGTCGTCCGCGATTTCGACGTAGCGCATCTCGCCGAGCGCCCCGCGCTTCGCCTTCGGAACGGTCCCCGTCTTGAGGTGGACCGACATCGTCTCCTCGGTGAAAAACTCCTGTATCGGCAGCTCGTCGACGACGCCGCGGGCCACCGGCTCGACGTACTCGACGTCGATCCCCTTCGCGCGGGCGACCTCGGCCTGCACGACATCGCTGGAGAGGAGCGTGGCGTCGCGGTCGGCCGCAGTATCGCGGATCAGCGCGTCCACGTCGCCCTCGTGGGCGTGCGATCGGGCGTCGCCGTCGGCGCGCTCGCCGACGTACTCCAGTTCGATCGTCCCGTCGTCGGCGAAGTCGGCGAGCCGCTTGAGCTCGCTCAGCCCGTCCCACCCCGACTCCAGCCCGTCGTTGGCCTGCGACTCCAGCTCGCCGACGACGGCCTCCGGGACGAGCACCGTCGCCGCCGCGTAGGTCCCGTCCTCGACGCGTTCGGACACGCGGCCGTCCACGACCGCACTGGTGTCCGGTACTACGTTCATACCGTGAGTCCGGGCGGGAACCGTATAAGCGTGTTCGACCGGACGGCGTCCACGTCGGCGGCGAATTCCCCGGTGAATCAGTCGTCCGCCGCCGCGACCGACCCGCGATCGGCCCGCAGCCGCCGGGCGTACGCGACGAAGTTGTCGAACAGCGGCTTCGCCTCGCAGGCGGCGTCGTAGGCCTCGGGCGTGATCTCGGCCAACACCGCGTCGACGCGGGCGTCGCCGAGGCGCTCGCGTTTCCCTTCCGTGACCTCTCGCGCCGTGTCGAGGTCGTACTCGGGGTGGAACTGGACGCCCCAGCAGTGGCCGTCACGGAACGCGTGGACGCCGTGGTCGTTCTCGGCGAGCAGGGTCGCGTTCGGCGGAAGCTCTGTGACCGTGTCGCCGTGGGTCGTGAAGACGGTGAACGCCTCGTCGACCCCCGCGAACAGCTCGTCGTCGCCGCGGTGGCGCACCTCGTTGTATCCGATCTCGAACTCGTCCATACCGGCGACGCGCCCGCCGAGCGCCTCGGCGACCACCTGGTGGCCGTAACAGACGCCGAGCACCGGAAGGCCGGCCTCCGCGGCTTCGGCGACGTAGTCGACGAGGGGCGGGATCCACGCCTCGTCCCAGTAGACGGAGGAGCGCGACCCGGTGACCACGACCCCGTCGAACTCGGTGTGGTCGGGCAGGTGCCCGTCGCTGACGGAGAACTCGACGAGGTCGGCGTCGAGCTCCCGCCGGAAGTTCCGACGGGTGTTCGCGCCCTCGTGGGCGGCGTTCAGCAGGGCGAACCGGAGGCGTGTCATTGGACGCCCCGAGACGCGACGGAGCAAAAACGGTTGCGGCGGCGGGAAGCGCTACCGGCGTCGGCGAGCGGCGGGTTCGGTCGGGTGACGACCGCGCTCACCCCGAGAAGGGGTCCGCGGCGTGCTCCGCGAGCCAACCGACGAGGGCGTCGTTGACCGCGGCGGACGCCTCCACGCCGACGAGGTGGCGCGCGCCCGGGACTGCATGGAGCTCCCCGCGCGGGAGTCCCTCGGCGAGCCCTTCCGCTGCCGGCTTCGGACAGACCGCGTCCTCGGTCCCGTGGACGACGAGGGTCGGCGTCGTGAGCTCGTACAGCCGGTCCGAAACGTCGAACCCCTCGACCGCGGCGCGGTGAGCCTCGAACGTCTCGCGACCGGCGTCTTCGCCGAGCCGCCACTCGACGATCCGCGAGAGCACGTCGGGATGCCGCTCTCGGAACGGCTCCGAGAGGAGCCCGTTCAGCGACCCCTTCACCGACGACGGCGTCGACGGGTCGGCCCACACGCCGTCGGGGTTGTAGGCGTCGCCCGCGGGCGGGGTCCCGATCACCGAGAGGCTCGCCGGGCGCGACGAGGCGAGCGCGTACGCGAGCGCGACCATGCCGCCGAGCCCGTACCCGACGAGGTGGGCGTTCCGGACGCCTTCCGCGGCACACACCGCGTCAACGTCGCTCGCGAGGTCCTCGACCGCGTACGGCCCCGGCGGCGCGTCCGACCGGCCGACGCCCCGCGTTTCGGGCGTGATCACCGTGTGCGGTCCGGCGAGCGCGGCGTGTTGCCAGCCGAACTGCCACGCGCCGAGCCCCACGTCGCCACAGAACACGACCGCCTCGTCGGGGTCGCCCGCGTCGGGGGCGTCTACCTCGTACCGGATCTCGACGCCGGCGTTGTTGGCGTGGGGCATGGAGAGCGGTGGTTCGCTAGGCCTCCTGCAGGTTGCGAAGGACGTCCGGCGCCGCCTCCAGCGCATCGTCGAGCGCGCCGGCGTCCGGGCCGCCGCCCTGAGCGAAGTCCGGCGGGCCGCCGCCGCCGCCGCCGACGCGCGCCGCGAGTTCGGAGACCACCTGTCCGGCGTTCACGTCGACGCCGTCGGGAACGCCGACCACGAAGCTCGCGGAGCCGTCCGCCCCGCTGCCGACGACCGCGACCTTCCCGTCGTCGACGTGGGCGTTCGCGGTCGCGCGCAGCTCGTCGGCGTCGCCGTCGAGGCGCTGGATCACCGCGGTCACGCCGCCGACATCGACCTCCTCGGCGTCGGCGCCGCCGGAGGCGCGCGCCGCCGCGAGCTCCTCTTTGAGCGACTCGATCTCCTTCCCGCGCGCCTTCCACTCGTCGAAGAACCGCTCCGCCGTCTCGGGCACGTCGAGCGGGTCGACGTCGAGCGCGTCGGCGGCGTCGTACAGCGCGTCCTCGGTGCGCTGTGTCGCCTCGACCGCCGCGCCGCCCGCGGCGAACACGATCCGCTCGACGCCGTCCTGCACGGGCTCCGTTTTCAACACCTTCACCGCGCCGATCTCGCCGGTCCGTTCGACGTGAGTGCCGGCGCAGGCCTGCACGTCGGCGTCGCCGACGTGGATCAGGCGGACGTTCGTTCCCGGGGGAACCCCGCCCTGATAGAGGTCGAAGCCGTGTTCCGCCTCCGCCTCGTTGCGGTCGGGCCACTCCTGACGCACCGGCACGTCGTCGCGGACGAGATCGTTGGCGACGCGCTCGATCGCTTTGACCTGATCGCGGGTGATCCGCTCGAAGTGGCGGACGTCGAGCCGGGAGGAGTCGATCCCCTTCTGAGCGCCCGCCTGCCGGACGTGTTCGCCGAGCACCTCGCGGGCCGCGTGGCCGATCAGGTGAGTCGCCGTGTGGTGGGCGCGGAGCCGATCACGGCGGTCGCCGTCGACCTGTCCCTTGACGAACTCCCCCTTGCCCGGATCGGCGTCGGTGCGGTGAAGCACGACGCCGTCGCGCTCCTGTACGTCGACCACGTCGACGGTCGTCTCGCCGGCGGTGAGCTGCCCGCGGTCGGCGGGCTGGCCGCCGCCCTCCGGGTAGAACATCGTCTGGTCCAACACCACGTCGTACCCCTCCTCGCGATCGAACACGTCGAGGACGACGGCCTCGAACTCGGTGCGCCCCTGGTCGTCGTAGAACAGCTTCTCCGTCTCGGGGAGGTCGTCGAGCCGGCTGTCGCGGTCCCCGTCCGACTCGTCGCCGTCCTCCTCCTCGTGGCGGTCGGCGACGAGCGCGTAGAAGTCGTCCGGCACGTCGACGGTCGCGCCGCGCTCGGCGGCGATGTCGGCGACCATGTCGGGCTGGATCCCGTGGGAGTCGTACAGCTCCAACAGCGCCTCCGTCGGGATCGGCTCGCCCGTGCCGGCGTACTCGTCCGCGAGCGACTCCACCTTCCGAGAGCCGCGTTCGAGCGTCTTGCGGTACTTCCGTTCCTCGGTGCGGACGATCTCGCGGATCGTGTCGCGGTTCTCGTAGCCGAGCCGATCGGCCTGCATGTCGACCAGCTCGTCGAGCGGGGCGTCGACGCCGACCTCGTCGACGAGCCGCTTCGTGCGCCGAAGCACCATCCGAGCGAGGTATCCCGTCCCGACGTTCGAGGGGACGATCCCGTCGCCGAACATGTACGCGAGCGTCCGCGAGTGGTCGGCGATCGCGTAGATCGACTCGAGCGGCTCGACCAGCTCGCGGAGCCGGTCGACCTCGACGTCGAGCCGATCGGCGATCTCGCCGCGGGCGGCCTCCACGTCGTCGACATCGTCGATGTCGAGCCGGCCGGAGAGCTTCGCGGCGCGGTGGACGATCGCCTGCTCCTCGTCGTCGTAGTCGATCCCCGCGTTCTCCTTGAGGAAGTCGATCGCGTCGGGGTACACCGCCTCGTACACCGTCGCCGTCCCCTGGCTCATCCACGTCCACCGTTCGAGCCCGTACCCGGTGTCGACGATGTACGTGTCCATGAACGAGTACGTGTGCCCGTCCTTCATCTCGTAGTCGCCGTCGGGGTCGCGCTCCATGCACATGAAGACGAGCGTCGCCAGTTCGGCGCCCTTGTAGATGACCTCGATGGCGGGCCCGGCGTTCCCGCCGCCGACCCACGGGTCCTCGATGTAGGTGATCTCGTCGAGGTCCGCGCCGAGGCTCTCGAACAGCTCGTCACAGTACTCGACGGTCTCGTCTTTCCAGTACACCTCGCCGTGGTAGGCGTACTCGTCCTCGTCGACCTCCTCGCGCGTGTTGAACGCGTGATGGGCCATCATCTCGAAGGCCATCGTGTGTCGGCCCGTCTTGCCGACGTTGTCGATGTCCTGCATCCGGATGCAGGGCTGAGAGATGGTGAGGGGGTTCGCGGGGGGCGGCGTCTGGCCGGACGTGACCAGCGGCTGGAAGTCGTAGATCGACGCCTGGGTCAGGAGCACGTCGTCGCGCCAGCGGTTCGCCGCGACCGGGTACGGGTCGATCCGCTCGTGGTCGTGCTCTTCGAAGAAGGAGAGAAACGCCTCTCGCATCTCCGACAGCGAATGGGCCTCCGGAAATCCCGGGTCGTCGATGAAGCTGTAGTCCTCACAGGGCGGCTCACCGCACAGTTCGCGGTCGGCGTCGCGGGTCCAAAAGTGCGCGCCACAGGAGGGGCACTCCTTCCGCTCGAACCCCTCCTCTTCGAAGTAGTCGAGACGGTACTCCGCTTCGAGGTCGCTCATTACACGAACGTGACCCGTGTTCCGTCAAAAGGGTTCCGGGGTGCCTTCCGACGCGCTCCGCCGACGGGTCTGAGACACGCGCCGCAGCCGTGACGGTACGCAATCCCGTTCTCCGGGGAAACTGGACGACTGGAGAAAATTTTATCCGAGCACAGATGGTGTTTATCGGCATCGTGAACACCGAGCCGAGGAGGCGGCGATCTGTTCTCGTCCTCTCCGGCAACCCGGGCGACGCGGCCGACGTGGCCGACACACTGCACGCGTTCGACGCCTCCGCGGCGTCCATCGGCGACGCCGCTCCGTCTGCACCCGGCGACGATGACATCGCGACCGCGGACATCGCCGTCGTCCTCGATGCCGAGGGGCTCGACGCGGTCCGCGACCGCGGCGGCTCGTTCCGCGTGGTCGCCTTCGTCGACGACCCCGTCGCACCGCCGGCGACCGACCCGCTCGTCGACGCGATCGCGACCACGCCGGCTGACCTCGACGCGACGCTCCGCTGGCTCGTACGCAGGGAAGAGTCGACGCTCGACCATGCCAACGAGCGGCTACGGGCAGAACGCGATCGGCTGCTGGCGCTGTTCTCGAACGTTCCCGATCCGGCGATCGCGTACGACTACGTCGACGGCGAGCCGATCGTTCACCGGGTCAACGACGCGTTCGAGGAGACGTTCGGCTACGACGCGGATCGCGTGGTCGGCGAGTCCGTCGACGACTACATCGTCCCGACCACCGACGAGGCGGCGTCCGAGGCCGCGGATCTCAACGAGCGTCTCCAGCGCGGCGAGAGCGTCAGGCGAGAGGTGACCCGCGAGACCGCGGAGGGGCCCAGACACTTCATCCTCCACGTCGTCCCGATCCGGCTCGACGCGGAGAACGTCTCCGGGTACGCCATTTACACCGACGTGACGGAGCGGCGCGAGCACGAGGCGGCGCTGGAGCGACAGAACGAGCGGCTCGACGAGTTCGCGAGCATCGTCTCCCACGATCTCCGGAACCCCCTTTCCGTCGCGGAAGGGTACGTCGACCTCGCCCGCGAGACCGGCGAGACGGAGTATCTCGAGAAGGCGACCGAGGCGTTGGGACGCATGGACGAGCTCGTCGGCGACCTGCTCTCGCTGGCCCGACAGGGAGAGTCGGTCGGCGAAACGAAATCCGTCTCGATCAGCGCGCTCGCGAGAGACGCGTGGGAGAGCGTCGACACGGACGACGCCGATCTCGTCTTCGACGGCGACGTGACGATCGACGCGAACCCGACCCGGACGCGCGAGCTGCTGGAGAACGTGTTCCGAAACAGCGCGGAGCACGGGCGACAGTCACCCGACGGGAGCGGCGGTGACGCGCTCACCGTCCACGTCGGGGCGGTGTCGTTCCGCGGTGCCGACGGCGGTTCGGAAAGCGGGTTCTTCGTCGAAGACGACGGCTGCGGACTCCCCACGGACGAGTGCGACCGCGTGTTCGAGAGCGGGTTCACGACCGAAGAGAACGGGACGGGACTCGGACTCGCGATCACGGAGCGGATCGCCGACGCGCACGGGTGGGACGTGCGCGCGCTCACCGGTGATTCCGGCGGCGCGCGGTTCGAGTTCAGGACCTCGTGACGGTCCGAAACGACCTTACGCCGCGCGCTCGCCTCTCCGGTATATGGTCGAGAACGTCGTTTATCCCGCGTACTTCGACGCCGACCGATCGCGGTCCGAGGGGCGTCGCGTCCCGATGGACCTCGCGATCGAGGAGCCCACCGTCGACGAGATCGCGAAGGCGGTCCAACAGGTCGGCTACGACGCGGTGATCGAGCGCGAGAAAACGTACTCCCGCGAGTTCGAACCGCGAGGCGCGGTCGTCGTCAAAGGCACCGAAGACACCGCGAAAAACGACCTCGTACAGGCGATCGCGGCCTACCTCGGGATCATCCGCGAGTGACGATGCGACGCGTCGGCACCGTCGTTCGCACGGCAGGGGGCCTCGCTATCGCCCGCACGGAGGCGGGCGCGGAGCCGCCGCGGATCGGCTCGTCGGTGGTCGACGAGTCGCTCGCGACGGTCGGCCGCGTCGTCGACGTGTTCGGGCCCGTCGGTCGACCCTACGTGGCGGTGACGCCGAGCGACGACGACCTCGCGTCGCTCGTCGGCGGGAAGCTGTACGCGCGCTAACGGCCCGGCAGCGCACTCCGTCCCCTCACTCAGGGGTCGGCGATTCCGCGGTGCCGCCGACAGCCTCCGTCTCGTCCTCGTCACTCTGACCCTCGTCGCCTCGTTCCTCGCCGTCGTCGTCGCTCACGATCGAAAAGTCGTCGATCGTCTTCGTCGAGCGCACGAGCCGCTCGGCGACGACCAGCTTCTCCATCCGATCGAGTCGGTCCCAGTCGATCTCCGTCGGCGGCGACTCTTCGAACGCCCGAAACTGCTGGTACACCGCCTCGTTGACGAACCGCTCGAACGAGTCGCAGTTCGGACACGTCACCGAGAGGTGCGAGGTGTCGAACTCGCGGCTCACCGTGTGTTCGAGGCAGTTCAAACAGCGGTACGTTCGAGTGCGACTCATAGACGAACCACGGGACCGAACGCGCTAATACCTGCGGGTACCGGTGCGGAAAGCGGTGCCCGAAGCGCCGCGAGGCGGCGCCGGGCCGCTAGAACAGCGCCGACGCCGCGGCCTCGGCGGTCTCGATGACCGGGCCGAAGCCGGGCAAGAGAAGCACCGTCGCGACCGCCGCGAACACGACCGCGGCGTACAGCCCGGTCGGCCGCACGTCGATCGCGTCCAGCGAACTCGACGAGGCGGGGTCGTCGATGAACAGCGCCTTCACGACTCGGCTGTAGTAGTACAGCGAGATGACGCTGTTGACGGCGCCGAACGCCGCCAGCCACAGGAAGCCGTTATCGATGGCTCCCATGAACAGGAAGTACTTCGAGAAGAACCCGGCGAAGGGCGGCAGCCCGGCGAGCGAGAACATGAACACGGCCATCGCGACGGACGCGACCGGCGCGCGCCGTGAGAGCCCGGCGTAGTCCTCGAAGGTCCGACCGACGCCCCACCGCTCCGCCATCGCGACGAAGAGGAACGCGCCGGTGTTCATGAACCCGTAGACGAGCAGGTGCGCCATCGCCGCGCCCATCACGGCGTCGTTCGCGCTTCCGCTCTGTGACAGCGCCGCGACGCCGATGAGCACGTAGCCCGCGTGCCCGATGGAGGAGTACGCGAGCATCCGCTTGACCTCCTCCTGGACGGCCGCCGCGAAGTTCCCGAGCGTCATCGTCACCGCGGCGAGCACGCCGAACGCCAGCACCCAGTCGATGCCGGCGGTGAGCGACGCCCCGACCGGGAACGCCTCGGTGAACAGGCGGAACGCGACCACGAAGCCGGCCGCCTTCGAGGCGGACGAGAGGAACGCGCTCACCGGTGCGGGCGCGCCCTCGTACGCCTCCGGCGCCCAGAAGTGGAACGGGACGGAGGCGGTCTTGTACGCGACGCCGCCGACGATCATCACGATCCCGAGGCCGGCGACGCCGGCGAGGCCGTCGAGCGAGCCGATCCCCTCGGCGACGCCGGCGAACAGCAGCGAGCCGGTCGCCGCGTACACGAGCGAGATCCCGAACAGGAAAATCGCGGAGGAGAGCGCGCCGACGAGGAAGTACTTCATCCCCGCCTCGACGCTCCCGCGGTCCTGCTTGAGGTACGCGACGAGCACGTACGACGGCAGCGACACCATCTCGAGGGCGACGAAGACGACCGCGAGCGAGTTCGCCGCCGCGAGCAGCGCCATCCCGGTCGCCGCGAACACGACGAGCGAGTAGAACGCCGCCGGACTCGCGTGGTCGTGGAAGTAGTCGTGGGCCGCGACGACGACCAGCGCCGTCACGGACGCGAAGATGGCGGTGAAGAACAGCGCCATCGTGTCCACCTTGATCGCCTCGGCGAACAGGGTGATCGCGCCGCCGGTGTCGGCGCTGCCGGTGCCGGAGACGACCAGCCAGACGCTCGCCGCGAGCGCGGCGAGCGACCCGAGCGCGCCGACGACCGCCATCGAGGTGTTCGACCGCGCGTCGGGGCTGATCGTGTCGACGAGCAGCAGCGCGAGCCCGGTGAACGCGAGCAGGAAGACGGGCAACAGCGCCGCCACCTGTGGTAGCGTGTTAACCATTGATAGTCACCCCCTCGACCACGGGAAGGGCAGCGTCACGGATCATCTCGAAGAAGATGTCGGGCGCCACGCCGAGCACGATGATCGCCACCAGCAGCACCGCGAGCGGGGCGACGTCGTGGAACGGCGCGGGACCGACCTCGTAGTCGGTTTCGAGCTCGAACGGCCCGAACAGCGTGCTCTGCATCGCCGACAGCAGGTAGCCGGCGACGATGACGATACCGAACATCGCGAGCGCCGTGAAGAGCGGCGCGTACGGCAGCGCCGGAGCGGAGAACGAGCCCACGAAGATGAAGAACTCACCGGCGAAGCCGGCCATCAGCGGGAGCCCCATGTACCCGAACGCGCCGGCGACGAGGATGCCGACCGCGACGGGCATCCGGTCGGCCATGCCGGACATGTCGCCGACCATCCGCGTGTGCGTCGCGTTGTAGATGACGCCGACGGCCATGAACATCAGCCCCGAGATGAGGCCGTGCGCGACCATCTGGAACGTCGCGCCGCCGACGCCGTACTCGGTGAACACGACCAGCCCGAGGATGACGTACCCCATCGACGAGACCGAGGAGTACGCGACGATCCGCTTGAGATCCTTCTGTGCCAGCGCCAGCATCGCGCCGTAGATGACGCTGATGACGGCGATAGCGGCGATCGGGACCGCGAGCGCGGACGCCTGGTCCGGGAGCATCGTGAAGTTGAACCGGAGCAGCGCGTACGTCCCCATCTTCAGGAGGACGCCCGCCAGCAGCACCGACACCGGCGTCGGCGCCTCAACGTGAGCGTCCGGGAGCCACGTGTGCACCGGCACGATCGGGACCTTCACCGCGAAGCCGGCGAACATCGCGACGAACGCGATCATCGCGATCCGGTCCGGCGAGATGCCGAACCACGTCTCCAAGCCGCCGCTGGCGATCGCCTGCGTGATCTCCGGCAGCGCGAACGACTGCGTGTCGCCGAGCGCGAACGTCAGCGACATGAAGCCGATGAACATCAACAGCGACGCCGCGTTCGTGTACACGAAGAACTTGATCGCGGCGTACTTCCGACGGGGACCGCCCCAGACGCCGATGAGGAAGTACATCGGCACGAGGACGGCCTCCCAGAAGACGAACCAGAGGAAGAAGTCAAGCGCGGTGAACACGCCGAGGAGGTTCGCCTCCATGAACAGCATGAGCCCGTAGAACTGACTCTGGCGGGCGTCGATCGGCGTCCACGCGCTCACGATCGCGAGCGGGACGAGGAACGTCGTGAGCACGACGAGCGGGAGGCTGATCCCGTCGACGCCGACGAACCACGACACGGTCCGACCGCCGACCTCCAGCCACTCGATCTGCGTCGCGTACGCGATGTCGCCGCCCGTGAGGGCGTTGCCGGCGCCGTCGAAGCCGGACCAGAGGTACAGCGCCCCGGCGAACGGGAGCAGGCTGAACGCGAACGCGAGTCGCCCCGCCCACTCGTCCGGAGCGAGCAGCACGAGGAGCGCGGCCACGAACGTGAACCCGATGAGGGCTTCGATCATCATAGGAACCACCCCCCGCTCACGCCGAGCGCGAGCAGCAGCGCGACGAGCCCCAGCGTGAGCAGCGTGGCGTACTGCGACACCACGCCGCTCTGGAGCCGGCGAACTCGGCTCCCGCCGAAGAGGCTCACCGACGAGACGCCGTTGACGACGCCGTCGATGATCCCCTGATCGAAGGTGTTAGCGCCGCCGGCGACGTCTTCGGTGCGATACGCGAGCCATACCTGCAGTTCGTCCAAGTAGTAGTTGTTGTACAGCACGTCTTTGATCCCGCCGAGCTTCGCCGTGTGCTCCGTCGGCGACGGAACGTTGTAGAGCCGCCAAGCAACGAGGAGCCCGCCCAGCGCCAGGCCGAGCGAGACGGCCGCGCCGACGAGCACCGTACCGACCTCGCCGCCGACGAGATACCCGCTACTGTACGGACCGATGTCCGCGTAGTGGTGCGAGGAGAGGCCGTCGATGCCGCCCCAATGGTTGTCGAGCCACAGGTGGAGCAGGTCGATCCCCTCCACTCCGAGCACCTTCTGGACCGGCACCATGTTGATGAATCCGGTGACCACCGCGAGCACGCCCAGCACCGTCAGCGGCCCCTTCACGTTCCAGCGAACGGGTTCGGGGTCGCGAGCGGTCGCGCTCCGGGGCTCGCCGTGGAACGTCAGGAACACCATTCGGAAGGTGTAGAAGGCGGTGACCGGCACCGCGAGCAGCCCCATCAGGTAGCCGCCGAGCAGCAGCGGGTCGTTGAGGCCGTGCACGAGCGCCTCGTAGAGGATCTCGTCTTTCGACCAGAAGCCGGCGAACGGGAAGATGCCCGCGAGCGCGAGCGAACCGGCGAGGAACGTGTAGTACGTCACCGGCATCTTCGATTTGAGCCCCCCCATGTCCCACATGTCCTCGTTGTGATGCATCGCGATGATGACCGCACCGGCGCCGAGGAACAGCAGGGCCTTGAAGAAGGCGTGGGTGGTCAGGTGGAAGACCGCGGCCACGTACCCGCCCGCGCCGAGCGCGAGCATCATGTAGCCGTACTGCGAGATGGTGGAGTACGCGAGCACCTGCTTCAGCTCGTCTTTCACGAGCCCCATCGTCGCCGCGAACAGCGCGGTGAAGCCGCCGATGAAGGCGATGATCGCGAGCGCCGTCGGCGACAGCGCGTAGAACCCGTACATGCGCGCGACGAGGTAGACGCCGGCCGCCACCATCGTCGCGGCGTGGATCAGCGCGGAGACGGGCGTCGGGCCCTCCATCGCGTCGGGGAGCCACGTGTGGAGCGGGAACTGCGCGGACTTCCCGACGACGCCGCCTAACACGAGCAGGCCGACGACCGTGAGCCACGTCTGCAGTTCGACTCCGCCGGGCGTCCATGCGACCGATCCGGAGCCGTTGAGCGCCGCCTCGGCGAGCGCCGGGAACGACCCCTCACCGGCGAACTGCGCCGTGCCGAACGTCGCGAGCACGGCGACGACGCCGATCAGGAAGAAGTAGTCACCGAACCGGGTGACGAGGAACGCCTTCTTCGCCGCCGACGGCGGCCCGGGCTCTCGGAAGTGGAACCCGATGAGCAGGTACGAGCAGAGCCCGACCAGCTCGAAGAACATGAACGCCATCAGCAGGTTGTCGGCGACGACGAATCCGAGCATCGAGGCCGAGAACAGCCCGAGCCCGGCGTAGTACCGGGGGAGCCCCGTCTCGCCCTCGTCGTTCATGTAGCCGAGCGAGAACACGTGGACCAGAAGCGCCACGAGCGTCACGATGACGAGCATGAGCGCCGACAGCGGGTCGATCAGGATCCCGAAGGACAGTTCGATGTCCGTCGGACCGATCCCGCCTGCGTCGGACCACGTGTAGAGCGTACGGTTCGCCGCCTCCCCGCCCGCGACCGTCGCGAGCACCCACAGCGAGAGCAGGAACGATCCCGCCGTCGCCGCGATGCCGCCGAAGGCGCCGCCCTTCGGAAGGTGTTTGCCGACACCGAGGGCGACCAGGAACGAGAAGAACGGGAGGAGAACGATCGCCGGAACGTATGAGAACACGTCTATCATGTTACCACCTCATCTCCGTTGGAACGGTCACGTCGGTGACGCCGAAGTTGCGGTACAACACGAGGATGATGCCGATCCCGATCGCGACCTCTGCGGCCGCGAGCGCGATGACGAACAGCGCGAACACCTGTCCCGTGAGGTCACCGTAGTACAGCGCGAACGCGACGAAGTTGATGTTCGCGGCGTTCATCATGAGCTCGACGCTCATCAGGAAGTACAGCGCGTCGTTCCGCGTGAGCACGCCGAACAGGCCGATACAGAACACGGCGGTGGCGAGCAGCAGGTACCACTGGGGCGGTATCGAAGCGGCGACAGCGGTCATTTCCGCTCACCCCCCTCTTGCCCGCCGTCAGTAAGCGCCTTGCCCACCGCGGCGACGATGGAACCGTCCTCCTCGCGTTTCGCCAGGTAGACGGCGCCGTCGACGGCCACGTCGAGTGCGACAGCCGCGATCAGGAACGCCGCCAGGAAGCCCTCGGACGGCACCGAGCCGAGCTCGTACTCGCCGAGGTTGAAGAGGGCGTACCCGATGTTGTGGACGATTGACGCGTCCGCCGGGAAGCCCCCGACCGCGCCGAATTCGGCCGACAGCGCGGTCAGGGCCATGATGACGAACAGGAGTCCGACCGCAATTGCGGGCACGAGACGCCCGCGGCTCCGGGAGCCATCGTTACTCATGCGCTATTCACCTCCGTTTCCGTGTCCGATCGCGTGAGCATCACGGCGAACGTGACGAGAATCAAGACCCCGCCCACGTAGACGAGGATCTGCATGGCGGCGATAAACTCCGCCTGCAGCATCACGTAGTGCACCGCAACGCTCGTCAGGGCACCGCCCAGAAGCAACGCGGCGTGGAACACGTCGCGCGCCAGGACGACCCCGAGGCCGAACGCCAGCGTGACCGCGGCGAACAGCCCGAACGCGATGGTAGCATAAACCATTGTGTGTGTCTCCTATGAGAGTCCCTTTGAAGATTTCGAGACGCGCCCGCTACTGGTAGTCGACCTCGCCGTCTCCCTCCCCGATCCACGCGCCGCGATCGGGGTTCCGGGACTCCAGCGGGTCGATTCCCTTGTACCACGGGACGTTCTTGAGCTGTTCTTTGTTGAACACGAAGTCGTCCTTCGTGTCCGCGGTGAACTCGAAGTTCTGTGTCAGGAGGATCGCGTCGACCGGGCAGACCTCCTCACAGAGCCGGCAGTAGATGCACTGGCCGATGTGGAGGTTGTACTGCTCGCCGTTGCGCTGCTCGTCCTGCACGATCTGAATCGTGTCGTTCGGGCAGACGTTCTCGCACTGGCGGCACCAGATGCACCGCTCCTGACTGAACTTGTGGACGCCGCGGAAGCGCGGGCTGACCTCGGGCGCTTCCTCCGGGTATTCCACCGTGAACGTCTTCCCGTCCAGCGCGTGCTTCATCGTCGTCGCCATGGATTTCATGAGTCCAATCATATTACGCGATCACCCCCACGATTACGGCCGTGAGCACCAGGTTCGCGAACGACAGCACGAGCATTCCCTTCCAGCCGATCTCGATCAGCTGATCGATCCGGACACGAGGTATCGCCGCACGGGCCCACTGCGTGAACAGGAAGAAGCCCCAGACCTTCACCACGAACCAGATGAAGCTGATGCTCTCCGGGCCCGGACCGGACGCGCCGCCGAGGAAGACCACGGAGAGGATCGCACCGCCGAGGAAGATGTGGACGAACTCGCCGAGGTAGAACAGGACGAAGTACGCGGAGGAGTACTCCGTCTGGTACCCGGCGACGATCTCGGTCGGCGCTTCGGGGATGTCGAACGGGTTCCGGCCGATCTCCGCCATGTTCGCCGTGAGGAACAGCACGAACGCGAACGGGTTCACGAACGCGAACCACGCCGGGATCGAGACCCCGGCGATCGTCACGAGCGTCTCCGTCTGCGCCCCGACGACCCCGCTTATCTGAAGCGTCCCCGCGAAGATCACGACGGACATCGCGGTGACGATGAGCGGGATCTCGTACGCGAGGTTCTGTGCGACGGCGCGGAGGCCGCCGAGCAGCGAGTACTTGTTGTTCGACGCGTAGCCGGCCATCACCAGGGAGACCGAGGCGATGGACGCGAACGCGAACACCAGCGCCAGTCCGACTTCGGGATCGGCGAGATGGATGTTCAGCGGCCCGATATGCCCCATCGGAATGACGGAGAACCCGAGCATCGCCGACGCCGGCAGGATGATCGGGGCGATGTCCCACGTCGGGCGGTCGACGCCTTCGGGGATGATGAGCTCCTTCGCGAGCAGCTGGACCGCCGCCGCCGGAATGATGAGCAGCCCGTAGGGCCCGATCCGGTCGACCGCGATACGGTCGGTGAACGCGGCGGTGATCTTCCGCTTCGCCCACGGCCCGGCGACGCCGGAGAACGCGAGGATGATGTTGGCGACGAGCGCCGCCCCGATCAGGGAGGCCACGACATCGCCGAGGATGCTGTCGATCCCGAACGTGTCGACGAGGAACTCGGGGAACAGCTGTGCGGGCGCCGTCCCCATCAGCGGTCCACCTCCCCGAGCACGATGTCCAGGCTACCGAGCGCGGCGACCACGTCGGGGATGTACTCCCCGTTTGCCATCTCCGGGAGCGTCTGGAGGTTCGAGAAGCACGGTGAGCGGATCTTGAAGCGGGCGGGTTTGTCGGTGCCGTCCGCGCGGATGTAGATGCCGAGTTCGCCCTTCGCCCCCTCGACGGCGCGGTAGATCTCCGTGTCGTCGTCCGGGCGCAGCGTGCGCGGCACGTTCGCCTGGATGTTCCGCTCGTCTTCGGGCCAGTCCTCGAGCAGGTCGACGCACTGCTCGATGATCTTCGCGGACTCCTCGACCTCGCGCATCCGGACGAGGAGGCGGCTGAAGTTGTCGCAGCCGTCCTCGGTGATCACGTCCCAGTCGAGCTCGTCGTAGTAGCCGTACGGGTCGTCGCGGCGCAGGTCGTAGTCGACGCCCGACCCGCGGGCGACGGGACCGGTCGCGCCGTAGTTCTTCGCCACCTCCGGGGGGAGAACCCCGGTATCGATCGTCCGCATCTGGAAGATCTCGTTGGAGGTGATGAGGTTGTGGTACTCCTCGATGGACTCCGGGAGCTGGTCGAGGAAGTCGCGGGTCTTCGAGAAGAACTCCTCGCGGGGCTCGGGGAGGTCCCAGACGACCCCGCCGAGACGGAAGTAGTTGAACATCAGCCGCTGCCCCGTCAGATCCTCCAAGAGGTTCTGGACGCGCTCGCGGTCGTTGATGGCGTACATGAACGTCGCCGTGAAGTCGCCGTTGATGTCGAGCGCGAAGGTGGCGAGCGCGAGCATGTGCGCGGCGATCCGGCACATCTCCGCGCCCATCGTGCGGATCACCTGCGCGTACTCGGGCACCTCGATGTCGGCGAGGTCCTCGGCCGCGCGGGCGTACGCCCACTCGTTGAGCAGGCCCGCCGAGATGTAGTCCCAGCGGTCGGGGTACGGCATGATCTGGTGCCGGTACGTCCCGTTCTGGGCCATCTGCTCCTCGCTGCGGTGGAGGTAGCCGATGTCGGGCTCGACGTCGATGACCTGCTCGCCGTCGAGCGTCGTCTTCAGGTGGAGCACGCCGTGGGTCGCCGGGTGGTGCGGCCCGATGTTGAGGAACATCGTGTCGGACTCGGCGTCCTTGTGGTGCTCCTGGAGCGGGTTCGCGTGCTCCGGCAACGTGGCGATCTGCGGCCGGTCCTTGTCGTAGTCCATCGAGAGCGGGTGGCCCTGCCACGTCTCGGGCAAGAGGATCCGGCGCAGGTCGGGGTGATCGTCGTACTCGATGCCGATCAGGTCGTACGCCTCCCGCTCGTGCCAGTCCGCCGTGCGGAACACCGGCTCGGCGGATTCGGAGACGGGGTTGTCCTTGTCCGCGGGGACGACGACGCTGACCTCCTGGGTCGGGTCGTCGAACTTCTTCAGGTGGTAGATCGATTCGTAGCGGTTCTCGTACTCCTGTGCGGAGACCACCGAGAGGTGGTCGTACCCCGCCTGCTCTTTCAGGATCGAGAGCGTCTCCTGAACGGTGTCGGGCCGGATCACGAACCCGGGCGCGTTCAGGTGGTCGTCGCGGTCGACGACGAGGTCGCCCAGGAGCGCCTCCAGCTCGTCCGGAGTGCGCTCGACGGCGCCGTCGTCGACGGAATCTGGTCGTTCGAGGCTCATGGCGAATCAGCGAAGTTGTACCGCATGACGAGTTCGTCGTCGTCAATCTGGTCGGCGAGCTTGTCGACGAGCTCGTCGCGTTCGAGGTCGGAGAACTCCTCCAGCTCGTACGGCTTGACGGTGACGGGCGCGGCCTCGCCGTTGGCGACGCGCTCCTGCAGCTTCACGACGCCGTAGACGAGCGCCTCGGGGCGAGGCGGGCAGCCGGGGACGTGGATGTCGATCGGGATGACCTCCTCGGCGCCTTTGATCACGTTGTACCCCTCCTGGAACGGACCGCCGGAGATGGTACACGAGCCCATGCCGACCACGAACTTCGGCTCGGGCATCTGGTCGTAGACGCGCTTCATCCGCGGCGCGAACTTCGAGACGATCGTCCCGGGGACGATCATCACGTCGGCCTGTCGCGGCGACGCGCGGGGGACGCCCGACCCGAAGCGGTCGAGGTCGTGTTTCACCGCGTAGGTGTGCATCATTTCGATGCTGCAGCAGGCGATGCCGAACTGCAGCATGAACATCGAGGAGCCGCGACACCAGTTCAGGAACTTGTCGAACTTGGTGAGGATGAACGGCGAGGAGCCGAACGCCTCCCGGAGCCGGGAGTTAAACCGGTCCCCCTGCCCGGTCATCCGGGCGTCGCGGGTCTCGGTTACGACTTGCGATTCGTCGGTGATGAATGGTTGATCGCTGCTCATTGGTTGAGGTCACGCTCCGTCTTTCGGCTGGTCGCGCGGGGACTCCGGGCCCAGCTGATCGCCCCAGAGCGCCACGCCCAGACGAGCCCGATCGCGAGGACTCCGACAAAGGCCAACATCGGCCACAGCAGGTCGATCATCGGCACGCCAGCGCTGATCGCCGGACGGTAGATGACGGCCCACGGGAACAGTAACACGGTCTCGATGTCGAACACGACGAACAACAGCGCGACCATGTAGTACTGGATGTTGAACCGGATCCGCGTCCCGCCCGTCGGGGTCTCGCCGGACTCGTAGGTGGTACTTTTACCGGTCTCAGGCACACTCGGACGGAGCAACGCCGACACCGACATCATCCCCAGCGGGATGAGCAGGCCGACGGCCGCCAAGGCGCCGATCGCTATCCAATCGCTCATATAGGTCTCCGTAACGTGCGAGGATTTGGACCGCCCCCTCATAAGCGTTGAGTCTTCACCGCAACGCCCCCACGTCTCCGAAAACGCCGGCGAGCGGTCCGGAGCGGCGATCGGGATCCGATGCCCGCTGGGTTTCTCGCCGCTACTCCGACGCGTCGCGCTCCCGGAAGCCGTCGATGCCGAGGTCGTGGAGACCGGCCGACACGTCCGCGACGCCCGCCTTCTGCTCGTCGTGGAGACCGATCAGCCGCTCCTCGACGGCGTCGTGCTCGCGCGCGAGCACCTGCGCGGCCGACAGGGCGGCGTTGTACGACTTGCCGGCGTCGACCGCGACGATCGGCGCCCCGGTCGGCATCCCGATGACGGAGTCGACCGACTTCTCCTGGACCGGGACGCCGATCACGGGGATCGGGTAGGCGACGGAGGCGGTCATGTTCGGGAGGTCGGCGGACTTCCCGCCCGCGCCCGCAACGATGACGTCGAGCCCGCGGGCCGCCGCGGTCTCCCCGTAGGCGTACATGAGCTCCGGCGTCCGATGCGCCGACACGACGTAGCTCTCGTAGGTGAACCGCGCGTCGGGGGCGTCGTGGAACTCCGTCTGTTCCGCGAACCCGAGCTCGTCGAGCGCGTCGTAGGCGCCCTCCATGACGGGGAGGTCGGAATCGGACCCCATGATGATCCCCACGTCCGGGGTGGTCTCGGGGGCGGCGTCGGCCGCCGCCTCCGCTTCGAGCCGGTCGATCAGGTCTTCGACAGTCGTCATGGGCGTGGGTGACACGAGCTGGGTTGTAAATCGTGCCGGTCTGCGGACCGACCTGCGCGTCGCCGACTGGCTCTCAGCGACCGCAAATCCGAAGGGATCGGTCGCCGAACCGTCGGACGAACATGCCCTCCAGACGCGCGTTGCTCGCCGGGCTCGGCGCGATCGGAGTGACGGCTACCGCCGGGTGTCTCGGCGGGTTCGACGGCGACCCCGGCACCGACGAGACGTACGACTGGCCGGCCGGCGGCGGCAACGACTGGAACTCGCGGGCGGTGCCGAACGGCGTCGCGCCGCGCGACGACCCGACCGTCGACCGGACGCACGAGTTCGACGGGACCCCGGCCGGCGACCCGGTCGTGACCGCCGGGACAGTGCTCCTAAACACCGGCGTGGACGTGGTTGCGCTCGATCGCGAGGACCTGACCCCGCGCTGGAGCGTCGCTCCCGACGGCAACGACGCGTTTCGCTACACCGGGGCGCCGGCGGTCGCGGACGGCGTTGCGTACGTCCCGGAGAGCGACACGCTGGTCGCGCGCGACCTCGACACCGGTGAGCGGCTGTGGAGCCGAGCGTTCGAGTACGTCTTCGGCGAGACGACGCCCCTTCTCGTCGAGCGTGGAGACGGCCATCGGGTCGTGATCGGCGCCGGCGAGTCCCTCCGGGCGTTCGACGGCGCGACGGGCGAACGACAGTGGGAACGCCGGCTCGACGGGATCGTCCGACGTGCCGTCGCCCGCGCGCAGGCGTCGGTGTACGGGGCCGTCTACGCCGCGACCGCTGGCGGGGAGCTGTACGCGGTCGACGACGAGGGGCGAGTGCGCTGGAACCGGACCGTCGACGCCGGGATTCGTACCGCACCGACCGTCGTCGCGTCTCGCGGGCCGGACGACGAGTCGATACGGGGATCGGGCGACGTGGTGGTCGGCGGCGGAGACGGCTCGGTCCGCTGTTTCGACCCGAACGGAACCCCGCAGTGGCGTGCCGACCTTCGCGGGTTCGTCGAAGGGGGAATAGCGGTCGGCCACGAGGGAGTGTTCGCGGCCTCGGGCGGGCGGCTGTACGCGCTGAGCGCCGAGAACGGGACCCGCGCGTGGCAGACGGAGATCGGCAACGCCGTTCGACCGACGCCGCCGGCGCTCGTCGGTGACACGATCTACGTCGGCGGAGAGCGACTCCACGGGATCGGCGTCGACGGCGGGGTCGGTTTCCGGTCCGTTCGCCTCGGAGAGACGCGGTTCGAGCACGATGTCGACGGCGGCGCGAGCTACGTCACCGCCGCCGACGGGAGGCTGTTCGCGTCGGTAGCGACGGGGACCGGAGGCGGGCGATTGGTGGTCCTCTCCTGAGGGGTACGCGCGGACAGGGTCGCCGGCCCGCGACTACGCGTCCCGGAACGTCAGCCCGTCGCGGAGGGCTCGCGCCCGCGAGAGGAGGTCGTCGCGGTCGGCGGCGCCGTCGTCTCCGCCGGCTTCGAGTGTCGCGGTCAGGTGGCCCATCTTCCGGAGCGGGCGCACGTCGGCTTTCCCGTACCAGTGGAAGTCGGCCTCGGGCGCTCTGAGGACGTCGTCGACGCCCGACAGCGTCGCGGGGCGCGTCTCCTCGGTATCCCCGAGCACGTTCGCCGTGACCGCCGGCGCGACGAGGTCGGTCGGGCCGAGGGGCCAGCCGAGGACGGCCCGGACGTGGTTCTCGAACTGCGAGGTCCGCGCGCCCTCGATGGTCCAGTGGCCCGAGTTGTGCGGTCGCGGCGCGATCTCGTTGACGAGCACCTCGCCGTCCCGACTCTCGAACAGTTCGATCCCGAACACCCCCCGACCGTCGAGCACGTCGAGCACGTCGCGCGCGACCGACTCGGCCTCGGCGACGATCGCGTCGTCGGTCCGGGCCGGGGCGACGCTCTCGCGGAGGATCTCCTCGCGGTGGATCGTCTCCGTGACGGGGTACGTTCGGGTCTCGCCGTCGGCTCCCTTCAGGCCCATCACGGCGATCTCGCGCTCGAAGTCGAGGAGCTCCTCCGCCATCGCGGCCCCGCCGATCGCGTCGAGCGCGGCGGCGGCCTCGTCGGGCGTCTCGACCGGGACGTTCCCGCGCCCGTCGTACCCCCCCTCGCGGGCCTTCAGCATGGCGCCGCCGAACTCCTCGACGACGCGTTCGAGCCCCCCGGCGGTGGCGACCGCGGCGAACTCCGGAACCGGGATCCCGGCGTCGACCAGCGCCTCCTTCTGCACCAGTTTATCCTGAATAGTACGGAGTGTGTCCGGGTCGGGATGGACGGGCACGTCGTGTTCGGCGGCCGCCTCGGCCATCAGGTCCGGGTCGGCCAGCTCGATCTCGAACGTCAGGGCGTCGGCGCGGCTCGCCAGTTCGTGGATCGCGTCGGCGTCGTCGAAGCCGCCGACGATCTGGTCGCTGACGACGGGGGTGGCCGGACAGTCGGGCGTCGGATCGAGCACGACGACCTCGACGCCGAGCGGCGCGACCGCCTCGCCCATCATCCGACCGAGCTGTCCGCCGCCGACGACACCGAGCGTCGGCCCCGGTAACGTGATCGACATACGCGGCGATACCCGACGTTACTGCATAAATATTCCCACATCGAAGCAATAAATACGCACGCACATGCATATGATCGGAGCCACCCTCCGCGGGGATGACCGAGACGGCGGGCCGCTACGTCCGGGCGACGCTCTCAGCGTTCGACGCTCGCCAAGTCGCTCTCCAGTTCGGCGACGAACTCGTTGTACGCGTCGACGAACCCGCGGAACGAGTCGGCGTACTCGCGCACGTCGGCCGCCGACGGCGCCTCGTACTGCGAGAGCAGGTAGAGACCGCCCGATCCGCCGACGCGGAGGTACGAGACGGTCCCCTCGTCCCACTTCAGCTCCCACCGATCGCCGTCGACGCGAGCGGTGAACGTCCCGTAGTCGTCGCCCTCGTAGCGGTAGATCTCGCCGGCCATGACCGAGCAGGTGTCGCGCACGCGGTCCAGCACGCGGTCGCGCTCGGCGACGATTCCGTCGGTCGAGGCCGGTTCGGGGAACTCGGCGCTCACGCCGTCGAGGACGCCCGAGAGCGAATCTACCCACTCGTTCCACGCCGCGACGAAGTTCGCGTAGTCGTCGAGCGCGGTCGCCAGATCGGCCGGCTCGGGCGGCTGCTTCGTCGATATCACGTACACGTCCGACCCCGACTTCGGCGAGAACAGCAGGAACTCCAGCTCGCCGGCCTCGTGTTTGACGGTCCACGTCCCGCCCGGCGTCGACAGCTCCTGTCGCCCGTAGTCGCCGCCCTGCAGCCGCGCGAGCTGATAGGCGATCGTTCCCGCGTGGTCCCGCACGGCGGCGACGATCTCGTCGCGCCGGTCGGCGACCGCGTCCGTGTCGCGCACGTCGAGGTCGAGCCCGAGGTCGGCGTGGGTTGTCACGGGCGTACTGGGCGCCTCACGCGGTTAACGAGTTCGGGTCGGGCGGAGCCGGGACCCCATCACGCGATCGACTCCCGGATCTCCCGGACGCGAGGCGGTTCGTCGACCCCCGAACGCACGACCAGCGCGAACACCTCGTCGCCGCCCGGGACCGGGGCGTCGCCGCTCAGAATCGCGCCGGAGCCGGTCTCGTCGGCGAGCCACCGCCGCCCGTCGGCGATCGCCTCGCGGTTGAGCCACGCCGGCGGCCCGCCGACCACGAGCAGGGTCCGGTCCGCCCGCCCGTCCGGTACCTCGACGGTGTTTTTCCCGCGAGCCGCCTTGCGGATCGTCGTCTCGATCGCCGACACCGCTTCGCTCGTGTCCACGTCCGCCGGCTCCGAGGCGCCGAACAGCCCGAGCCCGAACCGCGACCCCGACTCGGGCGGCTCGACCGCCTGCGTCGCGTGGCCGATGGCGGCGATCTCCCCGTCGTCTCCGACCGCGCGCGCCACGTCGCTCGCGTCGAGCACCTGCTGGGGCGTCGACTCCGCGTCGTCGGCTTCCCCGGCGCCGAACAGCGCCGCCATCCGATCGGCGACGACGGCGTTCAGTCGGTCGCGGGCGTCGGCGATCGTCTCGCCCGGACGGAGCCACGCGTCGTTGTCGAACGGGAAGACCGCCGCGCACCGCTCCGACAGCGCGTCGAGGGTCCGCGCCGCGTTCTTCTCCGCGAGGGGGCGCTCCGGAGGTCGCCCCTCGGCGTCGTCCCCGGACCCGCTCGTGTGGGGAGGCTCGGGCTCGCCGCGCTCGGACTCCGCGGGCGTCGGGAGCAGTCCGACGGCGTAGACGGGGACGTCGTAGAGCCGCGTCAGCTCCTCGGCCAGCGCCGGCGCGACGCCCGCACCCGCGCCGCCGCCGAGCCCCACGACGAGGACGAACGCCTCCGCGAGCGACGGCTGCTGGTCGTCCATCGCTCGGCTGAGCTCGCTGGCGTGGGCGTCGCCGAGCCGCCGGGCCGCGTGGAGGTCGCCGTCGAGCCCGCCACCGCCGGCCGCGTCGCCGAAGCGGTACCGGCGGGACTCGTCGATCGACCGGAGGGCGTCGAGCGCGCTCGCGTCGGTGTCGAACGCGTTGACGCCCTGCAGGAACCGGTCCCCGTCGCCGTCGGCGACGAGCCGGTCGGCGATCCGACCGCCCGCGCCCCCGAGACCGATGACGTGTACTCGCATACGTCACTCCGGTCGTCGAGCGGGGGTTTATCTCTTCGGCCCGAGGCCGGGCGGCGGCCCAGAGCGCGCCGGCCGAGCCGCGTCAGCCAGGGCACGCCGAGCCGGCGCCGCCCGCCGGTCAGAACTCGTCGAGCCGGCGCTGCCCGCGCGGCATCGACGGACCGGTCTCCTCGGTGTCGCCCCCGAGGAGCCGTATCAGGGCGGTGTCGGCGAACGTGAGCGCCAACACGAGCACGATCGGGGCGAGGAACAGCCCGTGGAACCCGAACACGACCGGGCCGAAGATGTACGCCAGCATGAGCAGCCCGACGTGCGTCGTCTTCCCGCTGAAGTAGGGCCGGAGCACGATGTCGGGGATCGTGTCGACGACGATCGCGGAAACGACGAGGAACCCGGCGACGTACACGAGCGCGGCGACCTCGTCGGCGAGGACCGACGGGACCGCGGTCACCGCCGCGAGCGGGACGTACACGATCTTCATCCCGATCACGGGGATCAGGCTCGCGATGCCCGTGAGCGCCCCCGCGAGCGCGGGGTAGGGGACCTCGACGATTTCGGGCGCGACCACGTTGTAGCCGGTGTACGTCACGACGGCGATGATCGAGATGGCGATGACGTTGAGCAGGTTCCCGTACAGCACCGCCTCCAGCTCTGCGTCGACCGCTTCGAGGTACTCGCGGACGACGGCGTCGTCGTCGAACGTGAGCAGCCAGTCGTGGAACTTCGAGCCGTCGAGCAGCAGGTAGTAGGTGACGACGATCGTGATGAGGAGGTTCAGCGTGAGCCCGGAGAGCACGCCCGCCAGCAGCCCCGCCTGCTCGGAGACGAACTCGATGAGCGGGTCGAGCTGGCCGGACTGGTACGCCTGCATGATCCCCTCGAACGTCGGGTTCGAGAGCGCGGCGAGGTCGCCGACCCACGAGTTCTCGGCCCCGACCGTCTCGGCGACCGGATACCGCTCGATGAACCGGCGCGCTTCGACCAGCAGGAGGAGCACGGTGTAGCTCAGGAGCCCGATAAGCGGGATACCGATCAGCGACAGCGAGGCCACCGCCCTGACCCGCGCGGGGAGCCGGAAGCGCTCGAGGCGGTGGTAGAGTCGCCGGGTGGAGTAGTAGAGGAAGACGGCGACCGTGAGCGGGGCGACGAACCGATAGGCGATGAACCCGACGAGCAGCGCGACGACGAGACCGAAGAGGGCGATGACGAACCGCTTTTCGTCCATGGCGGTTCCTCTCTGTGGTCGGACATAAACTATGGGGGCTCGATAGGGACCGCGACGGAGGGAACGCGGCCGGGGACGGACGAGGCGAGGAGGAGCGGTGCGGGAGCGGCGATCGACGCTTACCGCTCCGATCCGTCGTCGACCGCGCGCTCGTAGCGAGCCACCTGCTCGCGGTGGAGCGAGAGGATCATGTCGGCGAGGAATCCGAAGATCAGAAGCTGGATCCCCAAGATTGCGGCGCCGACGGCGCCGATCGAGATTATCTCGTGGGTGATCCGGTTGACGACCCAGTCGTAGAGCACGTATCCGGTCATGAGCGCCCCGGCGCCCGTCAACACCGCGCCGAGGCTCCCGAAGTAGAACAGGGGGTTGTTCGTCTTCGCCTTCCGGTACAGTTCGAGGAAGATCACGCCGCCGTCGCGGACGGGGTGCAGATTGGTCGCAGAGCCGCCGGGGCGCTCGCGGTAGGTGATCGGGACGACCGCGACCGACTGTTGGTTCTTCACGCACTCGACCGCCATCTCGGTCTCGATCCCGAACCCGTCGGCGGTGAGGTGGAGTCTGCGGAACGACTCCCGGGTGAACGCGCGGTACCCGGAGAGGATGTCTCGGTAGGACTCGCCGTGGATGACGCGGAACGAGGCGTTGATGATCCGGTTCCCGATCCGGTTCAGCCGCGTCATCGCGCCCGGTCGCATGTCGGCGAAGCGGTTTCCGATGACGTGGTCCGCCTCGCCCGACAGCAGGGGATCGAGCATCGCCTCGGCGTCGCCCGCGTCGTACGTCGCGTCCGCGTCGGCCATCACGACGTACCGCGCCTCGATGTGGTCTCGGACCGCCTCTCTGACCGCCTGTCCCTTTCCTCGCCCGGACTGCTCGACGACGCGCGCGCCCGCCCCTCGGGCCGCCTCCTGCGTGCCGTCCGCCGATCCGCCGTCGATGACGAGAACCTCGTCGAGCCCGGCGTCGCGGAACGCCTCGACGACGCGCGCGACCGTCTCGACTTCGTCCATCGTCGGCAGCAAGACGCAGACGTCGTCGTACTCACTCATTACGGGGGTGATATCAGGGGAGTCGCTAAACTCTGTCCCTCCGCGTCGGATCCGCTGCGGACACCCATACGCTCATGTACCAGACGATCGATCGTGGTAGCATGCCACACCCACCGGACGAGAGCGTCGAGGAGCTGCTCAGCGCCGCGCGGACCGCCATCGGAGACGAGCTGCGGAGCCTCACGTACTTCACCGAGGGCGACGTCGAACAGCTCTACCTCCGCAGCGATCTGAGCCGGACCGCCGACCTCGTCGGCTTCGCGGAGAGCGAGCGACACGGGTTCCACGCGCAGTCGCTGTACGCCGACACCCAGCTCGGCGACTACCGGTTCACGGTTCGCGTCTTCGAGAACGGCTACCTCACCCGCGTTATCAACAACGGCCACGGGGTGTGGGTGACGACCGATTCGATGGACATCGACCGCTTCGAGGAGCTCGCGAGCGCGCTCGCGTCGATCCTGCGGTCGTTCGATCCGGCCTAAGGGGACCTGCGATCCCTCGATCCGACGCGAGAGCGGCGCCGACCGCGAGGTTTCACGCGAAGTGGCTCTGCATCTCGGGAACCAGCTTGTCGGCGTCGACCGGTTTCGTCACGTAGCCGTCGGCGCCGGCTTTCACCGCCTCCATCATCTTCTCCTGCTGGTCGACGCTCGTGCACATCACGATCACCGCGTCCGGCCAGCGTTCTTTGATCGCGGCGGTCGCCTCGATCCCGGTCATCTCGGGCATCACGACGTCCATCGACACCGCGTCCGGTTCGTACGCTTCGAACAGCTCCACCGCCTCCGCACCGTTCTCGGCCTCGCCGACCACCTCGAAGGGGCCCTCCAGCGCGTCCCGAACGACGGTCCGCTGGAACGAGGAGTCGTCGACGACGAGTACCCGCTCGGTCATGCCCCACCGTCGGCGGCAGAACGGCATAAACGCGCGGATCGCCTCGTAGTCGGTGAACACTCGCCCTTCGCGCAGCCGGTGAGCACCTCACTCCCTTTCGCCGGCAAATCGAGAATATCCCTTGTATATTCGACAAAGCGTATAATGGACATAGGAACAAGGTTAAGGTGTATCCGGCGGTATCAACCCGTATGGAAACGCGGAAAGTCCAGCGGTTGGGACCGTCGACGCTGGCGATGACTCTCCCGGCTGAGTGGGCGAAGGAACACGGTGTCAACAAGGGCGACGAGGTCTCGCTGCGGATGGGCGGCAAGGGCACGCTCACGGTCCTTCCGGAGTCCGTGAGCACGGAGGAGTCGGAGGCCGTTATCAACGCGGACGCGCTGGACGCGCGCTCGCTCGAACGCGCCATCGTCGCGCAGTACGTTCTGGGGCGGCGCGTGATCCACGTCCGTAGCGAGGGGACGCTCGACAGCGAACACATCAACGCCGTCTACAAGGCGGAAACGCAGCTGATGGGACTCGGCGTCATCGAGGAGACGCCCGCGGACATCTCGATCCGGTGTTCCGTCGACCCCGAGGACTTCACCCTCGACAACCTGCTCGAGCGACTGGAGAACACGGGGTCCACGATGCGCGGCGAGGCCGTGAAGGCGCTCGCGCACGGCAATCCCGACCTGGCTCAGCGCGCGCTCAACCGCGAGCGGCAGGCGAACAAGATCTTCGTGCTCCTGCTCCGGCTCATCTTCACGGCGTACCAGAACCCGAACCTCGCCCGCGCGGTCGGGTTAGAGGAGGGGTTCCCGCTCATCGGCTACCGGTCGGTGGCGAAGAACCTCGAACTCACCGCCGACAACGCGGAGGACATCGCCGACATCGTGATGGAGGCCGAGGGCCACACGCTCGACGTCGACAGCGCGACGATGCGGCAGATCCGAGAGTTCACCGATCAGGTGGACGACCTGACCGCGCTGGCGGTGCGGGCGGTCGTCGAGCGGGACTACGATCTCACGGTCGAGTGCCGGGAGCTGTTCGTCCGGCTCGAAGACCGCGAACAGGAGATCCTCGGCGAGCTCCCGAGCGACCTCGACAACGACACGCTGTTGATGACCCGCGAGGTGCTCGTCAGCCTGCAGCACACCGCGGAGTACGCGATGCGGAACGCCGAGATCGCCGCCAACCTCGCGCTCAACGAGGAGTCGGAGCACGTCGAGATCATCTAGTCGGAGCGCGTCGAGAACAGCCGATCAGGGACCGGGCCGCGCCCTCCGCTTCGGCTCTAACTCCCCGCGTTCGCATGAACTAAGTAGTCGCCCGCAAAGCGACGAGTATGAGCGAGGCATCCATCGAGTCTGACAAGGAGATTGGCGTGGCGCTCGCGTTGGGCGCAATCGCGGTTGTCGGCGCCGTCGTGATGTTCGGCCACCCGTCGCAGCTCGGGAAGGCGTGGGGGTTCGGGGCGGCGTTCGTCTTCGCCCTCTGCTCGGTCGTCGCCGTCCAGATTTTCGACTGAGCGCGGTCCCGACGAGAAACCGTTAAGAACGTTTGACGCCTACCTACAGACATGAGCGAGTACACCGAGGAGGAGCAGCGCATCCTCGCGTACCTCACGGACAGCGTCACCCGTGGCGAGCGGTACGTCCGCTCGAAGACGATCGCCGACGCTATCGGCCTCACCGCCAAGCAGGTCGGCTCGCGACTCCCCCGGCTCGCCGAGAAGTCCGACGACGTGGACATCGAAAAGTGGGGTCGCGCGCGGTCGACGACGTGGCGCGTGACGCCGCAGGGCTGAGACGGCGACCCGTTCGCCTGCGTTCGCCCCCACTCGCCCCGCGCGGTTGCGACCGCGGTGCCGACTCGCGTGCTTTTAACTCCCGTAGTCCCAAACGGAAGCGTATGACCGTCCGAGTTTCCCGGACGTTCGAGTTCGACGCCCCCGCCGAGGACGTGTGGGCGTTCATCTCGGATGCCGAGCAGCGCGCAGGGGCGATAAGCGTCGTCGACACCTTCGAGGTACACGGCGACGGGCGAGCGACGTGGCACGTCGCGCTCCCGATCCCGATGATCCGGTCGACCATCTCCGTCGAGACGGAGGAGGTCGAGCGCGACCCGCCGACGCGGGTGAAGTTCGTCGGCAAGTCGCGGGGGTTCCGCGTCACCGGCGAGCACACGATCACCGAGACCGACGGCGGCTGCCGGCTGGCCAACGAGTTCGTGGTCGACGGCCGGCTGCCGGGCGTCGAGTCCTTCTTCGAGCGCAACTTCGACGAGGAGCTCGACAACTTGGAAGACGCCCTGCGGGCGTCGCTCGGAACGACGGCATGAGACTCGCCTGCGTCCAGCTCGGCGTCGAGGGCGGCGCCGTCGAGGACAACGTCGCGGCCGCGATCGAGGCGGTCCGCGAGGCCGCGGCGGACGGGGCCGACCTGGTCGTGCTCCCGGAGCTGTTCGACGTGGGGTACTTCGCGTTCGACTCCTACGCCCGCGCGGCCGAGAGCCTCGCGGGTGACCGGCTGGGTCGGTTCGCCGCGGTCGCCGCCGAGGCCGACGTGAACGTGCTGGCGGGGACCGTCGTCGAGGACCTCGCTGCGTCCGCGAGCGACGGGATCGACGTCCCGGCCGACGAGGGGCTCGCGAACGCGGCGGTGCTGTTCGATCGGAGCGGAGAGCGGCGGCTCGTCTACCGGAAGCGCCACCTCTTCGGGTACGGGTCCGAGGAGACCTCGCGGATGGTCCCCGGCGAGCGGGCACCCGTGACCGAGTTGGAGGGCGTGCGCGTCGGGGTGACCACCTGTTACGACCTCCGGTTCCCCGAGCAGTTCCGGCGGATGGTCGAGGCGGGCGTCGACTGCGTCCTGGTGCCGAGCGCGTGGCCGTACCCGCGGGTTGAGCACTGGCGGACGCTCGGCCGGGCGCGAGCGATCGAGAATCTGGCCTACGTCGCGGCGGTCAACGGGAGCGGCGCGTTCGACGGCGACACGCTCTGTGGTCGGACGACCGTCTACGATCCGTGGGGAACGACGCTGGCGTCGGCGGGCGAGGAGCCGACGACCGTGACCGCCGAAGTCGACCCGGACCGCGTTGCCGCGGTGCGCGAGGAGTTCCCCGCACTGCGCGACCGTCGGTGACCACGGACCGTCTCATTTATACGGGAGAAGCGATTAGTCTCGGTTGCCGAAGTCCGACGCTTTTCTCGTTGGAGTTCGGCGACAAAACCACGCGCCCGTCCCGACCACTCGGGCGGCGACGCCGGTAACAGCCCGGGGGTCCGCTGTTCGGCCGCCGCCCGCCCGCCTCCCGTCGTTCAACCGTTCGCTCCGCGGTTCACCGTTTGCCACCTCACCTTCGCCTCTCGCCGCCTTCGCCTCCGCTCCCGTTTTTCGAACGCCACGCAGTCGTTGACTCGCGTTTCGTGGCCCCACGTCTCGCCCGCCGGTCACTCCCGACGGCGGGGGCCGGCGCGACTCTCGGAATCAACATCGATAACTGGGGCGATAGCTACTTACCTCGCTCGCGGCAGCAGGTAAACGCCGCGGACGAATCCGGTCGGCCCCACCCCGTTTCCGGGCGGGCCGGCCGAAGACTCGCTTCCACCGTCCGTCGTCCGTCGGCTTTCGGGTTCGGGTTCACCCGCTCCCACACCGTACCCGATCCCGTTTCTCTACGCGCACTGGCCTCCCGTAGCGGCCGGACGGGTCCGACCCGGAGCGAAACGCAAGGACGAAACCCTCCGATCCCGAACAGACGGTCGAATGTTCCCCCGCGAGTACCGCGGCGTCGCCTTCGTCGTGGGCCTGTTCCTCGTCGTCCAGTTGGGCGCGTTAGCGCTGGTGCCGGAGTTCGCCGAGAGCGGCTACCAAGCGGTCGAAAACCCGGAGAACCCGACGAACAGCCTCGTGTACATCGCCGCGATCATCGCCATGACCGGGGTGATGCTCGCCGCGTTCCGCTACGACCTCGATCAGGGGATCCGGCTGCTGATCGTCGGCGTCTCCGCGTGGCTCTCGTGGTACGTCTTCTCGGCGGTGCTCTCCCCCCTCGCGGCCGCCGTGCCCGCGGTCGCGGTCGGCGTCGCCCTGCTCGCGTACCCCGAGTGGTACGTGATCGACGCCGCCGGCGTGTTGATGGGAGCGGGCGCGGCGGGGTTGTTCGGCATCTCGTTCGGGCTGTTGCCCGCGCTGCTGCTGTTGGCGTTCCTGGCGATCTACGACGCGATCTCGGTGTACGGCACCGAGCACATGCTGTCGCTCGCGGAGGGCGTGATGGACCTGAACATCCCGGTGGTGCTCGTGATCCCGCTGTCGCTTTCGTACTCGCTTCTGGGGGAGGAGCCGGAAGGCGAGGACGACTCCGTGACCGCCGACGGCGACGACGCCGACGGCGATCCCGACACCGACACCGACGACGCCGAGGGCGCGGACGCCGACGTCTCGGAGCCGACCGACATCGAGGATCGCGACGCGTTCTTCATCGGCCTCGGCGACGCCGTGATCCCGACGGTGCTCGTCGCGAGCGCGGCGACGTTCTCGCCGGCCGAGACCCTCTCCGTGCCCCTGATCGGGGTCAACGCCCCCGCGCTGCTCGCGATGGTCGGGAGCCTCGCGGGGCTGTTGGTGCTGATGAGCTGGGTGATCAAGGGACGGCCGCACGCCGGGCTCCCCCTGCTCAACGGCGGGGCGATCGGCGGCTACCTGATCGGGTCCGTCGTCGCCGGCGTGCCGCTGATCGAGGCGGTCGGCCTCGCCGGGTTCCTGTAGGTCGCAGGCGCGCGCTACTCGCTCTCGCCGTCGCGCTCGACGGCCATGCCGAGGTCGGCCATCGCGTCGAAGAAGTTCGGGAAGGAGACGTCGACGTGCTCGCCGCCGCGGATCGTCGTGGTGCCCTCGGCGACCAAGGCGGCCACCGCGAGCGACATCACGATCCGGTGGTCCGCGCGCCCGTCGACGCTCGCGCCCCGGAGGTCGCTCTCGGAGCCGTGGACCGTCAGCGTGTCTTGCTCCTCGGTCGTCTCGGCGCCCAGCTTCTCCAGCTCCTCGGCCATCGCGGCGACGCGGTCGGTCTCCTTGTACCGGACGTGTTCGCAGTTCGTGATCCGGGTGTCGCCCTCGGCGACCGCGCCCAGCGCGGCGATGGTGGGAAGCAGATCCGGCGTGTCGCCCACGTCGACCTCGACGCCGGAGAGGTCGGCGCGTCGAACGGCGATGACGCCAGCCTCGCGGTCCCACTCGGTGTCCGCGCCCATGCGCTCGGCGATCTCGACGATCGCGGAGTCGCCCTGCGCGCTCGGCACGGCGCCCTCGATCCGGACGGCCTCGCCGGGCTCGGCGGCGACGGCGCCGGCGGCGACCAGATACGAGATCGAGGAGAAGTCGCCGGGGACGGTGTAGCTCCCGTCCGCGGGCGCGTACGACTGCCCGCCGTCGACGACGAAGCCCGCGGCGCCGGCCGCGCCGTCGAGCGCCGACCCGCCGTCGTCGACCGGCGTGGCCTCGACCCCGAAGTCATCGAGTAGTTCGAGCGTGATGTCGACGTACGGGGCCGATTTGAGGGGTGTCGTCAGATCGATCTCGACGCCCGCCTCGGTGACCGCGCCGGCCATCAGCAGGGCGGTGACGTACTGCGAGGAGACGTCGCCGGGGATCGCGACCTCGCCGCCCGCGAGCGGTCCGGAGACGACGAGGGGCGCCTGCCCGTTCCCGCGGGTCGACTCCGCGCGCACGCCGAGGTCGCCGAGCGCCTCGAGGAGCGGCCCCTGCGGGCGCGACCGAAGCGATCCGTCGCCCGTCAACACCGTGGTCCCGTCCGCGAGCGCGGCCGCGGCGGTGACGAGTCGCATCGTCGTCCCGGAGTTCGCGCAGTCGATCACGTCGCCCGGGACGGCGGGTCGACCGCCGAACCCGTCGACGACGAGCGCGTCGGCGTCGTCGATGTCGGTCGCCGACTCCGGCTCGACCCCGCCGCCGAAGGCGGTCACGGCTCGGGCGGTCGCCTTCGTGTCGGCCGAGACGAGCGGGGAGCGCACGGTCGCACCGTCGCTGTACCCCGCCGCCAGCAGCGCGCGGTGCGTGTAGCTCTTCGAGGGCGGCGCACGGGTGGTCCCCCGAACGGTCGAACTGGTTACGTGAACGTCCATACTACCTCTGCCGCCCGCGGCGACAAGTGGGTACCGGCCGCGGCACGATTCTGCGGTCCGACCGGCACCGGGTGAGGGGGAACAGCGCGGAGCGACCGGCCCGTCGGCGGCGCCCGGCGCACCCTTTATACCACCGGGAGCGCTACCGTCGCGTATGCCCCAGTGTGAGATGTGTGGCGCCGACCAGGCCTCGCTGACGACGACGAAGGTCGAAGGCGCCGAGCTGGAGCTGTGTAGCTCGTGTACGGACTTCGGTACCGAGGTCCGCGACGAGTCCACCGGCTCCGGCGGCAGCAAGTACTCCACGAGTTCGAGCACCGGGAAGTCGTCCGGATCCTCCTCCGGCTCCTCGGGCGGGTCGTCCCGGTCGTCGGGCGGCTCAACGCGTCCGCGCGACATGTTCGACGACATGGACGAGATCGCCACCGACTACGACGACCAGATCCGGAACGCCCGCGAGTCCCGCGGCCTCAGCCAGGAAGAGCTGGCCGACCAGCTCAACGAGAAGGCGAGCCTCATCCGGAAGCTGGAGCGCGGCGACACGCTCCCCACCGACGACATCCAGCGGAAGCTGGAGAGCGCGCTCGACATCTCGCTGGTCGAGGGCGAGTCGGTCGACGACGCCGACTGGGACGGCGGCGACGCCGGGACGATGACGCTCGGCGACGTGGTCAAGCGGAAGGACTGACCGCGGCTTCTCCCGGGCGTCGCTCTGAGCTCCGACGATTACCGCCGACCGATCCGAACCCACACTCCCGCGAGCAGAGCCACGAGCAGTCCGAACGCGACGAGCGAGAGGTTCGGGATCCTGAACCCGATCGCGGGGCTCTGCCACTGCACGGTCGCGCACGGGCCGCCGAGCGTGCACTCCGTCTGCGTCGCCTGGAGGAACGAGTGATAGGCGGCGAGAGCCGTACCGAGAGCCGCGAGCGGCAGGGCGGTCCTGACGACCGCCGGTCGTCGCTCGCCGGCCGCGACGCCGAGCACCACGACGAGCGGGTACATGAGGATCCGCTGGTACCAGCACAGATCGCAGGGCGTGAGCCCGAGTCCGAGGCTGAACCAGAGGCTCCCGCCCGTCGCGATCGTCGCGACGAGCGTGGCGACCGACAGCCAGGCGGTCGTCTCGGCCGCCCGATTCACACCGTCGCTCCGCCGTCGTCGGTCTGTTCCGAGCCGCCGTAGCGATCGGTCAGGTAGTCGATGATGTAGTCGACCGTCTCGGGATCGTAGCTCCAGAACCCGTAGAACTCTCCCGGGGCGCGCTCCTCGGCGAGCAGCGCGCACTTCGCGTCGTCGTACCCGCCGCCGTCGTACGCGACGAACCACGTCTCGCGGATCTCGGCGGTCTCGCCGACGTGGACGGTGTAGTGTTCCACGTCCGGGGCCTCGCCCTCGTCGGCGGCGTACGCGTGCACGTCGAGACGGTCTTTCCCGCCGAGGATATCGTAGGTGTCCGTCTCGCCGGTGAGCACGTCGAGCGTCTGAAAGCCGGCGTGAAGCTCCCCGTCTCCGACCCGCCACGCGCGGTCCTCGATCTCGCGGGAGGCGGCCACCATGTCCGCGCGCGAGTAGGAGGTGAACATCGTCTCGTCGAGGTGGTCTAACACCGGACCCCCGACGCGCTGGCCGACTGTCTCCCCGTCACCCCGGTCGGTGGTCTCCCCGTCACCCCGGTCGGCGGTCTCTCCGTCGCCCCGCGCTCCGGCCTCCGTCTCGCCGCCTTCCGCGGTCCCGGGTTCGTCAGACCCCGGCAGTAGCTCGCCGACGGGCACGGCCGTGACGAACTCGCCGTCGCGCGCGAGCACGGCGAATCCCTCCGGACCCGCGGCGGTCTGGTCCTCGGCGACCCGTATGTTGCGGTCGGCGAAGTGCGCCCGGAGTTCGTCCGTGATCTCCGGGTCGGCGTTGAAGACTGTCAGCGTGGCCTCGTGAGCTTCCACGCCGGCGATGAGCTCGATGAGGGACATCCCTTGCCGGACCCACAGTAGCGGGGTATAAGGTCGTTTCTGCTTTCGGGGTGGTGATCCGCCCCGAACGCGGGCGCCGAGGGCGTCGGGCACAGGCGGAGGAGCGTCGCCGGAGTATGAAGCTATTTGCGCCGCGCCCCCCGAATGGGGGTATGTTCATCTTGGTGAACCTCAAGGCGTACCTGTGTGATCCGATCGAAGTCGCGACCGCCGCCCGCGACGTGGCGGAGGCGTCCGGCGCGCGGATCGCGGTCTCCCCGCAGGCCGCCGACATCGCCCGCGTCGCCGACACTGGCGTCGAAACGTGGGCGCAGCACGTCTCGCCGAACGCGCACGGCTCCCACACCGGGTCGACCCTCGCCGAGGCGGTCGCCGACAACGGCGCCGAGGGGACGCTGATCAACCACTCCGAGAACCGCCTGAAGCTCGCCGACATCGACGGCTCCGTCCGCGCGGCCGACCGCGCCGACCTGGAGACGATCGTCTGTGCGAACAACCCCGCGCAGGTCGGCGCCGCCGCCGCGCTCGGCCCCGACGCGGTCGCCGTCGAGCCGCCGGAGCTCATCGGCGGCGACATCTCCGTCTCGACGGCCGACCCCGGAATCGTCGAGGACGCGGTTTCGGCCGCCGAGGCCGTCGATCCTACGGTCGACGTGTTCTGCGGCGCCGGCGTCTCGACGGGCGACGACGTGGCCGCCGCCGGCGACCTCGGCGCCGCCGGCGTCCTGCTGGCCTCCGGCGTGGCGAAGGCCGACGACCCGGAAGCCGTGCTCGAAGACCTGGTCGGCGGGATCTGAAGGGCGCGCGGCGGGCTCCGCGAGACGGGGATCTATTTCTGCGAACGCCTCACCAGCTGGCGGTGCCCGAACTCGCGACGCCGGCGACGGGGCGCGAGTTGCTGCGCTTGCGGATCGATATAAAAACACCGATGTGACGCGTTCACACGATCGCGGAAATCGCACGACAGCACCGGGATCGGCTGTGCGCTCGAATCGTGCCGTCTAGTAACCTTTAACCGACACAAGCCGGTACATTTGGGTAAGATGGCGAGCAACAAGATCCTCGGTATCGACCTCGGTACCACCAACTCCGCGTTCGCGGTGATGGAAGGCGACGAGCCCGAGATCATCGCCAACGCGGAAGGCGACCGAACCACCCCGTCGGTCGTCGCCTTCGCCGACGACGGCGAGCGACTCGTCGGGAAGCCGGCGAAGAACCAGGCCGTCCAGAACCCCGACCGCACGATCCAGTCGATCAAGCGGCACATGGGCGAGGACGGCTACACCGTCGAGATCGGCGACGAGGAGTACACGCCCGAGCAGGTGTCGGCGATGATCCTCCAGAAGATCAAGCGCGACGCCGAGGAGTACCTCGGCGACGACGTCGAGAAGGCGGTCATCACCGTCCCCGCGTACTTCAACGACAAGCAGCGGCAGGCGACCAAAGACGCCGGCGAGATCGCCGGCTTCGAGGTCGAGCGCATCGTCAACGAGCCGACCGCGGCCTCCATGGCGTACGGCCTCGACGACGAGTCCGACCAGACCGTCCTCGTCTACGACCTCGGGGGCGGGACGTTCGACGTGTCGGTCCTCGACCTGGGCGGCGGCGTCTACGAGGTCGTCGCCACGAACGGGGACAACGACCTCGGCGGCGACGACTGGGACGAGGCGCTCATCGACCACCTCGCCGACGAGTTCCAGAACAACCACGGGATCGACCTCCGCGAGGACCGGCAGGCGCTCCAACGGCTGAAAGACGCCGCCGAGGAGGCGAAGATCGAGCTGTCGAACAAGAAGGAGACCACCGTCAACCTCCCCTTCATCACCGCGACCGACAGCGGCCCGGTCCACCTCGAGCAGTCCGTCACCCGCGCCACGTTCGAGAACCTCACCTCCGACCTCATCGAGCGCACGGTGAACCCGACCGAGCAGGCGCTCGCCGACGCCGACTACTCGAAGTCGGACATCGACGAGGTCATCCTCGTCGGCGGCTCCACCCGGATGCCGCAGGTCCAGGAGAAGGTCGAGGAGCTCGTCGGCCAGGAGCCGAAGAAGAACGTCAACCCGGACGAGGCGGTCGCGCTCGGCGCGGCGGTCCAGGGCGGCGTGCTCTCCGGCGACGTCGACGACATCGTGCTGCTCGACGTGACCCCGCTCTCGCTCGGTATCGAAGTGAAGGGCGGCCTCTTCGAGCGGCTCATCGAGAAGAACACCACGATCCCGACCGAGGAGTCGAAGGTGTTCACCACGGCCGCGGACAACCAGACCTCCGTCAACGTCCGCGTCTTCCAGGGCGAACGCGAGATCGCCGAGGAGAACGAGCTGCTCGGCGCGTTCCAGCTCTCCGGCATCCCGCCGGCGCCCGCCGGAACCCCCCAGATTGAGGTCTCCTTCAACATCGACGAGAACGGCATCGTCAACGTCGAGGCCGAGGATCAGGGCTCGGGCAACGCCGAGTCGATCACCATCGAGGGCGGCGTCGGCCTCTCCGACGAGGAGATCGAGGAGATGCAGGAGGAAGCCGAGAAGCACAAGGAGGAGGACGAGGCCCGCCGCGAGCGGATCGAGGCCCGCAACGAGGCCGAGACGACGATCCAGCGCGCCGAGACCCTCCTCGAGGAGAACGAGGAGGAGCTCGACGACGACGAGCTCGTCGCCGACATCGAGGCGGCCATCGAGGATGTCGAGGAGGTCCTCGAAGACGAGGACGCCGAGACCGACGAGATCGAGTCCGCCACCGAGGCGCTCACCGAGGAGCTACAGGAGATCGGCAAGCAGATGTACGAGGGACAGGCCGCGCAGGCCGGTCCGGGCGGCGCGGGCGGTGCCGCCGGCGCCGGACCCGGCGGCATGGGTGGCATGGGCGGCGCCGGTCCGGGCGGTGCGGGCCCCGGCGGTGCCGGTCCCGGCGCCGACGGCGACGACGAGGAGTACGTCGACGCCGACTTCGAGGACGTGGACGACGACGAAGAGTAGCCACCGGACACCCTCCCTTCGGACGCGCCGCGTAGCACGATCAGATACGAACGACACATCACCGAACAACGAACGTAACGCATGAGCGAAGATTTCTACGACATCCTCGGCGTATCGCGGGACGCCAGCGAGGAAGAGATCAAGAAGGCGTACCGCAAGCAGGCCGCCGAACACCACCCGGACGTCAGCGACGACGACGACGCCGAGGAGCGGTTCAAGAAGATCCAGAAGGCCAAGGAGGTGCTTACCGACGAGCAGAAGCGCCAACAGTACGACCAGATGGGCCACGACCGATTCACGGAGGCCGACAAGCGCGGCGCGACCGGCGGCGGCCCCGGCGGTGCGGGCGGCCCCTTCGGCGGCGCGGGGGGCGCCGGCGGTGCCGGCGGCTTCGAGGACATCTTCAACCAGTTCTTCGGCGGTGGCGGCGGCCGCGGCGGCGGCGGTGGCGGCGGCAACCGTCCCCGTCAGGGGCAGGACCTCCGGACCGGGCTCACGATCGACTTGGAGGAGGCGTTCGAGGGCGCGACCAAGGAGCTCACGCTCACGCGACCGACCGCCTGTGACACCTGCGACGGCGCGGGCCACCCGCCCGACGCCGACGTGGAGACCTGTCCGCAGTGTAACGGCCGCGGGCAGGTTCAACAGGTCCAGCAGACGCCGCTCGGCCGCGTCCAGCAGACCTCGACGTGTCCCCGCTGTGATGGCGAGGGCGAACTGTACAGCGAGGACTGCGCCGACTGCGGCGGCGACGGCGTCGCCCGAGAGGAGGCGACGCTCTCGGTCGAGATCCCGGCGGGGATCCGCTCGGGGCAGAGCCTCCGGATGGAGCGCGAGGGCGCGCCCGGCGAGAACGGCGGCCCCAACGGCGACCTGCTGATCGAGGTCGACGTCGACATCGGCGACCGGTTCGAGCGCGACGGCGACGACCTCCGGGTGAACGAGGCGGTCTCCTTCCCGCAGGCCGTCTTCGGCGACACCATCGAGGTCGAGACGGTCGACGGCAGCGTCGAGATGGACGTGCCGGCCGGCACCCAGAGCGGCGAGACGTTCCGCCTCAAGGGGAAGGGGATGCCCCGGCTCCGCCGGCGCGGGCGCGGCGACCTCTACGTGCAGGTCGGCGTCGTGATTCCGGAGTCGCTCAACGAGGAACAGCGCGAGGCGCTGGAGGCGTTCGCCGAGGCCGGCGGCGAGGACGTCGACGTCGGCGGCGGCTTCTTCGAGAAGCTGAAGAGCTCCTTCTAGCGACGCGCCTTCGCCGACCCGTACCTTTTCCGCGGTTCGGACCCATGGTCAGGTATGGGCTACGACGCGACCACCTACGACGACGTGGAACCGCGCGCCCCCGGCATGTACTTCCTCCGCGACGCGCTCGACTGCGAGGAGCTGGGAGTCACGGTCGTCGAGGCCGACGACGGCTGGGAGGGGATGGAACACGACCACGCCGACGCCGGTCAGGAGGAGGTGTACGTGCTGCTCCACGGCGAGGCGACGCTCACCGTCGACGGCGACCCCGTCGAGCTCGGTCCCGGCGACGCGGTCCGAGTGGACGCCGACTCCACCCGCGACCTGACGTTCTCCGCGGACGGGTCGAAGATGGTCATCGCCGGCGCGCCCTGAGCGCCCCTCGGTCGACCCCCGAATCGCGCGGCTCGGGAACGCCTCCGCGTTTTTAAGTCTCACCCGCCCCGAGCACCGCGTATGGATGTCGTCGGCGACTTACTCGACCGCGACCGACGGAGCCGCGACACCGCGCTCGTCACGGCCGACGGGCGCGAGCGCACGTATCACGACCTGATCACGAACGCGTACAAGGCCGCCAACGTGTTGCGCTATCTCGGCGTCCGCGAGGGGGCGACCGTCGCCGTCGAGCCGACGCCGAGGCTCCACACGACCCTCGCCTTCCTCGGCGCCGCGGGGCTGGGCGCTCCGGCCCGGTTCGACCCCGCCGCGGGGATCGAACGGGGCGATCGCGTGGTCCTCGTCGCCGTCGCGGACGAGGCGGCGACCGAGCCGGCCCCCGGAACCAACCTCGTCGCCTTCGGCGGCCCGCCGGACCGCCCCGAAACCACGCACTGGGAGCAGGAGCTGTGGAGCGAGAACCCGGGAATGCCCCCGAGCCCGGTCGGTCCGGACGATCCGGTCGTGCGTACCGTCGACCGCGAGGTCACCCACCGCGACCTCCTCGCGGCGGCCGCCTCGGTCGTCGAGAGCGACGGGATCGACGCCGACACCCGCGTCGTCCTCCGGAGCGATCTGTCGGACCCGCGGGCGCTGGCCGCCGGCGTGGTCGCGCCGCTGTCGGTCGGCGGAACGGTCGTGTTGACGGAGGGCCAGGAGAGCGAGTCCCGCGGCGATCTCGCGGTGACCGTCGACAACGGGGAGGGACCGCCGGAGCCGCGGCGAGCGACGCTTCCCGCGCTCGGGGACCGCTGACTCCGGGGCCCGATCGGTTGGTTGCCGGGAACGGATCCCAAAACCCCTAACCCAGCGGGTCGAACGGGGCGTATGACCGAAATCCACCCCGACCAGCGCGTCGCGGTGCTCGCCGACTCGCAGAACCTGTACCACTCCGCACAGAGCGTGTACTCGCAGAACATCGACTACTCGGGACTGCTGGAGGAGGCGGTGAACGACCGGTCGCTCGTTCGGGCCATCGCGTACGTGATCCGCGCCGACTCGCCGGAGGAGGAGAGCTTCTTCGAGGCGTTGCGCGACATCGGCTTCGAGACGAAGATCAAGGAGATCAAGACGTTCGCCGACGGGTCGAAGAAGGCCGACTGGGACCTCGGGATGAGCCTCGACGCCGTCTCGCTGGCGAGCCACGTCGACACCGTCGTGCTCTGTACCGGCGACGGCGACTTCGCTCGGCTCTGCTCGCACCTCCGCCACGAGGGGGTCCGCGTCGAGGCGATGGGGTTCGGCAACTCCGCCGCCGACGAGCTGATCGAGGCCGCCGACGACTTCATCGACCTCGCGGAGAAGGAAGAGACGTTCCTGCTGTAGGAGACCGAAGTCGACGAGCCCCGCCGGCCTCCTGGCGCCGCTACCCGTCCGCAAGCAGCCCCGACACCGCGCGCTTGACCGCCGCCGCGGCCGCCGCCACCTCGCGGACGCGGACGTACTCCCGCTCGGCGTGCGCCACCGCGCCGGCGTCGTCCGCGAGGTCGCCGGGACCGAACACGACCGTCGGCGCCGGGGCGAAGTACGACGCCTCCGTCGCCGCGCCGAAGGGGCGGACCGCGCCGCCGCGGGACGCCGAGAGTCCGACGGAGTCGGCGGCGCTCCGGGCCGCGGTCGCGACCGTCTCCACCAGTTCGTGGTCCGGGTCCGTCGAGAACGCCTCGAAGAACGGCGACTCGCGGTCCGTCAGCGCGACGCCGACTCCAACGTCGTCCGGCGTCGACTCCCGGACCGCGTCCGCGAGCGACGACCGGAACCCCTCGGCGGTCTCCGGCGGGACGCTCCGGCGGTCGACCGTGATCGCACAGTCCGCGGGCACCTGATTCGTCGCGCCGCCGCCCTCGATGACGGTCGGCGTGAGCTTCGGCGGCCCGAGCTGGGGGTGTTCGTCGCTCCCGTCGTCGAACGTTCGGATGGCCGCGAGCGCGCCCTCGGCGGCCGCGACCGCGTTCGCCCCCGCGAACTCCGCGGCGTGGGCGGCGGTCCCCGACAGCTCGACGGTCCCCTGAAACCGCCCCTTCGCGGCGGTACAGGCGTCGAGGCCGGTCGGTTCGCCGACCAGGAACAGATCGCCGTCGAGCCGGTCCGCGGTGCCGGGCGAACGCCCGGTCAGCGCCGCCGCGCCGAGCGACAGCGACTCCTCGTCCGGAGTGAGCGCGAGGGTGAGCCGCCCGCGCTCCGGGTCAGCGGCGAGGAACCCGGCGAGCAGCGCCGCGAGCGGCCCCTTCGCGTCGCAGGCGCCGCGGCCGCGGATCACATCTTCGGGGGCGTCGCCCGCGGCGGGGCCGCCTCGCTCGTCCGCGGCCGCTTCCCCACGTTCGAACGGGACGTGCGGCGTCACGGTGTCGAGGTGCGTGTTCAACACGAGGTGCGGCCCGGCGGCGGGGGCAGCCGACCGCTTCTCGGCGAGCACGCAGCCGCCCGCGACGACCTCACAGTCGACGCCGAACCGGTCGAGCGTCTCGACGACGAGCGCGCGCATCTCGTCGACCGACTCGTGAGAGGGGGTCCGTACCGCCGTCTCGAGGAACGAGACCGGGTCGAACGCCGCCTCGCTCATTGCGGGTCGGCGGGGAGGGTCCCCTCGTACTCGTGGGCGACGGGGCCGGTCAGCGTCGCGTGGCCGCGGGCGGGCACCGTGATCTCGAGTTCGCCGCCCGGGGGACGGCTGACCGCCGACTCGCCGTCGATCAGGCCGAACCGTTGCGCGACCGCGACGATCGCGACCGCGCCGGTGCCACAGGAGCGCGTCTCGCCCTCGACGCCGCGCTCGAAGGTGCGCTGGTCGATGACGGCGGGGCCGTCGCCGGACCCGTCGTCGACGACGCTCGCGAGGTTGACGTTCGCGCCCTCGGGGAACGCGTCGGCGTGACGGACCGCCGGAGCGACCGCGTCGAGGTCGACCGTGTCGATCCCGTCGGGGTCGTCGCGGCCGCCGTCGACGAACGCCACGGCGTGCGGGACGCCGGTGTTGACGGCGGTGACGGTCAACCCTTCGACCGGCTCGTCGACCAGCGGTTCGTCGCGGGCGACGGGGACCCGCGCGGGGGCGAACGTCGGCTCGCCCATCTCGATGGTGGCCGCGGTCGCGTCCGCGTTCACGGAGGCGCGCCGAGTGCCGGCCTGCGTGTCGATCATGAACTCGCGGTCGCCGGTCCGGTCGTGGGCCCACCGGGCGACGACGCGGGCGCCGTTGCCGCACATCGTCGCCGTGGAGCCGTCGGGCTGGACGAGCGTCATCACGACGCGAGTGGGGTTGAAGCGCTCCTCGACGCTGAGAAAGAGGACGCCGTCGGCGCCGCGTCCTCCGTCGCTCTCGGCTCCGAAATCGGCCCCGGCGGCGCCCGTCTCGCGGTCGCAGTGGGCGCGCGCGAACGCCGCGCGGTCGCCGACGACCTCGGCGTCGGCGTCGACGACGAAGAAGTCGTTGCCCGTGCCGTGGTACTTCTCGAACGGGACGGCGTGGGCGCTCATCGGCCCGCCCCCGTTCGGTCGGACCGGTTCGGTCGGTCCGTTCGGTTCGAAGTCGCGTCCCGCTCGACCGTCGTCAGATCGGCGAGCGTCTCGCGGCGGCGGACGACAGCCGCGGTCTCGTCGTCGAGTGCGACCTCAGCCGGTCGCGGTCGTGAGTTGTATTGGTTCGCCATTTCGTATCCGTACGCACCCGCGATTCCGACCGCGAGGAGGTCCCCGCGGGCCGGATCGGCGAGCGCTCGGTTCCTACAGAGTGTATCGCCGGTCTCACAGATAGGTCCGGCGACCGTGACAGGGGTTGCCGACCGGTCGTCGGGGGCCGGGGCGTCGGTCCCGTCGGATCCGCGTCCGCCCCCGAGGTTCCGGATCGGGTGGTAGGCGTCGTACATCGCCGGGCGAAGCAGGTCCGTCATGCCGGCGTCGACGCCGACGACGCGCTCGTCCGGCGTCGGCTTCACGGTGTTCACGCGCGTCAGGAGCACCCCAGCGTCGGCGACGACGTACCGTCCGGGTTCGATCGCGAGGTCCACGCCCGCGGGCAGGGGTGCGACCGCCTCCCGAGTCGCCTCGGCGACCGCCGGGAGGTCGAGCGGCGGCGCGTCCTCCCGGTAGGGGACGCCGAAGCCGCCGCCGACGTCGACGTACTCGATGTCGACGGGGGGTTCGGCGCCCTGTGGCTCCGCCAGCTCCCGCGCCAACTCGCCCATTCGCGCCACCAGCTCGCGGTGGCTGTCGAGCTGGTCCGGGTCGATGCCGGAGCCCGCGTGCGCGTGGACGCCGACCACGTCGAAGCGCTCGGCCGCGTCACGCGTCGCGGCCGCGGCCCGGTCGTACGGGATCCCGAACTTCGCCGCGCCGCCGGTCTTGACCTTCTCGTGGTGGCCCGCGCCGACGCCGGGGTTCACTCGGACACAGACCCGCCCGTCGTAGCCGCGCTCCGCCAGCCGGTCGAGGGTGTCGACCGCGCCGACGGTGACCGTGAGGCCCGGCTCCGCCTCCGCGACGCCGACGACGTAGTCGAGGTCGCGGGCGGGCGGGTTGACCGCGGTGTAGTGGAGGCGGTCCCCGCCGAAGCCGGCCGCAAGTGCGCGGTCGACCTCGCCAGCGGAGGCGCACTCGGCGTCGAGGCCCGCCTCGCGAACGGCCTCCAACACGGACCGGCCGGTGTGGGCCTTCACCGCGTACCGCACGTCGGCGTCCGGGAACGCCCCGCGCAGGCGCTCGCAGTTCTCGCGGACGCGGTCGAGGTCCTGCACGTAGAGCGGGGTGCCGTGTTCGCTCGCGAGCGCGGCGAGGCGGTCGGCGTCCCAGTCGCTCACGCGCCGGACCGAGGGGTTGGCGTCGGGTTCGGCGGTCGGTCCCGCGGCCGCGTCGTCGCTCATTCGCGGAGCGCGTCCTCCCGCTGCGTCGCCTCGAGCGTCTCCTCCTCGACGTGGGTCGCGACGACCGCGGGCTTGTACGCGCCGCCCTCGAACAGGTCGTGGTCGCCGACGGACGACTCCACCATCCGGGTGAACGCGCGGCGCTCGGCCGGGAGGTGGCCGTAGATGACTTCCTCCTCGACGAGGTCGTAGACGGGGATGCGCGGGGTCAGCAGGGTGTTCTCGCCGACGATGCTGTTCTCGCCGACGCGGAACCCGCTCGTGACCCGACAGCCGGCGCCGAGCGAGACGCCGTCCTCGACGATCACCGGCGCGTCCTCGACGGGTTCGAGGACGCCGCCGATCAGCGTGTTGGCGCCGAGCTTGACGTTCTCGCCGAGCTGGGCGCAGGAGCCGACCGTATCACACGAGTCGACGAGCGTCCCGTCGCCGACGTACGCGCCCATGTTGACGAACGACGGACTCATCATGATGCAGTCGCTGCCGAGGTACGCCCCCCGGCGGATCGCCGTCCCGTCCGGCGTGTTTCGCGTGCCGCGCTCGCCGAGGTCGTCGGTGTCGCGCAGCGGGAGCACGTCGTGGTAGGTCACCCCGCCGTACTCTCGCGCCTCGGTCTCGCGCAGGCCGAAGTTGAGCAGGATGCCCCGCTTGACCCACTCGTTGGCCTCCCACGAGGTCACGTCGTCGCCGGTCTTCTCGGCGGCGCGGACCTCGCCGGCCTCGAGGGCGGCGAGGAACTCGTCGACGACGGCGGCGTCCTCGTCGGTCGCGTCGGCGGCGGTCAGCCCGTCCTGATAGCGGTCCCACAGATCGGATACGTCGGCTTCCAGCGTCATTGATTGGTGTATGGATGAGTGTCGGTATTTATTCGTCGATGTGAGGATGCCCCATGGTTATACCCCTGCGTCGCCGGCGTCCAGCACGTCGCCGAACCCGTACCAGCCGGGGTCGCGGCCGGCGAGCCAGTCGGCGGCGTCGAGCGCGCCCTCGGCGAACACGCCGCGGTCGCCGGCGCGGTGGGTGAGTTCGAGCGTCTCCCGGTTCCCAGCCAACAGCACCTCGTGTGCGCCGGTCACGTCGCCCGCGCGCCGGGCGTGGACGCCGATCTCGCCCTCCTCTCGGGGCGCGTCGCCCTCGCGGCCGTGGACGCGCCGATCGAGGTCGTCGCGGACCGACTCCACGTCGTCGAGGATCGACTTCGCGGTCCCCGACGGCGCGTCTCGCTTGGCGTTGTGGTGCGTCTCCGTCAGCTCTACGTCGTAGCCGGGGAGCGCGGCGGCGGCCTCGCGGACCGCGCGCCTGAGCGCGGCGACGCCGCGCGCGAAGTTCGACGCCTTGAGGACCGGCACCGACTCGCTCGCGGCCCGGAGGCTGTCGAGTTGCGCGTCCGCGAACCCGGTCGTCCCGGTGACCATCGGCACCCCCGCGTCCGCGCAGGCCTCGGCGTACGCGACCGCCGATTCGGGGCCGGTGAAGTCGACGAGCGCGTCCGGCTCCGCGGCCGCCAGCAGTTCGTCGAGGCGGTCGGCGTCCTCGACCGCGACCCCCGCCACCGGGTCGGTCGGGGTGCGGTTGACGGCGACCTCGACCGCGACGCCCTCGCGGTCGACCGCGGCCGAGATCACTTCCCGGCCCATCCGACCGCCGGCGCCGGTGACGGCGACCGTCAGGAGGTCGCCGCTCATTCGGCCCCACCCGCCGCGGACTCGACGCCCGCCGGATCGACGGTGCCGGGCGCCCCCTCGTCGTACTCGGCGAGCAGCGCGCGCAGGATCTCGCGTCGTTCCTCGGAGAGCCGTGAGAGCGGCGGGCGAACGCGCGGACCGCCTCGCCCGCGGATATGCATCGCCTCCTTCACCGGAATCGGGTTCGTCTCGGCGAACAGCTCGCGGACGAGCGGCGACAGCTCGTGGTGGAGGGCCCGAGCCCGCTCGTAATCGCCCGAGAGCGCGGCGCCGACCATCGCGCAGGAGCGCTCCGGTTCGACGTTGGCGACGACGCTGATGGTGCCGGTGCCGCCGACGGAGAGGACCGGAAGCGTGAGCCCGTCGTCCCCGGAGAGCACGGAGAACTCCTCGTCTCGGGTGCGCTCTATCACCTCGCTGACGAGGTTCAGGTCGCCGGACGCCGCCTTGTACCCCTGGATGTTCGGGTGCTCGGCGAGCTCGACGGTCACGTCGACGGGGACCGACTGGCCCGTCCGGCCCGGGACGTTGTACACGATCTGCGGGAGGTCGACCTCGTCGGCGATCGTCCGGAAATGCTCCAGGAACCCCTGCGGTTCGGGCATGTTGTAGTACGGGGAGATGAGGAGGAGCCCGTCGGCGCCCGCGTCGGCCGCGCGCCGGGACAGCGAGAGCGCCTCGGCCGTGTTGTTCGAGCCGGTGCCGGCGATCACCGGCACGTCCTCGACGGCGTCGCGGACCGTCTCGATCACGTCGATGTGTTCGTCGTGGCTCATCGTCGCCGACTCGCCGGTGGAGCCGACAGGGACGACCCCGTCGACGCCGGCGCGTTCGAGGTACCGGGCGTTGGCGGCGAGCTGCTCGTGATCGACCTCGTCGTCGTCGGTGAACGGGGTCGTCATCGCCGGGTAGACGCCCTCGAAGGGCTCGTCAGTCGTCTCTCGATCCGTCTCGTCCTGCGTCGTGTAGGGTGTCGTGGTCGTGGTGTCCGTCATGAGTGTGTCGTTCGCGTCTGTGTCCGCTCGGTGTCGGCGGTCGGTCGGAGAACGATACGCGCGGGTCGGGGGTCGTCCGGGACGGGGTCGCCACTCCCGCCGGCGGACGGTTCACGCGCGTTTTTTCGAGAAGAGCCGCGTCGCTGTCGGCGTTGGCGAGCCGCGTTCGGACGCGGGTCGGGTCACACCAGAGTATGCGCCTTTGGCTCGCTTATAGATTGCGCCTCGGGCTGAAACTGCCGCTCCGGGCGGTTCCACCCGGATCGGGAGCGTCCACGAACATTCTTTTATCCGTCCGTCGTGTTTGTTTCACTCTCATGACCGACTCTCCGGACGCCGGACCCGATCCCGCCGAACCCGACGGCGTCGACGCCGAGGCCGACCCTGTCGACGCCGCCGACGCTGAGTCCGACGGCGACACCGACCCCGACCGCGACGCCGACCGCCACGAGTACCACCCCGACGGAGAGCACGGCTTCCCCGACGATCGGCTCAACGAGATGCTCGACCGGATCGAGTCGGACCCGGAGATCACGGCGTACCTGGAGGCGCAGAACGTCAACCCCGTCGACCGGAAGGGGTACAACGACCACGGCACGAAACACGTCGAGATCGTTCGAGACCGCGCACTCCGGCTGTACGACCTGCTGAAGGCCGGCGGCGTCGAGTTCAACGGCGCCCGCCAGCAGGGGCTCGACGAGGCCGACGAGCCGGTGATCATCGCGCTCGCGGCCACGCTCCACGACATCGGCCACGTCGTCCACCGCCACGATCACCCGTACTACTCGATCCCGCTCGCCGCGGACTTCCTCGACGACTTCCTCCCGTCCTTCTACGGCGTGCCGGATCGGGTCCGGATCAAAGCCGAGGTGCTCCACGCCATCCTCTGTCACCACACCGAGGAACAGCCGCTGACCCGCGAGGCCGGCGTCGTCCGGATCGCCGACGGCCTCGACATGGAACGCGGGCGCTCGCGGGTCCCCTACGAGGAGGGCGGCCGCGGGATCAACACCGTCTCCTCGCAGGCGATCGAGCGCGTCTCCCTGCGCGAGGGGGACGAGACCCCCGCGCAGGTCGTGATCCGGATGAACAACGCGGCGGGCGTCTACCAGGTCGACTCGCTGCTCAAAGCGAAGATCGAGGGGTCCCTGCTGGAAGACCAGATCCGAACGGTCGCGATCAACACCCACCGCGACAGCGACGGCAACGGGTCGATCGTCGACCGGATCGAGCTGTAGCGCTCGTCCCGTGTCGCAACCGCTTTGCGGGTGGCCGCGGTAGCCGAGGTATGAGCGACGCAGCGGCCCTCGCTGACCTGCGGACCGGCGCCGACTACCAGTTCGGTGCCGGCGCGGGCGACGCGCTGTTCCCCCCGGACGAGACGCTGACCCTCCGGCGGTCGAGCGGCGGCCGCCCCCGACAGGTGATCGTCGGCGACGTGGACGACGACCCCGGGAGCCCGGAGGGCGACCGACTCGTCTCGTACGGCACGGACGGGCGATTCACCCTCGGCGTTGCCGGCGGGAGCCGGCTCCGAGAGGCGTTCGCACCCCCGCGTCACCGGATGGTCGTGGGCGAGGAGAGCGAGCCGTTCGTCCGCGAGGGGCGCAACGCGTTCGCGAAGTTCGTGACCGCGGCCGACGACGGGATCCGCCCCGGCGACGAGGTGCTCGTCGTCGACGAAGACGACGCGCTGTTCGCGGTCGGGCGGGCTGAACTCTCCGGCGCCGAGGCCGAGAGCTTCGCGAGCGGCGTCGCCGTGAAAGTGCGGAACGGTACCGGGAGCGACGGGGACGAGAACACGAACGAAGTCGGCGAGTAGCGCGCACTCGCCGTTTTTAAACGACTTTCCAGGATCTGTATGCGGTGGCGCGCCCCGGTGAGCGGTCCGGAGGGGCGCGAACCGACGGTGCGAGGGACGCGGCGAACGCGAGCGGCGAAGCCGCGAGCCGTGAGCTGCGAGGCTGGGGAGGCGTGAGGTTGTGGTGCTGTGCGGGCGGGTGGGACTCAAAGGGGCAGGCGGGAGGTGGGCGCAGGCGACGTAAGCACTGGAGGGAGCGAGCAACGCGAGCGACTGAAGCGCGCAGCGAGCGTGCGCCCACCTCCCGGCTGGGGCTTTGGAGAAGTCCACCACCGATCCATGACCACCGATTTATAGGCGATCGACGGTAGCCACGCCGTCCACTCGCGCTCTCGAATCACCGAATTGCCCAATCACTCACTACATGCATTCGTATCCGGACCGACGGGTACACAAGCGGGCCGCGCCCACGACCCGGTATGGACGATATCGACGTCGAGCCGGTGGATCGCGTCGAGGAACCGGAACGCGACGAACACGCCGAGAAAGATCCCGAGAGCGACGAGTCTGAGCTCCCGACCGAGACGGACGCCGCCACGGACCTCCAGGTGGGCGTCGACGCCCCGGACTACGTCCTCTACGGCGGGAAGGGCGGCGTCGGGAAGACGACGATGGCGGCCGCGACCGGGCTCGCCTCGGCGGCGGGCGGGGTCAACACCCTCGTGGTCTCGACCGACCCGGCCCACTCCCTCTCCGACACGTACGAGACGGAGATCCCGGCCGAGCCGGCGCGCATCCGCGAGGACATCCCCCTGTACGCCGCCGAGATCGACCCCGACGACGCGATGGAGGAGGGGATGTTCGGTGCCGACGGCGACCCGCTGGGCGGAATGGGCGAGATGGGGGACGCGATGGGGGGGATGATGGGCGGCGCCGACGGCGCGGGGGACGGCGAGGGCGACGGCGGCCTCGGCTCTTTGCTCGGCGGAACGATGCCCGGCGCCGACGAGGCGGCCGCGATGCGCCAGCTGCTGGAGTACCTCGACGACCCGCGGTTCGACCGGGTCGTCGTCGACACCGCGCCGACGGGACACACCCTCCGGCTCCTCCAACTCCCCGAGACCATGGACTCGATGATCGGCCGCGTGATGAAGCTCCGAAACCGCTTCTCCGGGATGATGGACGGGATCAAGGGGATGTTCGGCGGCGGGGAGGACGAGCCGGACCCCTCCGCCGACCTCGACGAGCTCCGCGAGCGGATCGAGCGCCTCCGGAGCGTGCTGCGGGACCCCGCGAAGACCGACTTCCGCGTGGTAACCATCCCCGAGGAGATGAGCGTCGCCGAGTCCGAGCGCCTCGTCGCGCGCCTCGACGAGTTCGGGATTCCGGTGAACACGCTCGTGGTCAATCGGGTGATGGAGGGCGTCGGCGACGTGACCGACGGGAGCGGGGCCGCGATCGATCCCGACTGGATCGTCGAGCCGAACCCGAACACCTGCGAGTTCTGTGCGCGTCGGTGGGAGGTCCAGCAGGACGCGCTGCGTCGGGCCACGGACCTGTTCCGCGGGCGCGACGTGAAGCGCGTGCCGCTGCTCGCCAAGGAGGTCCGCGGAGAGGCCGCGCTACGGGTCGTTGCCGCCTGTCTACGCTAGGGTCGCTCCTCCGACGGGCCGAACAGCCCCTCGCGGACTCGCGCTGCTACGCCCGAGAGGTACGCCTGTCCGAAGGTCGCGACGATCAGCGCTCCCGCGGAGTTGTACATGAGGTCGAGTACCGTATCGTCGAGTCCGAACTGGGCGAGCGGCATCGAGATCCCCGTCTCGTCGGCGACGATGTCGAGCGTGAACTCGAACAGCTCCCAGACGACCCCGAACGCGAGCACCACCACGAAAATGAACACGAAGGCGAAACGCGAGGGTATCTGGATCCGGTCGCTGTGGATGTCTATCGCGCGCAGTGTCGTGTATCCCGCGCCCGCGACCAGCGACGCTGAGAGCGCGTGGGTGACGTGGTCCCACCAGCCGATCTGCGCGTAGAACCACGCCGACCCGAGCGTGTGGAAGAACACCGCCGCCGTGATCCACACGCCGAGCCACGGATCGAGCGGAATGTCGTAGTTGCGCTCGACCAGCGCCGGCACGAACGTGACGAACAGCCCGAGTCCGCCGTTAGTGATTGCCTTCGGATGGCCGAACGCGACGCCGTAGGCGACGATGGCGACCAGCAGGACCTGCATCACCCTCGTGAGTCGATTCTGCGTCCGGGTCGACGGGCGGGCTCGAAGGGCGCCGCGGACGGTCATCGGCGCACCACCCCCCAGATGGCGCCCCGAAGCCGCGCCCCGCGCCGCCGGAAGTACGCGTCGAAGAGGACGCCGGCGGCGAGTCCCGCCAGCGTCACGTAGATCCACTCGATCATCAGCGCCTCGTTCGTCGTCAGGAACGAGGTGCCGAGCAGCCGATCGGCGTTCCACCGGAGCACCGTCCACGCGGCCGCCGTCGCCATCGTCGTCAGCACGACGAACAGGACGGCGAACCAGTGAGTGACCCGCAGCGACGTGAACATGTGGAGCTCGACGGTGACGATCAGCGCGAACGCGGCGATCGCCAGATACGTCGAGAACGTCCCCAGCTCACCGCCGAGAAGCGCCCGAACCAACACCGGCAGCAATGCGAGACCGAGCACCTCCCACGGGAGCATCACCCGCGGGTCGCGCGCCGCGACCGCCGGCGCGACCACGACCGCGGTGATGGCGGCGACGAGGACCATCGGGAGGAAGTCGAACCCGAGCAGGCTCTCGACGAACACCCCAACGAGGACTGCCACCATGGCCCACGCGATCACCGCGTTCGTCCGCCCGCTGCGGAACAGCCGCGCCAAGCGGTCCTCGATGGCGCCGCCGTCGGGAACGTCCGGCTCCGGATCGCCCGGATCGGGGTCGCCGAGAACGCGATCGAGCGGATCGGAACCGTCGGGACCCGGCTCGTCCGGATCTCGCCCCTCGATCTCGCCATCGGACTCCCCGTCGGAGGCGTCCGCCGCGGATCGGTCGGTGTTCATACTCTCCTTCAGGCCGGCCCCCACTATATGGGTTGCCTCCGCGAGAGAGCGAACGGACGCGCTTTTACCCGGCACGCGCCTTCGTCCGGTATGAACTGCAGGCGGTGTGGAACCCCGCTCCGCAAACCCGGGGACTACTGTCTCACCTGCAACACCGCCAACGCCGACGCCGTCGTCGTCGAGTTCTCGGCGGACCGCGCCCGGCTCACGATGCTCGACGAGGACGCGGTCGTCGGCGAGACGACTGTGACGACCCGGCCCGAGACCGACGAGCAGCTGACCGAGATCCAGCTCCGCAACTTCGCCGGGCGCGTCGCCGACGAGATCCGCCGGAAGCGACCAGACACCGTCTACGCCGCCGGCGACCGGGAACCCCTCCGCGAGACGCGCGCGCAGGTCCACCACGAGTTCTACCGCGTTCCCGACGCGGGTGTCGACGAGGGCTCCGGCGGGGACCGCGGTCGCACGAACGATGAGGGTCGCGGCCGCGAGAGCCCGGTCGTCTCGTGGGTGCTCAACCGCCGCGGCGACCGCGCGCTGGAGGTGGTCGAGACGCCGCCCCGCGAGAAGATCGGCGGGTCGCACTCGACGCTGATCGGCGACCGGAAAGGCCGGAAGGCGGTCAGTACGGTCGCGCAGCACCCCCACGTCAAGAAGATCGTCCCCGGTCCGATCGACGCCGGCGGCACCGGTTCGCGGACGGGGTTGCGCGCGAAGGCGACGCGCGCCGGCACGAACGGGAACGTCCGGCTCCTCCTGCGGGACGGCTCCAGCGTGCAGGAGAACCGGATCGTCACCACCGCGATGGACCGCGAGACCGGCGAGCGCGTCCGCGAGGACCTCAACGAGGCGCTTCGGGACGCGGAACTGCAGGACTGACCACGCCGGCGCGACCGGGGGTGCGCCGAGCGACGCCGCGGCGGTAACTCCCGGTAGATATTTCCGCCGGCGCACGCGATCGCTTATAAATGCTGAGCGACGTGATGGAGGACTACCTGAAGGCGATCTACGTCCTCCAGTCCGAGCAGGGCCCGCCCGTCTCGACGTCGGCGATCGCGGAGTACCTCGACAAGACCTCGCCGTCGGTCACCGACATGCTGGGCAAACTCGAGGAGCGGGGGCTCGTCGAGCGCGAGCCGTATCGCGGCGCGGAGCTGACGGCGGAGGGCGAGGCGGTCGCCCTGGAGATCGTCCGCCACCACCGGCTGTTGGAGGCGTTCCTCGCCGAGCGGCTCGACTACGACTGGAGCGAGGTCCACGAGGAGGCGGACGCCCTCGAACACCACATCTCCGAGGCGTTCGAGCGGCGCGTGGCGGAGGCGCTCGGGGACCCCGCCGTCGACCCCCACGGGGACCCGATCCCGAGCGCGGACCTCGAACCCGTCGACGAGGGGAGCGGCGCGCGGCTCGCGGACCGCGAGGAGGGCGACCGCGTGCTCGTCACCCGCGTCTCGGACCGCGACGAAGACGAACTGGAGTACCTCGCCGACGCCGGGATCACCCCCGGGACAGATATCGAGGTCGTCGACGTCGCCCCGTTCGGGATGGTAACCGTGGCGACGCCGACCGGCGAGCAGAGCCTCCCGGTCGAGATCGCCCGCTCGATCCGGGTCGAGGACGCGGACTGACTGCGGTCCGGCTCCGCCCGACCGCAACACCTGCGCCCCACCGCCCACACTCGTACATCGGTGTCGGTTCCCCGCCCGTAACGCCCACGGTTCGTTCGCGGGACTTTTCACGAAAACGCCCCTCTCGGTCGGTGTGAGTCTCCTCGTAACGCTCGGCGCCGGCGTCGTCTTCGGGCTGGCGCTCGCGGCCCCGCCCGGACCGATGAACGCCGTGATCGCCGAGGAGTCCGTGCTGCGCGGTCGCTTCGCCGGCTTCCGGGCCGGCCTCGGCGCCGCGACCGCCGACGCGATCTTCTTCGTCCTCGCGTACGTCGGCGTCGTCGCGGTCGTGGAGTCGTTCCCGCTGCTCCAGGGCGCCATGGTCGCGGTCGGCGGCGTCCTGATGCTGTACTTCGCCGTCGGCGCGGCGCGCGGCGCCCGAGCGTCGTTCCGGCCGACCTCCGGCGACGAGCCCATCGTCGAGGAGGGGAAGGGGTTCCGCAAGGCGCTGGTGCTCGCCTTAACCAACCCGTACCAGGTGCTGTTCTGGCTGACGATCGGGGTCGGGCTCCTCCGTCCCGGCGAGCTCGACGTGCTCTCCCGGCTCCCCGTCGTCGGCGGGGACCTCGCCGGAACCCTCGTCGTCGCCACCGGCTCCCCGGCGCTCATCGGCGGCTTCTTCCTCGGCGTGTTGACGTGGATTGTCGGGTTCCCGACCGGGCTCGTCGCCGCCGAGCGCCGGATCGAGACGTTCGCGCCGATGGTCGCGGTCGGCTCCGCGATCGTCCTCGCCGGGTTCGGCGTCTACTTCCTCTACGACGCGGCGACGACGCTGGCGGCGCTCGGAGCCTGACTCTCCGACGGGCGAACCTGTCCGGCGTCCCGGCGATCGACATTGACAACGGCTTTCACTCGCGGGCGTGACCGCCCGGTATGTTCGAGAAGACCACGTGGATCAAGCTCCCGCGGAACGTGCTCGTGGGGCACGGCGTCCTCGACGACCTCGGGGAGGCGGTCGGCGAACTGTATCTCACCGGTCGCCCGCTGATCGTGACGAGCCCGACACCCGACGACATCGCCGGGGACCGGGTGCGCGCCCAGTTCGACGACCCCGCGACCGCCGTCGTCGAGGAGGCCTCTTTCGACGCCGTCGAGGAGCTGAAGGAGACCGCGGAGGCGGTCGACCCCGGCTACCTGATCGCCCTCGGCGGCGGGAAGCCGATCGACATCGCGAAGATGGCGGCCGACCACCTCGGCGTCGGCTTCGTCTCCGTCCCCACGGTCGCCTCCCACGACGGGATCGTCTCGGGGCGGTCCTCGATCCCGGAGGGCGACACGCGCCACTCGGTCGCGGCCGATCCGCCGCTGGCGGTCGTCGCGGACACGACGCTGATCGCGGACGCCCCGTGGCGGCTCACCACCGCGGGCTGTGCGGACATCATCTCGAACTACACCGCGGTGAAGGACTGGCGGCTCGCCCGGCGGCTCCGCAACGTCGAGTACAGCGAGTACGCGGGGGCGCTCTCGGAGATGACCGCGGAGCTGCTCGTCGAGAACGCCGACATGATCCGCCCCGGGTTAGAGGAGTCGGCGTGGGTCGTCGTGAAGGCGCTCGTCTCCTCCGGCGTCGCGATGTCGATCGCGGGCTCCTCGCGGCCCGCCTCGGGCGCGGAACATCTCATCTCCCACCAGCTCGACCGGACCGCGCCGGGGCGGGCGCTCCACGGCCACCAGGTCGGCGTCGCCTCGATCATGACGGAGTACCTCCACAGCGGCGAGAACGGCGAGTGGGCCGCGATCCGCGACGCGCTCGCCGAGCTGGACGCGCCGACGACCGCCGCCGAGCTCGGCATCGACGACGCGGAGCTGATCGCCGCCCTCACCAGCGCCCACGAGATCCGCGACCGGTACACGATCCTGCAGGGCGGGATCAACGAGGCGGCCGCGATCGAGGTCGCGACCGCGACGGGCGTCATCGACAGGTGACAGCCCCTCGGTGACCCGACCCGTCGACCGTCGGTGACCTGACCCCCCGACAGCCGGCGACCCGTTCCGCCCTCGAAAGCGAAATAACCGTCCCGCGACAACCCCGCGTATGTCCACCGCCAGCGTTCGCGACCGGGTCAAAGAGCGGGCCGGCGCGGTCACCGTGCTCCTCACAATCGTCGGCTACGGCGCGGTCGGCGGCGTGTTCCTCGTCCCGCAGTTTCAGGCGCTGTTCCCCGAACTGACGCGGAGCACCGTCGACCTCTTCGCGCACGCCATCGCCGCCGTCAACACCGTCACGATCGGCACGCTCTCGCTCGGGTGGTACTGGATCCGCAACGGCGAGGTGAAGAAGCACGCGGCGGCGATGACGACGTCGTTCGCCCTCATCCTCGTGTTCCTCAGCCTCTACCTGCCGAAGGTCGCCGGCGGGGGGACCCGAGAGTTCGTCTTGGAGTCGGCGTACGCGTGGGTCCCCCTCTGGGACTGGATCTACCCGGCGTACCTGATCATGCTCGCGATCCACATCATCCTCTCCGTCGTCGCCGTGCCCGTCGTCCTCTACGCCGTCGTCCTCGGCCTCACGCACTCGCCCGCCGAGCTTCGGAACGAGACCCCCCACCGGCGAGTCGGGCGGATCGCCGCCAGCGCGTGGCTCCTCTCGCTCGTGCTCGGCGTCGTCACCTACCTCATGTTGAACCACGCGTACGACTCGACGTTCGCGGCCGCGGAGGCCGCGACGGCGCTCGTCCCGGTGGTCCCCGGGACGTAACTCGTCCCCCCTCCGCGGCCCCCCTTCGACGCCGCACCGCGGCGGCACCCACCCCCGTCCGCCGGCACCGAAACGTTTGACCCGCGCCACGGCCACCCACAGGCATGACCGACTGGATCGGCGACGTCTTCACCAGCGAGGCGGGTTGGAATCACCTCGAATCGCTCGTCGACATCGGCGACCGCATGGCCGGGTCCGACGGCGAGCGCGCCGGGCTCGAACTGACACGCGACGCGCTGGCCGACGCCGGCGCGCGGGACGCGCGAGTCGAGGCGTTCGACATTCAGGGATGGGAGCGCGGCGGCAGCGAGATCCGACGCGGCGGCGACCCGGTCGCGAGCGGACGCAACGCCTGCATCGCGCTCCCACGGAGCCCGAGCGGGGACGGGACCGGCGAGTTCGTCGACCTGGGGTACGGGGTCCCGGGGGACTTCGAGGAAGACCTGACGGGGAAGGTCGTGATGGTCTCCTCGACGACGCCCGACTCCGTCGACCGGTTCATTCATCGCCGCGAGAAGTACTACCACGCCGTCGAGGCCGGCGCCGCGGCGTTCGTCTTCGCGAACCACGTCGAGGGAACCCTCCCGCCGACCGGGAGCGTCGGCACCGCGGACGCGCCGATCGGCGAGATTCCGGCGGTCGGCGTCTCGAAGGAGGTCGGCGCCCGACTCGCGCGCCGCCGCGAAGGGGAGCCGCTCACCGTCGCCGTCGACTGCGAGACGGCCGACGCGACGAGCGGGAACGTGACCGCCGACATGGGCCCCGACACCGACGAGTACCTCGTGGTCTCGTGTCACGTCGACGCTCACGACCTCGCGGAGGGGGCGATGGACAACGGCGCCGGCACGGCGACGCTCGTCGAAGTCGCCAACGCCGTCGCCGCCCGGGAGGACGAACTCGACACGAGAGTGCGCTTCGTCGGCTTCGGCGCCGAGGAGGTGGGGCTGGTGGGCTCCTCCCGGTTCGCCGCCGGTGTCGACCCCGACCGCGTCAAAGCGGTCGTCAACATCGACAGCAACGTGTTCGGTCGCACCCTGAAGCTCGATCACCACGGGTTCGACGCGCTGGCGGCGGCCGGGAAACGGGTGAGCGACCACTTCGACCACCCGATCACGCTCGGCGAGGAGCTGGTTCCCCACAGCGACCACTGGCCGTTCGTCGCGCGGGGAGTCCCCGGCTACATGGTCTCGGGGGAGACGGAGGGGCGCGGGCGCGGGTGGGGACACACCGGCGCGGACACGCTCGACAAGCTGGAGTCCCGAAACCTCCGCGAGCAGGCGATCCTCCTGACCGAACTGGTCGTCGACCTCGCCGGCGACGACGTGTCGACCGCGCGGCGGCCGACCGAGGCGATCGCGACCGCGCTCGAACGGGAGGGGAAGGCGACCGGGATGAAGATCACCGGCGACTGGCCGTTTTAGCTCCGCTCGCTCGCCGCGAACCGGGAAGTTTTCACACGCGCCGGCCACACTCCCGGCTATGGAACCGTCGGAACGCCGCGTCGCCGTCGTCGGCGACGACGATCGTGCGTCGGAGCTCCGAGACGCGGTCCGAGACGCCGGTGGGCGGCTCGCGGAGCCCGCAGACCCGATCGACGAAGCCGAGGCGGACACGGGTCCGGCAGCGGTCGGCGGCGAGCGCCCCGACGCGGCCCTCGTCGTGGCGGTCGGCGACGCGGCGGTCCGCGACGCGGTCGTCGCGGCGCCGCGCGGGACGGTGATCCCGGTCGGCGATCGGCGGCTCGGCTTCGATCGCGACGGCGCCGTCGCCGCCCTCCGGCAGCTCCTCGACGGCTCGGAGACCGACGATGTCGTCAACCGCGTCACGCATCCGGTTCTCGCCGTCGACGACGGGGCGGGAACACCCGTGCGGACCGCGTTCGACGTCACCGTCGTCACCGACGAGCCGGCGCGAATCTCGGAGTTCGCGGTCGAGTTCGCCCGCGGCCGAGAGGAGTCGATCCGCGCGGACGGCGTCGTCGTCGCGACGCCGCTGGGAAGCGACGGGTACGCGAACGCCGCCGGCGGCCCCCTCGTGGAGCCGGGCGGCGGCCTCGCGGTGGCGCCGATCGCCCCGTTCAGCACTCGCACGGACGCGTGGATCACTGCGGAGCGCGTGCGGCTCACGGTCGAACGGGAGGGCGAGCCGATCGCGCTCGTGGTCGACGGGGAGCGGCGCGGGGCCGTCGAGCCGCACCGACCGATCGAGATCGAGGCGGTCGACCGGGTCGCGTTCGCGACGCCGAAGGGGGGTCGCGAGCGCGCTGATCGGAAACACTCTAATAACTCGTGACCGGATGTGTGGGTATGGACCCACTGCAGTTCCTCGTTCCGCTCGGCTGGCTGTCCGAAGTCGGACCGATGCTGCCGTACGCGATTCTCGTGATGGCGGTCGCAAACCTCGCGACCCGACACATCGCGCACCGGCACCACGTCGAACAGGGGAGCGACGGCGACAGCGTCGAACCGTACACGCCCCACGCGTTCACGAACATCGGACTGATGCTCTTGACGTTCCTGTTCGTGCTCAACGCCCCGATCAGCGGGACGATCCTCGCAGTGATCGTGATCACGATGCTGATCGCCGACCTGTTCGAGCTTGAGGCGCGCAACGTCGAGGCGCGCAACGACATGCCGATCGAGGCCCCGAAGAGCTCGATCGCCGCGTCGTTGCTCCTGATGGTGTTCGTCGCCTACTACTCGCTGTTCTTCCTCGTCTCGGGGATCTGGAACCAGTTCGTCGTCGCGTAAGGCGACTGCCGCCCCGTATCGAGTTCTGTTCGTTGCCCGCCGTTCTCGAAGAGCGAAGCCTCACTGCGAAAGGCGAAGCCGACCGTCGAAGACGGGGCGTCGGCTGAACGACCGCCGGTAGCGGGCGATGACCCCCGCGCCGAGGGGTCGACGCGTCACGCGAGCCTCCGAACGTCGCCGTGTGCGAACCGTTTCGCCTCCGAGACCTGTCGGTCCCGCCGGACTCGCTGTGTCGGCGTCGACATACGACGGCGATCGGCGGCCTCGACGAACGACGGCAGAGACGGACTTGACGACCGACGGCAGGATGACCGAGACGGCCTCAACAGAGAAAGTGCGGCGCCGGCAGTGCGGGAGAAAACGGCGGGCAGAGCGTGAACGTCGAGGAGAGAACGGTCGCGTCCGGTTCGCGGTCAGTTCGCGGCTTCGGCTTCGTCGCTGAGCATGTCGCGGAGCTGGCGACTCACCGGGATGAGCACCCAGAATGTGAGCGCACCGAGGATCATCAGCCAGAACGAGGCGTCGCCGAGAACCAGCCCGATCTCGCCGTAGGCCGTGTTGACCCCTTCGGCCGGGTTGACGAGCTGGACGATCTCGTAGTACGAGGGTGTCCGGTACCAGCCGCCGAAGGTGAGCCATCCGAGACCGCCGAGCGTGAACAGGGTGAACCCCTTCATGAACTCGTCTGCCATTACCTCAGGTTTCGCTGGAATCACCTTGAGGCTTTCCCATCCCTTGCCCGCGGAACCGCGTGCCGAGAACGTACACCGCCGTTCCGGCGACGAGGAACGCGATTCCGGTGATCGCGAGGACCGCGACCAGCAGGTCGTCGGAGGGGTAGAGCCCGGCGTTGTTGAGCAGATAGACGATCGTCGTCCGGACGAAGCTGATCTGCAGCGTCGCCGCGTCGATCAGCGTGAAGCCGATCAGATACGCGATCACGGCGGCGAGCGTGGAGAAAACGGTGACGGCCTTGTACAGCCGAAACGGAACGACGATCTCCCGACCGTCGGGACCCACGCGCGGGCCGGTGGGCTCGTTCCGTGGATCCTCGTCGGCGTCCTTCGCGACGGGATCGCCGGTCTCGTCGAACGCCTGTGTGTCGTCGTGGTCGGGTGGTGGTGACATCGGTGACGGAGACCGCAAAATCGAGGTGGTTCAGCCGGCTTACTTCGGCGGCCGCAGCATGTAGTACCGGCGGTTCAGGTCGTACATGTACCCTTCACGCATCGTCTTCAACACCGCGTAGGTGATGATGCCGCCGAGCACCGGCAGGATGAACGTGAGAGTGAGCAGCAGGTCGAGCGAGATCGGGAAGAAGTTCTGGATCGCGAGCGCCGCGAGCGTGAACGCCAGAACGACGCCCGTCACGCCGACGGCGGCCCAGAACGGCTGCTCGACGGGGCGACGCGCGCTCCCCTTGTTGAGGAACGGCACGAGCCCGATGACGCCGAAGATGACCCCGTGGGCCACGATCCCGAGCAGCTCGTTCGACATCACGATGTTGCCGCCGAGCACGGCCAGATTGGGATTGATCGGGTTGAGCTTCAGCAGCCCGAACGACCAGTAGAGGTACCAGTCGGGGAGGATGATCGCCGGCGTCGCGCCGGGGTTGGCGGGCTCGCCGAAGTGGGCCGGCATCAGCGCCGCGACGAGGATCATGATCCCGACGAAGAAGCTCGTGATCGCGAGGTTCCGAAGCGTCTCGTGGGGCCACGTCGGGAAGCCGAGCACGTCGCGCTCGACGTACGTCGACTCCGTGCGGAGGTCCTCGTCCTCGCGGCGCGAGCGCTCGAAGTACTGGTAGGTGAGCTGTGCGAGCCCCTGCGAGCGCTCTTTGCGGTCCGACCAGGCGGGGGTCTCGTCGTCCGGCGGCACGGTGGCCGGCGGGCCGCCGTCCGTGCGCGCTTCTGCGTCGGTGCCTCCGTCCGTCATGGGAGTGTCGTTGTCGGTCATTGGATTAGTGCGGCTCCGCGATGCCCTGCACCCAGACGATGCCGACGTGGAGGGCGATGAGCCCCGTCACCACGAACGGCAGCACGAAGACGTGCAGGATGTACATTCTCACGAGCGTCGCCTGTCCGAGCGTGAAGCCGCCGAACAGGAGCTGTGCCGCCCACTCGCCCACGATGGGCGTCGCGAGCGCCATCTCGACGCCGATCTGCGCGGCCCAGAACGACAGCTGCTTCCACGGGAGCACGTACCCGGAGAAGCCGAACAGCAGCGTCAGACCGATGAGGACGATGCCGAGGATCCAGTTGACCTCGCGGGGCTCCTTGTAGGAGCCGGTGAAGTACACGCGAAGCATGTGGAGGAACACCGCCGCCACCATGAACTGGGCGGCCCAGCGGTGGATGGAGCGGAGCATGTACCCGAACTGAACGTCCTTCATGATCATCACGAGCGAGTCGTACGCGGCCGTCGGGTCGCCCTGCGCGGCGGCGCCGGCGGTCGACGGGGCGTAGTAGAAGCCCAGTAGCGCGCCGGAGACGGCGGCGACGAGGTACGCGACGATCGACAGGGACCCGAGCGAGTACAGGGGGTACCAGTACCAGAACTTGTTGTCGAGGTCGTACTGTTCGGTGTGGCTTTTCGGCATCTGGAGGTTCGCGCGGTAGTACATCGTCTCCAGCAGCTCGAGGTAGTCGACGATGCGAAGCCGCTTGTCGAGCCAGATGAGCGTGGTGAGGAACGCGGTCTCGATGACCGTCAGGTCCTGTTTTTTGAGCCACGCGTTGTGGTCCATCTCGTCTTGTTTTTTGAGGCTCATTGTCGGGTTACTTCTTGTAGTACGGATAGACGGCCTGTTTGATCGTCTCGGTCAGGTCTCCGGTGTCGACCTCGACGCCGTCTTTGTCCTCCTCGCGGACGTAGAGGTCCTCCCACTTGCGGCGGCGCTTCTTCACGATCATCACGTCGGGGAGGAACTCCTTGCGGTAGAGGAGGAGGATGAAGGCGAGGTCGATGAAGATCATCGCCAGCAACGCGCCGGCGAACATGTTCCCGAACTCGGTCGAGGCCCACGAGGACATGAGCCCGTACACGAACAGGGAGACGAACACGACCTCGACGACGGTGAGGAGCACGATCGCGATCGCGGCGGCGGTGCTCTCCCGGGCGGGCTCGTACCGGTGGATGTCGCCGTACGAGGAGCCGCCGGAGCTCATTGGTTCCCTCCGTGGCCGGTGTGAGCCGACTCACCGTACTTCAGCAGGTAGAACGTGAACACGAACGTCAGCGCGATGCCGAGGATCGCCGCGATGCCGACCCAGTGGGCGTGCAGCGGAACGCCGACGTGAGCGATGTTCTCCGGCCATCCGGTGTTCCCGCCCGTCTCGACGGTCGGAACGTCCCCACCGACGGCGATCCCGCCGTGCATCCCGACCGCGGTGTGGGGGACGCAGTGATAGTGAGTGATGCCGGCGTCCTCCTCGCTGGTTTCGTACTCGTAGGTGTGCCCCTCTTCGCCGATCGGGTCGCCGCTGTCGAGGCTGGCCGGGCCGCCGCCCTCGACGGTCTGGACGTTGTGGTCGCCACCGCTCCCGGTCCACTCGAAGATGATCGTCGTCCCGGGATCGACCCACAGCAGCGTCGGGTCGAAGGCGAGCCCCTGATCGCCGGCCCCGACTTGAACGGTGACCTCGCTCTCGCCGCGGGCGTCCTGGTAGGACCCGACGTTCCCGCTGCTGGCTCCACTCGGCCAGTCCGGTTCTGCCTCCTGTGCGGAGGCCGTTCCGGTCGCCCCGGCCGAGGCCGCCACCGCGGCGCTGGCACCGCCGGCCGTCCGCACAAATTCCCGCCTTTTCATACAGGTTTACTCGGGACGGGGTGCGCTTAAACCCACCGACTGAATCCGTCGGCGGGGATGGGTTTACAAGGCTTGTGTCCCGCGAAATCGGCAGTTCACTCGTTGCGATCGTTTTCGTTCACGACCCCGCCTTCGACCGGCACGAAGTCGGGACGCTCCTTGGCCTCTCGGAGGGCCCGAAGCCGCTCGCGATACTCCTCCGAACGGAACCGATCGGAGAGCCGCGCGTTCGCGACCATGACGAAAAGCAACAGCCCGATGAGCAGGAACACGATCCCCATCGCCGGCGCGACGATCGTGTTCAGATCGGCGACGAACGAGGCGACGAGCAGTGCCCCCCCGGCGAGCACCTGCACGACCGCGATCACCTGAATCATCAGGTTGCCGAACTCCCCGGACCCCTCCGGAACCGTGTCCGGGTGCGGGAGCGACCAATCCTCCGGGGGTTCGGGCACGTCGTGCGACTCCATCGCCGCCAGCGCGACGACCGGTTCGATGTCGCGGAGCACGGTCCCCTGCCCGGTCACCTCGCCCGTCGGCCTGACGATGGCGTACCCCTCGTCGGAGTAGACGAGGAGCCGCTCCTCCCCGTCCTCGCGGACGCGCTCCAACACGCCGAACACGTCTCGGCGCGCGATCCGAGACTTCAGCTCCGCCTCGGCGCGTTCGAGCAGCCGGTCGCCGGTGATCCACGACTCCGGATCGAACGCGGCGTCCCACTCCTCGGCGCTCATCCGGGCCATGTCCGCGGGGCCGAAGTCGTCGAAGTCGTACTCCTCGTCGACCCGCTGACGGAGCGCGGCGAGATCGTCCGCGCCGTCGGGAGCGTCGCCGCCGTCCCCGTGAGATGCGTCGGCTCGGGGAGACCCGCCGTCGCTATCGGGCCCGTCCGGTTCCCGGTCCGGCCGCGACCCCGGATCCGGTTCCGTCGAGGTGTCCTCCATTGCTCGGTGGTACGTGCTCCGGAGGCTAACTGTTTTCGTCTACGGGCGCGGTGACGCGCGTCGGGACGCCGCGCCCGCGGAGCGCGGATCGCGGGGCTTTACGCGACGGAGACCCAAGCGCGGGTAATGGTCGACGAGTCGGTTATCGCGGCGGCGGCCGGGCTGTCGGTGACGGCGAGCCTCCCGTTCCTGCTGTACGGAGCGTGGATCATGATCGACACCGAGACCGTGACGTGGACCGTCCTCATGCGCCACCTGCGGTACATCGGCGTCGGGCTGGCGCTCACGACCGTCCCCATCGTCGGGTGGATGCTCCCGCGGCTCTTCGATCGCCTCTCCGGGCTCGCCGTGATCCACGCGTTCCTCGGGGTGCAGGCGTACGCGCTGTTGGCGTTCGCGCTCACCGGCATCGCCAGAATCCTGCAGGCGAAGCGCAACGCCGACGCCTACGAGGACCCCGACGTGGACATCGACGAGATCCACGAGGACATGGGCCACTGGCGCGCCCGGCTCCGAGCCGGCGTGGCCGGCTTCATGCTGCTCTGGCTGTGCGCGTGGGTGACCGGGCTCTACCGGTTCTATGCGATCCACGTCGCACCAATGGTCTGAGGGGGCGGTTTGGCGGGCGCTCGCCTCCCGCGTTCGGGCGAGCGACGGGGCGCCCGAAGCATCGATCGCACCGATCGACAGGTTCAATCCCGTTTTCGCCGTAGGAGGGGGTATCGTGGCAGTCACCTTCGACCTGTTCGGGACCCTCGTCGACGTCGAGTACCCGTCCGACCCCGCGGAGATCGTCGCGCGCGAGCTGGAGTCGCGCGGCGTCGAGGTGCCGGACGACTGGCACGTCGCGTACGGCGAGCGACATGTGGACGCCCCCTCGGGCGCCGAGGTCCCCCTCCCCGCTCACGTGGCACACGCGCTCGACTCCCGCGGCGTCGAGGCCGCCGACAACGTCGTCCGGCACGCCGTCGTCGCGGCGTTCGACCCGGACGTGAGCCGGCGCGACGGCGCGCTGGAGGCCGTCAGCGACGTGAGCGACCGCGGGCCGGTCGGGCTCCTCTCGAACTGCGCGGTGCCCGAACTCGTCCCCAAGACGCTGATCCGCGCCGGGCTCCGCGGCGAGTTCGACGCGGTCACGACCAGCATCGGCTGCGGCTGGCGGAAGCCCCACCCGAAGGCGTTCGAGGCGGCGGCCGAGGCCCTCGACATCGCGCCCGGGTCGCTGGTTCACGTCGGCGACGACCCGGCGGCGGACAGCGGGGTCGAAGACGTTGGCGGCCGGTTCGTGGACGTGACGGAGACCCCGCTCGACGAGTTGGCGGCGCACCTCGAAGCCGAGCCCTGAAACCGGCGAACGCGCTATTCGTCGCCCGAGTCGCCGCCGATCCGATCGCTCCACTCCGGAGCGATCCGCTCCTCCGCGAGGAGCTTTTCCAAGTGCGCGACGACCGTCGCCCGCGCGAGGTCCGCGACGCCGGTCAGGTCTTTCTCGTATGCCCCCGCCACCACGGCGTCCACGCCGTCGGCGCCGGCGTCGACCGCGTCGAGAACCGCCCGCTCGCGGTCCGCCCGGTGGTCGATCAGCCGCTGACAGGCGGACTCCGCGTCGTCGATTGCGGGGCCGTGTCCGGGGTAAAGGCGCCCGTAGCCGGTGTCGCGGACCCGTTCGAGGCTCCCCAGGTACGCTCGGAGGTCGCCGTCGGGAGCCCCGACGACGACGCTCCCCTCGGCGACGGCGAGGTCGCCGCAGAGGAGGTCGCGGGGACCGCCGTCCGCGGCGTCGCCGTCGGCGCTCTCGTCGCCGCGCTCGCCCGCCGACGCGACGGCGAATGCGACGTGATCCGGCGCGTGTCCGGGCGTCTCGACCGCGCGGACGGGAGTGTCGCCGACGCGGTCGCCGTCGCGGAACGTCCCGTCCGGCTCGACGCCGGTCGCCCTCGCGAACCGGTCGACGTGGTCGGCGTGCGCGAACACGGGCACGCCGGTCAGCTCCGCGTACGCGGCGACCGCGCCGACGTGGTCGGGGTGCGTGTGCGTGACGGCGATCGCGTCGACCGCGACGGACTCCGGTTCGCCGTCGCCCACTCGCTTTCGGCCCCTCTCCCCCGCACCGCCGACGCCGACCGCCGCGTCGAGCGCGTCCGTCCGCGCCGCGGGGTCGACGAGGAGGCCGGCGGCGAGGTAGGCGTTCGTCGTCCCGCCGGGCGCGCGGGTGTCGACCGGGACCTCGACGCGGGCCACGCGCGGGCCCGAGTCCGGCGCCGTCATTCCTCAGTCCCCGCGTCCGACGGAGGAGCCGTCGCGTCGGTCGAGCCCGGAGCGCGCGGCGGGACCCGGCCCCGATCCGGCGCGGTCTCGTCCCGGGATCGGGACGTTCGTGTCGTCGGCGACGGCGAACCGCGAGAGGTCGGCGACGCCGGCGTCGACCGCCTCGACCGAGCCGTACGGGCGGCCGACGACGATGTCGCCGGCCTTGCTCCGGTTGATTCCGGGGATCGCGGTCAGCTCGTCCATCGACGCCGCGTTGACGTCGAGGGGGTACGGAACGCCCGTGACCGAGCGGTAGCCGTGGTCCGTGATCGCCACGTCGATGGCGGTGCCGAGCTCCCGCTCGCCGGGGACGGCGACGAGGAGCGCGTAGGTGCCGAGCTGGCGTCCGAACGTCTTGCCGTCCTGGTGGTACTCCAGGTGCACGTCGGGGAGTACCGTCCCCGGCGGGACGACCCGGTCGAGCATCGGGTTGTCGACCGTTTCGCGGACCTCGCGTTTGTACGCCTGGAACTGGTCTTTATGCTCCTGTGCCACCTCGGCGCCCGTCTCGGCCATCTCCGTGCCCGCGAACGCCATCACCTGTCGGATGTTGATCCGCCGGAGCATGAGCCCCTCGTCGTAGACGCTCTGGAGGAACGCCTTGTTGTGCTCGTACGTCTCCGGGCGCTCGCCGGTGAGGCCGTGAACGAGGTTGATCCCGGGGAGGAGCTTCGGCAGCCGCGGGGAGGCGTCCGGGCCGGTCGAGGGGCCGGTCACCCGGTCGTCGCCGCCGGGCGTCGTCGCCGGCGCGTCGCCCGGCCGCCACCCGCCTTCCTCGTTGACGACGCGGACCGCCTCCAGGCACTCCTCGGCGGTGACGAGCAGGTTGTTCTCCTCTTGGACCACCGGGTCGGCCGACTCGAGCCCGAACGCCGCGGTGTCGCCGGGCGTGTTGTGCGCGGCGATCACGCGGATCGCCTCGCGAGAGGCCTCGGGGTAGTCCGTGATCGTCACCGGGTTCATGTTGTCGAGGTGGAGCGTCCGCAGGTCGGGCGCGACCTCGCGGATCCCTCCGTACAGTTCGCGGAGCGCGTCCGGATTCGGCGCCTCGCCGTCGCCGCCGAACGCGAGGATGTCGGCCTGCCGGCCGAGCCGGAAGTGCCTCACGCCGCGGTCCGAGAGCGCGTCGACCTCGTCGACGACCGAGCGCGCCTCGCGGAACGCCGGACTCCCGTACAGCGGCTCCGTGCAGAACGAACAGCGGTAGGCGCACCCGCGTGAGGTCTCCATCTCGCAGATGAGGTAGTCGGGGTGGTTGGGGTGTTGCTCGACGACGAACGCCCCCTTCTCGGCCCACCGGTCGATCTCGGCGTTGTCGCGCATCCGGTTGCCGAACCCCTCTAACCCTTCGCTGACGAGGTCGTACGCGGCGGCCTCCACGTCGCCCATGGCGACGAAGTCGTAGTCGAGGTCGTCGCGCTCGGTCTCGGTCGCGCCCGCGTTCTCCTCGCCGACGCCGAACCGCACCGGCCCGCCCAGCAGGGTGACGCCGTCCGCGGTCCACCCCAGCTCGCGCACCTCGTCCGGCTCCGCGGGGGTCCCGCCGACGTACTTCCCGGGGACGGTCATCCCGCCGACGTACACCATGAGGTCCGCGTTCGCGACGGCCGCGTGTTTCCCCCGATCCTCGCGCAGTTCGTCGATCGTGTGGTACGTGATCTGCGACTCGGGGACGCCCGCGTCGACGAGCGCGCCGGCCGTGTACCGCGGGTACGTCGAGATGTACGGCGGCACGCCGAAATGCGCCGGCTCGTCGACGTAGCCGTCGACGATGGTGACGGAGAGGTCGTTCGGGTCGGGCGGGAGCGAACCCCGGCCCGACGCGGGCGAATCGGTCATGTTACGCCACCGTAGTCGGCCGAGACGGGAAAAGCGTGCGGAACGTCGGGGGAGCGAGCCGCCGGCGTCGGGAGCGGGACGCTGGCCGTGTCCCCCCGCCGAGCGTCCCGCCGCCCGGACGGTGCCGGTCCCGAGAGGACCGAACCGACACTCCCGCAAACATTATGATAGCGACAGTTAACAAGCGAATATGTCGGCCCCTACCGAGGAGACCGTCCGCGTCCTCAGCGTTCCGGAGCGGGGCGAGAGTCGGATCCTCGACGGGGACTGGGTGGACGACGGGTTCGATGTCGCGGTCGAGCCGAGCGCGGAGTCGGCTGCCGAGCGGCTGCGTCGAGAGCGGTTCGACTGCGTCGTCGCGGGGTATGACCTCCGGGAGAGCGACGGGCTCGAACTGCTCAGAAACGTCCGCGACCGCGACCCCGGAGTCCCGTTCGTGCTCGCGACCGCATCGGGGTCCGAGCGCGTCGCGAGCGAGGCCGTCGCTGCCGGCGTCACCGACTACGTACCCCTCGGGCAGCGGGAGACGGACGACGACGACACCGGCGGCGGGAGCGACGCGGCGCCGGTCACCGACGGCGAGACGCTGCGCACCCGCGTTCGCGCGGCCGTCGAACGGGGGCGGGACCGCGGCGAGGGCGGTGACCGCGAACGCGACAGGCGCCGGTTGGAGACGCTCATCGGCAACCTCCCCGGCTTCGTCTATCGCTGCCGGAACGCGCCGGGGTGGCCGATGGAGTTCGTCCGCGGCGAGAGCGAGCCGATCACCGGGTACACCACGGAGGAACTCGCGAGCGACGCGGTCGTCTGGGGTGAGGAGGTCATCCACCCGGACGACAGAGAGCAGGCGTGGGAGACCGTCCAAGCGGCGATCGACACGGGCGAGGAGTTCGAGGCGACCTACCGGATACGAGCTCGCGACGGCGAGGTCCGCTGGATGTGGGAGCGCGGCTGCCTCGTCGAATCGACCGTCGACGGGACCGCGGTGTTGGAGGGGTTCGTCACGGACGTGACCGAGCGGAAGCAGTACGAGGCCGAGATCGAACGGCGGAACCAAGAGCTAGAGGCGTTCACGAGCGTCGTCTCGCACGATCTCCGGAACCCCCTGTCCGTGGCGAAGGGGCGCGTCGAACTGGCGCGGGAGCGGCACGACGACCCCGACCTCGACCACGCCGCCCGCGCGCACGACCGGATGGAGACGCGGATCGAACAGCTCCTCACGCTGGCGCGGAACGGCGAACGGGTGACCGACACGGAGCCGGTCGACCTCGACGCCGCCGTCGCGCGCTGCTGGTCGGGGAGCGCCACCGACGACGCGACGCTCGACGCCGACGTGGACCTGACCGTCGAGGCGGACCGCGATCGGCTCGTCCAACTGCTCGAGAACCTCGTGCGGAACTGCGTGAAGCACGGCTCCACTGACAGCCGGGCGGAGTCCGGCGACGCCATCGACCACGGCGGCGACGCCATCAACCACGGCGGCGCCGTCTCCGTGCGCGTCGGCGAACTCGACGACGGAGAGGGGTTCTTCGTCGCCGACGACGGTCCCGGGATCCCGGAGGGGGTGCGCGACCAGGTGTTCGACGCCGGCTTCACCACCGCCGCGGACGGGACCGGGTTCGGGCTCGGCATCGTCTCGCGGATCGCGGAGGCGCACGGTTGGACCGTCGAGGCGGTCGACGGGGCCGACGGCGCCCGGATCGAGGTGCGCACCGAACCCGCCGCCTGAGGCGGGGAGGAGACCGCCGCCGCCACGCCGTTTAAGCCCACGCCGCCACAACGTCTCCGTATATGCCATCGACGATGGAGGTCAAATGCGAGAGCGACGACTGCGAGCTCGACATGTTCGAGAATCACTACATCGCACATCATTAGTGAGTACGTCGTGATGAAATAAATCGCGGATCGAGATCTCTGATGTTACTGCTACCTCTGGTCATTTCCCTCTAGTACAGAATAATAGAGTAGAGAGCGTACTCTACTCTGTAGACTCGTTTATTGCGGTAGCAATCATAACCGTGATATGCTTTACTAGCAGATCCTCTTTAGCCACGATATACTCGTCTTTTCCATATACTGGTAGGGATTCATCAGCCCTCCAGTCGTCGAGAGCTTCCTGTACCGCGTCTTCTAGCTCATACCCTTGGTTTGGTTGATTCGATACCCGTTGCTCGTCGTTCTCTGAATAGTCGCTCATAAAAAGAGGTGCGGCTGTGTGTTACTCGTCGTCCTCTTCCGCTTGGAGGACTTCCTCTCTGTACTCTTCGAGATCTTCTTCGTTGAGTTCCATCCATTCCATTAGAGGAATGCTGTCACTCTCGAAGAGGTGTTTGGCGACGTGAGGAACCATCTCAGCGAAGAACTCATCTAGGTCGTTGAGACCCTCTCTCAACTGACCGCCACGCGAGGCGAGTCTATATGCCGCGCGCTGGCTTTCCTCGGATGAGTTGAACTCGATGTAGGTCTTGCTTCCGTCGTTGCTATCCTCGTTACTCAGGTGTTTGCTTGCTCCCATAGTTTGATCTCGTATATGCCCGCAGTCTTGCGATTTTCGCAAGCACGAGCAGAAGCCTTCTCGTGCCGCAATCATGTAAAGTTCTGGCTAAAGAAACAGAAATAAAAGTCGCGAAGAAAACAAAATTAAAAAGCAAAAAGCAAAGCAAGAAAATGGGAAGAGCGCTCTTTACCAATCCCTCCGGTGGGAGGACAGCTAGACCACATAAATGTATATTTTTATTTATTTTACTGTTGTGATTACTGGGGAGCGTTATTTCTCACTGTAATGGGGTTATGACTGGCCTGTAGAATCCATGGCTGCACACGGATCAGGGCTATAGACTCGTCCCTCAGATTCCATTGGCGGCGGGTTCTCAAACTGGACTTTGATCGATGGGATAGTTTGAAGAGCGAAAGGCCGTTTCCGACCGGCCATCTGCAACCTACTCCTGCTGAAATGCTGAACGCTATCTTCACCATCCAGCCGCCTTCATCGGATTCAGCAGAGCAGTAGTATCCACATCGGCGGCCAGCTTGTGGAATCCGGTTACGAGATGAGATCCGTGAACAGCTGGATCAGTTCGGAGATGGACCCCATGACGCCATTGCCTTCATCAGATTCAGTACTCTGAGTTGTATCTGATTCGCTGGCCTCCGTGTTTTCGGTCTCCTCCAAAGAACTCTCTGACTGCGTCTCTGCACCGTTGCTTGTCTCCGAAGCGGCCTCACTGTCGTCTTGATCAGTGTCTTCGCCGGTCGATTCGTTGTCGGACTCATCGGCTGTTTCGGCAGCATCATCACTGCCGTCCTGACTAGTGACTTCATCGGTCGATTCGTTGCCGGACTCACCAGCAGCCTCGACTGCATCCTCACCAGACTGTGTGATTGTAGAGACATCCTGGGTGGGGTTGGCTTGCCGTTCTAACATCGCTGACAGACCTGTGCTCTCTTGTGTGACCAGATCACTTACCGAAGCACTCTCAAGAGAGCCGGTTTTCTCAAGATTGTATGCCAGCACTACGACGCCCTGTGACCCGTGTCCGTCGATAGTACTGGCCGGGACGACTTCGCCTGTTACTTCGTACGTCCCTTTGCGCACTTCACTGAGCTGCTTTTGCGTAATTGATGATGCTGCTACTACTCCGATGAGGTCGTCACGGTTGTCCGGCAATGTGTTCCAAGCGACACCACCGTGTAGCACTGTGTCTACCGGTGGCATTTTCGTCCCTGTGGACTCAATCACGCGTTTGCTGCTGATTGTGTTCATGTATAGATTCGACTCAAATCGGACTGTATCGCCTTCGTAGGCCGCTGGGTTCGTCGAAAGGTCAGCGATCGACTCCTGTTGAGCGTCATGTTCCTCGTCGATGACGTACAGTATCGGCGTTCCTTGATCTGTCGCTAGTGTGTTGAACTGCTGTTGAGACTGAATAAATTCACCAGCAGGAGACTGAGGCGTAGCCACAATGCCAGACATTCTAACGGCCGTATTCTCCCAGTAATCCGTTTCTGTTCCGTAAGCCGTTGTGACAATATGCGGCTGGGAATAGTCACCTAAAACGCTGCCAGTCGTCTCGTCTTCTGCCTCTTTTAACGTCGTGGATGAGTGTTCACCGAGTGTCCCGAATAGCTCTTCGGAGCTGAGTGGGTCATCGACTAAGACACCAACGGTGGCTTTGTACTCACTTTGTTCGTCATCAAGAGCGATGCTCCGGTGGTTTGCCGTGAACTCAACGAACTCTCTCCGATAGTCGTCCGGGTCCTGAGATACCTCTTTGATGCTTGCTTTCGATGGATCCTGATACTCTACTTCTCTAGATAGAACCGGAGTCAGTTCTAAATCGGCCGTACCGTCCCTGTCGATCGAGATCCCTTCACGATCCGACTCGATTCCCTCAACTGAGGCGTACCCCTCTTTCGGCTTCTTATCGCTCAGTACGAGGTGTAACCCCTCTGAGGTGGCCAGTACGAACGCATATGGGACGGGATCCGCGCCCAGCGGGACATTCTCACGAACGTTATCCACTTGACTTTGAACCGACTCAGGGGCGACAAATACTGCCCCTTCTGTAGTGATCCGTGTCCCAAACGTACTAGTCGCATCGTCGAGCTCGTCACCAACCGACCAAGTGTCACTCTCCGTCTCCTCAGCATTAGTCTCGTCGTCACCCGACTCAGTGTCGCTCTGCGCCTCCTCGGCATCCGGCTTGTCGTCCGCTGATTCAGTGTTGTTCTGTGTCTCCTCAGTATCGGACTCGTTGCCGTCAACGACTGTCACCGACACCGACCGCGTGGTTCGATCAATCGTCGTAGTTTGCTCGGCTATCGCTCCTTTGCGAGTCAACTCTCCTGTAATCTCAAAATGAAGATCCTTAGATCCAGTTTCCTCGAATGAGTGAGTGACCGAGATGTCAACGCTTTCTCCATCTTCGAGACTTACCTTCTGTGTTCCTACCTCGTTGCCGTTCGCGTACGCCGTGAAGTCAACTTCAGCAGTCCAATCTGCGGGGAGTGAACGTATCGACGCACTCGATGTGAGTGTCATTTCATCTCCGACTTCGATTTCAGATGGTCCCGCTGGCTCGCCAATTTCTAAGTTAGAGGTATCTATTCCACTTTGACCTGCCACGGGAGCAGTCAGGGTTAGTGATGCTACTATTAGCATTACTACCACCAGAACCGTGGCGTTCTGCTCTAAGAATCGCATTGTCAGTTACTCAATATTTCAACGATAAATACCCACGGTCAAGAGTATCAATACCGAGAAACTGGTGATCAACAGCTCAGTATCAATGACTTTGACTGACTCGACTGGGCACGTGCGAGATTCAAATTGTTAGCACCAATCAGGAAGTCATGTGTCGCAATTACTAATCCAGCATCAAGAAAGAATACACCTACTAACGATTAATTGAAAGAGTGTTCTAATCTGAGCTGATCTGATACCCGACTAGTGAATTTGAACTATTCCCCATAACAACGCAGTTTCCTACGACAACTGGCTTAATATTGTATGGAGCTTCGATTGACTCTGTCAGTATTTTTTGACCATTCGATATGTCAATGCCTACAATTTCGTCGTAATCGATTCCGAACAGATAGCCCGAAAGTGTGTCATTACTCAAGCGGTCTATAGAAGTCTCAACACTCCAAATTTCACTTAACTCGCTGAGATCGAAGGCTTTTATCCCATCATCATCATAGTACAAAATATTATCAACAAGACTCAAATCATAGACAGTATTGCTGGTTGAAATTTCATGAGTTATATCACCGGATTGAGAATCAATAACGTATATTTTGTTGCTGCCATCCGCGTATACAACATCTGTTTGGGTCGTTGCTAACGTTCCTGGGTTTGCTTCTCCTGCGCCCTCAAACATCCACTCCTCTGATCCATCGTTTTGACTGACAGCAAATATCCCATATTCGCTTGTATTAATTACATTATTTTCAGTGATTTTAGGAACCGAAGATGTGTAGAGGGTGCCATCAAAATCATAATTCCATTCTTCCTGGCCGTTATCGGCGTTATATGCTTTGACGCCATCTGATCTAACAAAAACATATTCTCCATTGAGTGACGGAGATCCTGGGTTAAAACCATAGTCTGGATCAATACTCCAATTAATTTCTCCAGAAGCGATGTCAAAACTATACATATTGTTATCTGCCTCTTTGTTTGTGAATACACTATCCCCACGGGCTACCGGCGTGGCTCCAATTGCTTCATTAAATTCATGGGACCAAATTGATTCTCCACTTTTAGAATCGATCGCGTATAAATTCCTATTGGTGTTAGGAGCAAACAATATGTCCCCATTGATCTCTGGTGTCACCTCAAACGTATTGCTTGCCTCAAATTCGAATTTTTGGACCAGATCATATTGTGGCTCCGCAGGTTCTTGCTCATCTGATTCTTGTGAAGACGTTTCCGCAGTCTCTTCATCTGAATTTCCAGTCTGCGGTTCTGAAGAGGTATCAGATTCATCATCTTCATCAGATACAAGCAGTGGAAGTCCGAAACAGCCAGCGAGTCCAGCTATTCCAACTGCGCCAGTTGCTTTAAGTAAACCCCGCTTTTTGCTCATGTAGCAGAGCACTGGGCACTATTAGATAAACCCACGTTCCCGGTTACTATTTTTAATATTTTACCAGAGATTACCAAATGATTACCCAATGAAGGCGAAGAGTGAAAATCATTTAAATCTCCGAGTTGCCGAAGACAGTGGCATAAATCAACGCGGAGGTGGCGCGGGGATCGAATTCAGCGTTTTCCGACGTACTTACAGAGCACTCATCGTGATCTGGGTATAATAAATGTCTTCGACAGCATCAGAGTAGATCCCGTCGAGGATGGCGATCAGTTCTGGGTTTTCGACGACGAGGTCACTGGACCCTTCTTCGGGCGCAGCAATGTACGCAGCGAAGAGATCATCGTGGTCGTCAATAGTGATATCGTATGTTGCTGCGATCGTGTTCCGCTTGTTGCCCGTGAGACTGGTTTCGTATAGCAACGCTGTTTCGAGATCGTTCGTACATCGAACTGATCAGCAAAAGCGTCATTGAACGATTGGTCGTTCACGCCTATATTCCGGAAATACAGTGTGAGGGTGTTATCTCGCAGTGCCTGCTCACGATCGTTTTTCAATCTGAGGTGACAGCCGATTCGAGCGTCGTTCCGATCGTCGGGACGCTCGTGGAGAACATCGTTGTGTCGCCACCATCCGTGTTTGAAGATCATGACCCAGTGTGGGCTCGTCCCGCGGAACCACCAGTTGCCGATGGTATCGTTTGAGCATTCGAACTGGACGTGGTAGTCGCCTTATGAGTGACCGGTTCCGAGACCGGCTGACGCAAGTTGGTCAACAAGTCGTATTGGCCAGTTGTGCGTGAATGTTTCTCACTGGTTTTTGAACGTGGCCGTCACGTCAGCGATCGTTTCGTAGTGGTTGAGGTACAGTTCGACTTTCTCATCAACGTTGTCGGTTGGGTCTGACATACTTGCGATGGGGCGAATGTCGTCAGCGAATTCGTAGATTCATACGGTCGTTCGTTGTGGGTACTGTGGTGCGTTCTCGACGGTGAAATCGGTCAGGACTTGTTTAGCCCCTCGATTTGTATGAGGTACTGTTATCCTATCTAATTCAAGACCGTGAACAAACCCTATATTTACATTTTTGCGGTTGTTATGTATCTACGAAATAATGAAAGATAATCTAAATAGCTTAGAAAAATCTATACAATTCGCAATAGAAAATGTCGCTGGCCTTACTGCGAGTAGAACAGGCCCATTCATCGTGGGCTACATAGAATCAGAAGGCCCTGAGTATCCAAACGAACTGTTCCGTCAGTATAACCGCACATTAGACTCGATCGAGATGGATCTCTCTGTCTCGAACGCTGAACAGATTCGTAAGCAGGTCTGGTTTCTCAAAGAGGTCGATGTACTTGAAGAGGTGACTACTGACGTCCTAGAACTGGATCCAGAAGTTGAACGAGACGACTTTGATAAGAGGTACTACGACACGACAGAAGGTGTGGATACGAATTGGCTTGAGGAAGACGTCCGGAGTGTCGCATTAGCGTTAGCTGGCAGAGAACCATCTTCACTCCTTGATGCGCTCGATCAGCCTGAGCCCGCTGATATTCCGGCAGAGATTCTGAACCCGCAGCAATCCTACTACAAGCAGAATAATCTAGATTCGGCGTATTTGGAGCAGTGAAGCTCCCACGGCGAGTACGCGCGCGAAGACAATATGAACTATAGAGGGGTGGGGGACAGACGGGAACCATCGGTGAAGGGCTGGCAAGCACGCTAGTAAGTCGTCAAATCGGCAGAAGCACCCAGTATCTCGAGACGTTGACGTACAGTACCGGATAGAATCGGCACGTAGCGGAGAGACATATACACGATAACAATGAATTGGGATGAGTATCAAGGTAAAGCCAAACAACGATATGCCGAAGCCACACTACAAGATAGAAAGTCATGTCTTCGACTCTTTGATGTGTATTTGACTGCTTGCCACACGGACGGCATTGACGGTGAGGAAGCGATAGAGCGATTTCGGCAGTTGAAACGACCAGCTAGGGCGAGCTACCAGTTTTCAGAATACGATCCCGGAGCATTCGAGCAAGTGACCGAGTTCATCAGCGTACTATTTGCTCTCGACGACAGCCGAGAGATGATTCGGCACTACTTCGACTCGATCCAGTCCTATTGCGACGAGATGAATCTGGAGTGGTTTTCTGAGAGAGACTTCCGCAAGTACCGAGACCGGCGATTCAAGAACTCCGGTAGTGAGACTGTCTATGGGATAGCTGCTGATGAGAGGAACATCTACCGACTCAGCGAAGTGGAGACGATACTTGAGCATTCGAAGCCACCATATCGAGAGTTCTTCACTCTTCAATACCTTCACTGTCGTCGTCCGGGAGAAGTGCTGTTGCTGGAATCCTCCGACGTGAGATTGGAAGACGACATCGTGTGGTATCATATTCTTAAACAGCAGCGAGGGGAGGACAATCGAGAGTTCGTGAAGCTACGGAGTGATACAGAACGAGATGTACTGGAGGAGCTTACCGATGGAAAGCAAGAGCAACTGTTTGATGTAACTCCAAATGAGGTTCGAGAGGAGCTGCGAAGGATCCAGCAGGAGCACTCTCTACCACAGCTCAAACTCAAGGATTTCCGGCATACCCGTGTCTCTCATCTGAAGACAGTCGGCTGGGACGATCTCAAAATCAGAGATGAGTATACGAAGCACAAGCACCTGAGCACGTTACAAGATAAGTACATGGCCTACGTGCCAGAGGAAATAATCGAAGAGGACCTATGGAGCGTGATTTCTACAGAAACAATAGATGGTGATGATAGTCCTGAAGGCGATTAACGACCCCGATATAGCTGCTAAAATCTTCTATACCTGATTCAGTCTTCCTGCTCTTGTAAACCCTTTTCAACGATTTTTCGATCCTCCGCATTCAAGCCATAAAGCGAATACACTGCTTCATCAACCAGAGACTCAGTCACCTCAATCCGACTCTCCAAAAACACCTCACGATCAGCAACCTCAACATACTGCTTAAAACTAGATTCAATATCAGATAGCTTCGGAATCTCCAAATCTCGGAGACGCTCCATCAACGAATGCCGTGACGTAGTATACGGCAAGAACCCAGCATACGTTTTCTCCCTAGACTTCTCCAACGCAACCGGCAGATACTCCTCCAGAAGCCTAATTTCCGTATCAGACAAATCCAAGAATCGAAACGCACGCACCTTCTTTACATCATCCGAATCACCATCATCCTCACCCACCTTCACCCACAGGTCAACACTATCAAACCCTTCCTCAAGCTCAAAGCCTTCAACAACATACTGCGGCTCATAACCAGTCTCCGTCAACACCGTATTCTCCACACCTGAAACCGGCTGAGAAACCTCCTCAAGAGTACCCTCACTCTCAAACGGTTCAATATAACTCAGCAAATCAGTATTCAACTTAAACTTCTCATCATACCACCCACCCAACTTCTCAGCAAAACTACTCACACCATCATGAACAGCATCATCACACCCACCACGGACACCTCCCTTCAACTCATACAGAACCCAATCTGTTTCTCCGGTCTCCAAAGCCCTACTGTAAGCATCCATAATGTCTGAATAGATTGCTTCTCGACGGTCGGAGTCATCCTCAAAATCAATCACCGGGACTGGTAAATTCCTTGCGTCACCCACCATAATCCGGGGAAAAGACCCAGTAACGAAGCTCGAGATAATCTTATTCGAAACCCGAGGGAATATCCAGGAGATAGATTCGGAACAAAGCACTGCCAAGATGAAGTGCGTATCATATTTCGAGGTAGAAATAATGCCGAGAACCGACTTATCGAAACAAGACTTCTCTTCAGTGTAAGCAGCATTGAGCATCCGCCTGCTCTCATTAGTGATCTCCTGCATCAAAATCCGGGGACCAGTACAGAATCGTTTGGGAATTGAGTCATGGAGGTGATCACCTACCTTCAGATACTCTGCCCCATTCGGGTCAAAGTGATACCGTTCCACATGACGGCCTTTGAGTTCTAAGAAATAATCGTTTCCTCCCTTCTGATCTGAATGGAATGAACGGTTTTTCCGGGTCTGCTTGTCGTGCTTCGACTTGTTATAAGCCTGGATGCCAATACGGACCTCTGCAACCTGCGGCTCTAATTCGATACTCGTGCCTCTGATCTTGGAGAGGATCTGTTGCTCTTCAGGTGTTCCACGTATTTCAATTCGGTAATCATCCTGGTCCAACACTGACACCTGATCAAGAGTACGTATCTTCTGCAACTCGGGGAGATCTTCATTAGAATTATCTGCCATATAAGCAGATATAGAGCCGAAATCGTCTGTTTTCTCCGCCATCATGATAATTGTGTCAACGTCTACCCCTTCGAATACCCGTTCCTCGAACCGGATAATCGTCCGAACCCAGCAATTCGACAAAACAAACTTCCTCAACTCTTTCGCGTTCGGCTGAGTCAACCACTGCTGAGGAATAATATACCCGAATTGACCGTCTTGACGGAGTAAAGATAATCCTTTCTGAATGAACAAAGCGAATGAATCAATGAAGTACTCTGCAGTCTCAGTGTATTTCTCTTCAAAATATTCCTCAACACCCTCATCAACATTCCCGTAGGGAGGATTGCCTAAAACAACGTCAAACCCGCCTGGATCACCTATATCGTTCTCACCGCCTCCGTAGAACACTTGAGGGAACTCAAGACGCCAGTGGAAAAACCCGTGTTTAGACTCTAAGTCGCTCGCTGCTTGATAAAAGTCCTTAGCTACTATATCCTCCCACTTATCATCGTCATCAATCGCCCTTGCCATATTCTCAATCTCCCCCGACCGAACATCTACACCTAACTCTCTCGCGGAATGGACATCACAGATCGAGAGAATACGCTGATAGTAATCATCCTCCTTTATTTCCTGATACTTCTCCTCCATCTTCTTCACATCAGCCCGGCCTTCCATCTCAATATCAAGCAAGTCCTGGGACAGCTCGATAACGTGTTCAACCGCGGCTTGATGGTTCGTCCCCCAAGCACCCCACGAAGTCTGTTCCTCATCCACATTAACTGGTAACTCGTCTATTTCTTCTAAGTCAGACCCGATAAGCGAGTTTCCGTACTTCAAGTGGTGATCCAAAAATGCAAGAGGGCGCTCAGCTGCGAGAGTGTTGAGCCAGAGTGATACCTTCGCCAGCTCCACTGCCATCGGCTGAACATCGATACCATAGATACACCGTTGGGCTACACGCCGACGAACCCATTCGCTATCTACTTCATCCGAAAGGGAATCTACACCTTCATTTTCAACCTGTTGCTCCCGCGCCTCGAGAATTTCTGAAGCAAGGTAGTCCACAACCCCGGTCAAGAAATGCCCGCTACCCATTGCAGGATCTAAGATACTGAGATCAAATACTCTCTCAGTAAATCGATCAGCATACTCCTCTGCCGGATACTTCTCTCGGACTTCTTCCTTGATTTCGCTTAGAACAGGTTCCAGCGAATCCTCGACAATATATTTCACTACATATTCAGGAGTGTAGTAGGATCCGAATTCCTGCCGCTCATTTCCAGCAGGCTTGTACGAACGAAATACGTCCTCTTCTCGTTTCGTCGTCTTAAGATATACTTCCCCTTCCTCTCTCGTCGATTGGTCTTCGATCTCCTCGTCAAAATCAGATTGTGATATCCACCGTTCATTGTCGCCGTCTTCAATTGCTACCAGTGCTTCATCAGCAACGTCGAGATCGTATTCCAACAGACCTTCGTAAATGCTTCCAAGATGCCTGACTGAGAGAGATGAATAATCCGCATACTGGTGTTCATCTTCCGACTGAACTCCCGTCTCTGAAATCAGTTGAATGACTTTCGCTAAGTGAGCGTCTGAGACCCGGTTACTCTGAAGTAATTTGGATTCTGGCCGATCATCATCCGTTGTAGTTTAGCGGCGCGTCGGGGCGGTGTTTATGCAGATTGTTGAGCAAGACGGTGTTGAGTCGAATCGCTGATGAAGCGTGATCGGAGAATTGAACGGATGTTCTTCTGTC